>NZ_BAFP01000098.1 GCF_000308455.1 Nocardia abscessus NBRC 100374 | reverse complement strand
GGGGCGTCGCGCGCGCTCACCGTGCTCGGCGCGATCGCGCGCCGACCCGGATTCTGGTTGCTCGCCGGTGGGTTCGCGGTCTGCGGCGCGTCGACCAACGGGCTGGTCGGCACCCATTTCGTCAGCGCGGCGCACGATCACGGCATGCCGCCGACCGCCGCGGCGAGCCTGCTGGCCGTCGTCGGCGTCTTCGACGTGGCGGGCACCATCGCGTCCGGCTGGCTGACCGACCGGATCGACCCGCGCTACCTGCTGATCGGCTACTACACGCTGCGTGGACTGTCGCTGCTGATCCTTCCCGCGCTGCTCGGTCCCGACACGCAACCGAGCCTGTGGGTGTTCATCGTCTTCTACGGCCTGGACTGGGTGGCCACGGTGCCGCCGACGGTCGCGCTGTGCCGCGAACTGTTCGGCGCCGACGGCCCGGTCGCCTTCGGCTGGGTGTTCGCCTCCCACCAGATCGGCTCGGCGGTGGCGGCCACCGGCGCGGGTGTCATCCGCGATGTCCAGGGCAGCTACGACCTCGCCTGGTATCTGGCGGGCGGATTGTGCGCCGCCGCTGCCGTGATGTCGGCCGTCATCCGCCGCGCACCGGCCTTCGTCGGTGCGCGCGGTGCGCACTGAACGCACGCGGATGTGCTCGTGGTGGGGGCGATGGCCGCCGGGCGGAGGTTCAGCCGTCGATGGCGTTGTGCGATCGGGACTCGATGGCCGTCCGCTGACGGTCCCAGCGGCTGGGCTCGTCCTTACGGCGCGGCGGGCGATCGTTGGCGATCAGCACCGCGATCCAGGGCAGCGGAATGGACGCGACGATGATCAGGATGGACACCAGCGGATTGCCGAGCGCGCTGTAGGCGATCGCGGCGAGAACCAGGCACGGTATGCGAAACGCCATGATGATCGTGTACCGGCGCACGCGAGCGCGGTGCTGGTCTTCCAGCGAGGGCGCGGCCTCGGTGATCAGCGCCGGGTGTCTGTCGTCATTGCCGGGAAAGTATCCGGGGGAACGGCGGGGCTGCGTCGGCATCGTCACGTCGGGGTGCTCTTCGCGGTCGCGGCCGTCGGCGGATGGGGAATCGCCGTTCTGCTGCATGCCCTGAGTCTTCCACTCGTGGTCCCGCCGCGCACATGCCGTGGTCAGCTCCATGCCGGAACCGGGGTCACTTGTGATGCGATACCGTGGTCGGCTGCTGTGCCGATACCGTGGTCGCCTCTGACTCGATACCGGGCTCAGCTCCCGATCCGAGACCGTGGTCACCCCGGACGCGACACCGTGGTGGCCCGTCTCTCGCGATGCGGCATCATGGAATGCGTGAGCACCGACACCATCGTTCGCCCGGATACGACGACCGACGAGACGACGGGCGACGACACCCCGAAGTTCTTCCATTACGTGAAGAAGGACAAGATCGCCGAGAGCGCCGTGATGGGCACCCACGTGGTCGCGCTGTGCGGAGAGGTCTTCCCGGTGACCCGTTCGCCCAAGCCAGGCTCTCCGGTGTGCCCGGAGTGCAAGAAGGTCTACGACGGCCTACGCAAGGGCGAGTGAGACGCGGATAGGTCGCCGGAGGAGGACGACGCCTTTCGCAGGTCGAACGCGGCCCGCGCAGGCTCGGACGCGGCGGCGTCCGCAGGCGGGGCGCCTTCGTCGCGGTCCGCCATGTCCTCGTCGGCGCCCCCCTCGCCGCGTACCTGATTGGCGATCCACTCCTTCACCTGCTCCATGCGCGTCGCGCGTGCGGGCCAGAACTCCTGCACCGCCGCGTTGAACTCCGCGCCCAGGATCACCGCGAAGCCCAGGAAGAACGTGAAGAGCAGGAACGCGATCGGCGTCGCCAGCGCACCATAGGTGACGCCGGTGCGGGTGACCCACGACAGGTAGCGGCGCAGCACGTCGCTGGCCGCCATGAAGAAGACGCCCGCCACCAGTGCCCCGCCGAAGAGCCGGTGCCAGGGCAGCGAGGTGTGCAGCGCCAGCTTGTACAGGGTGGTGAGCCCGACGATCAGCAGCAGGCCGACGCCCGGGTAGTAGAAGAAATCCAGCATTTGCAGGCCGGTCGCCCGCCAGGCGGTGGGCAGCACCCGGCCGATCAGCGTCGGCCCCAGCGCCACCAGCGGCAGGATGAACACCGCCGCCACCAGGAACAGCACGTACAGCAGCAGCGCGAAGATGCGCTGCCACACCGGGTGACGGGCGTCCTGCTGGTCGTGGGCCTCGACGATGGAGTCGACGAAGGTGGCCATCGCCGACGATCCGGCCCACAACGACAGCACGAAGCCCACCGAGACCACCGCGCCGCGACCGCGGCCGAGTACGTCCCGCACCGTCGGCTCGATGAGGTCGGTGACCACGCTCGCGCTGAACAGTTCCTGGCTGAACGCGATGATCTTCGACTCGACGATCTGCACCGTGTCCGGGCCGAACCAGCCGCCGACGTAACCGAGGCTGCCGAGCACCCCGAGCAACAGCGGCGCCAGCGAGAGCGTCTGCCAGAACGCCGCCGCGGCCGACTTGGCGAAGATGGAATCCGCCCAGGCCTTCTCCGACACCCGCACGATCAGCGAGCCTGCTCGCCTGCCCGCCTCCGCTGTCCGCGCGCCCGCCCGCGCGGCCCACGTCCCGGTACGCACGGCGGTGCCGCGGTGCGACGGTGCGTCGGTCCGCGGCGGATCGCCCGGGCGGGCGCGGTGCTCTGTCATCGTGCTTACAGCATCGCGCACTTCGGCGATCGGTATCGGCGTGCGGACACGACGTGTCGGTGGGCATCGGGTGAACTCCCAGCGTCTCGGCCGGTGGCCTGTGATGCCCGTCGCGCACCTCGCGTCGGTTTGGCGACACGCCGGGCCGGGCCGCTAGGGTCGTCTGCGTGACTGGGTCCGGTGGCGCCGCTGTGGCGGGAGAAGCAGAGACGCCGGGCGATTCGAAAGCAGTGGGCACCCCCGCCGGCGGCTCCCTCCGCGCCTGGCAGCGACGTGCGCTGACGAAGTATCTGGCCACCAAGCCGCGGGACTTCCTCGCCGTGGCCACCCCGGGTGCGGGAAAGACCACGTTCGCGCTGCGCGTGGCCGCCGAACTGCTGGCCGACCGCACCGTGGACCAGGTCACCGTCGTCGCGCCCACCGAACACCTCAAGCACCAGTGGGCGCAGTCCGCGGCGCGCGTCGGCATCGCGCTCGACTCGCGGTTCTCCAACTCCACCGGCGGCACTTCGGGCGACTATCACGGTGTCGTCGTCACGTACGCCCAGGTCGCCGCACATCCCTTCCGTCATCGCGTGCGCACCGAAAACCGCAGGACGCTCGTCGTCCTCGACGAGATCCACCACGCGGGAGACGCCAAGAGCTGGGGTGACGCGACCGCCGAGGCGTTCGGTGACGCCACCCGCCGCCTCGCGCTGACCGGTACCCCGTTCCGCAGCGACGACAGCCAGATTCCGTTCATCGTCTACGAACCCGACGAGTCCGGTTTCCCGAAGTCCCGCGCCGACCACACCTACGGCTACGCCGAGGCGCTCGCCGACGGCGTGGTGCGGCCCGTGGTCTTCCTGGCCTACTCCGGTGAGGCGCACTGGCGCGACAGCGCGGGCGAGGAGTATTCCGCGCGCCTCGGTGAGCCGCTGAACGCCGAGCAGACCGCGCGCGCCTGGCGGACCGCGCTGGACCCGGCGGGCGACTGGATCTCCGCCGTACTGCGCGCCGCCGACATCCGGCTGCGCCAGAAGCGCGCCTCCGGCATGCCCGACGCGGGCGGCCTCGTGATCGCCACCGACCAGGACCGCGCCCGCGATTACGCCGAACTGCTGGAGCACATCTCGGGCGAGAAGCCCGCGCTGGTGCTCTCCGACGACCCGGCCTCCTCCAGCCGCATCGCCGAGTTCAGCAACAGCACGCAGCCCTGGATGGTCGCGGTGCGCATGGTGTCCGAAGGCGTCGACGTACCACGCCTGGCCGTCGGGGTGTACGCGACCAGCGCTTCCACCCCGCTGTACTTCGCACAGGCGATCGGGCGGTTCGTGCGTGCCCGCAAGCCGGGCGAAACCGCGACGGTGTTCCTGCCCTCGGTGCCGGTGCTGCTCGACCTGGCCGCGCAGCTGGAGTTGCAGCGCGACCACGTCATCGGCAAGCCGCACCGCGAGAAGAACGGCCTCGACGACGAACTGCTGATCGAGGCGAACAAGCAGGAGGACGAGCCGGGCGAGCAGGAGAAGTCCTTCGTCGCGCTGGCCGCCGACGCCGAGCTCGACCAGGTGATCTACGACGGATCCTCCTTCGGCACCGCGACTTTCGCCGGCAGCGACGAGGAAGCCGACTATCTGGGGATCCCGGGGCTACTGGATGCCGAGCAGATGCGCGCCCTGCTGCGCGAGCGGCAGGCCAAGCAGGTCTCCGATCGGAGCATGCCCGCGCCCGTCCCCGATCCCGGTCCGCAGGTGGCGAACGCCGCGCAGCGGGTCGCCACGGCCGATCGGCTCGGCGAACTGCGGCGCGAACTCAACAGCCTGGTGGCGATGCATCACCATCGCACCGGAAAACCCCACGGCGTGATCCACGGCGAACTGCGCCGGGAATGCGGCGGGCCGCCGACCGCGCTGGCCTCGGCCGAGCAACTCGGTGAGCGCATCGCCGCGCTGCGCCGGAAATAGCCCGGGTCAACCGGCCGTGGCGGGCCAGGCGGCCATGGCACAGTCGATGGACGCGGTGAGTTCTGTCAGTGACGCGCCGTCCCGTGCCTGGATGGACAGGCCGTACAGGACCGTGGTGTAGAAACCGGCCAGCGCCGCGGTGTCGGTGTCTTCCGGCAGATCGCCCTCGGCGACGCCGCGGTCGAGCCGGCGCCGGATGTCCTCGGTCGTCTCGCGGCGTTTCTCGATCAGGAAGTCGCGGATGCTCGTGTTGCGCGTGGTGTAGGTGGAACCGGCGAGCACGACCATGCAGCCGTGCGGCTTGTTCTCCTGGGTGTAAGCGACCGCGTTGTCCCGCAGCATCGCCTCGATGCCCGCCCGCGCGGTCGGCTCTTCGCGCAGCGCGCGGTCGGTGTAACCGCCGTCGGTGCGGCCGTAGAGTTCGACGGCCGCGCGGAACAGTTCCTCTTTGCCGCCGAACGCGGCGTACAGGCTGGGGGAGTTGATGCCCATCGCGGTGGTGAGGTCGCTCATCGAGGCGCCCTCGTAGCCGTGCTCCCAGAAGACCTCCATCGCGCGGTGCAACGCCTCGGTCCGGTCGAAGGCGCGCGGTCGTCCCCGTCCAGCCATGCCACACCTTTCTGTGTCGATCGTTAAATATACCTATTGACAGCGCCGTGGCCGATGCGCTTGGCTATTTATGTATTGATCGGCACAAAAATAAAGGAGTACCGATGTCGGACCTCACGGGCAAGGTCGCGCTGGTGACCGGCGGCAGTCGCGGTATCGGAGCGGCGATCGCGCGCCGCCTCGCCGCGGCGGGCGCGGACGTCGCGCTGACCTACCAGCACGCCGAGGGGCAGGCGAAGACGGTGGTCGACGCGGTCGAGGCGCTCGGACGCCGAGCCGTCGCGATCCAGGCCGACAGCGCCGACGCCACGGCGGTGCGCGCGGCGGTGGACCGTGCCGCGTCCGAACTCGGCGGGCTGGACATCCTGGTCAACAACGCGGGGATCTTCCCGGCCAAGCCGTTCGAGGAGTTCACCGTCGCGGAGATCGACAACGCGCTCAACGTGCACGCCCGCGCCGCGTTCGTCGGTGCGCAGGCCGCGATCGCGCACATGACCGCCGGCGGGCGGATCATCAGCATCGGCACCAACCTGACCGACCACGCGCCGTTCGCCGGTCTGGCGCTCTACAACCTCAGCAAGTCGGCTCTCAACGGCTTCACCAAGGCGCTGGCCCGGGAACTCGGCCCGCGCGCGATCACGGTGAACCTCGTGCAGCCGGGTTCCACCGACACCGACATGAACCCCGGCGACGGCGCTGACGCGCAGCTGCAGCGTGACCTGACCGCGCTCGGCCGTTTCGGCGCCGTCGAGGATGTCGCGGCCACGGTGGCGTTCCTGGCCGGTCCGTCCGGCCGCAGCGTCACCGGCGCGTTCCTCACCGTGGACAGCGGCACCAACGCCTGATCAACCGGTGAAATACCGTCCGGGCGGTACCCCGACCGTCCGGCGGAACGCCGCGACGTAGGCGCTCGGCGTCGCGTAGCCGACCCGGCCCGCGACCCGGGCGATCGGCAGCCCCGCGGCGAGCAACGGCAGGGAGGCCGCCAGCCGGATCTGCGTGCGCCAT
>NZ_BAFP01000099.1 GCF_000308455.1 Nocardia abscessus NBRC 100374 | reverse complement strand
GGCGCGACGCCGCCTGCGCGAGCGTCGAACAGTGGGCCGCAAACGGCGACCTTGTCATCCTTCGCAGCGACATCACCTGCGATGCAAGCGAACACGCGCGCGCCGGAAGCATGGGCAGGCGATGCCGTTCGGCGCCGTCGCGGGGTCCGGCCTGCTCGATCCGAACGCGGATGACATACTGGGTCGGCAAATCACCGGCTGCCGACACGATGTGTCCGTGCGCCGGCCGTTGAGTCAACAGCGGATATTTCGGCCGAACGCGTCCACGGCCGTGCGCTTCCTCGCGAGGGATGGCGCCGGTTCGCGGGCTCACGCGGCCACCAGCCCCTTGTGTTTCGGAGAGGCATCGCATTCATGACTCAGCACACGCAGCCGTGCATGTCACCCTTGACCGCCACCGGCTCGTCGCCTGCCGAGCAGCCCGCCGTCGGCAGCTTCCGGTTCTGGTTCGCCACGCGTCGCTGGGAGTGGTCCGCGGAGGTGTATCGCATGCACGGCTACCGGCCGGGCGAGATCGAACCGACAACGCAATTGCTGCTCGCGCACAAGCATCCCGACGACCGCACGCACGTCGCCGAGACCATCACGCGCGCCATCGACCACGGCGAGCCTTTCTCCAGCCGGCATCGGTTCATCGACCTGTCCGGCCAGGAACACACCGTGCTCGTCGTCGCCGACCGCATCCTGGACGACACCGGCACCGCCGTCGGCACTTCCGGCTTCTACGTCGATCTCTCCGGCACCCTGGAGGAGGCCCACCAGGCCATGCTCGCCGCGACCCTGCCCGGTCTGTACGAGAACCGCGCGGTGATCGAGCAGGCGAAGGGGGTGCTCATGAACATCTACCAGATCAGCGCCGATCAAGCGTTCCAGGTGCTGCGCTGGCGGTCCCAGGAGACCAACACCAAGCTGCGCGCGCTGGCCCAGCAGTTGATCACCGAACTCCCCCTCGTGCCGCCGCCACCGCCGGACCTGGTCGCCGCGTTCGACCATATCCTGCTCACGGTCCACCTCCGCATACCCCGCGATTGACCACGAGGCGATTTCGTTTTTCGGACCGACGCCCCGGACGACTTCGCCTGCCGCGCTGACACCGGCCCCGAGCCCTGAGAGCCTGGGAGTCGCGCGGTCTCGTGCCCGAAACCCCGCCGCCGGAGGTGCGCATGTCATGTCAGTACGGCGTGGAGACCATCCGGACCAACGACGGCCTTGTTCTGATCACGTATGGTGAATTGGACGCGGCGAACGCCGACGGCTTGTTCACGGCGCTGGCCGAGGCTGTCGAAAACCACTGTGGCACAACGTCGATCTCTTCGGTCATCGTCGATCTCTGCCGGGTGAGTTTCCTGTCCTGCGCGGGCGTGCGCGCGGTGTTGCGCTTGGCGGAACGCGGTGCGCGAGGGGACGTCGCCGTCCGCATCACCGTGCCGGACGACGGTCCGGTGCCGCGCATCGTGGACGTGCTGGCAGTGCGGCAGAACCTGCCGGTCCTCGCGTGCCGCGTGTCCGGGCCGCACGCCGCCGAGCCGCCGCGCGAATGCCGCTCACCCGGGGCCGTGCGGCCGAACGACGCGCTCGGGCGGACCAAAGGTGGTCCGGGAAACAATGCGCAGTCCCCGCGCACGCGGATCATCGACCGCACTGTTCCGGTGGCGGGACTCAGCCGCGGCGACGTCGAGGCGAGATGAGCTGCGTCGCGAACGAACGTCCACACCGTCGGCCGTCCACTATACGAACAAACCTGCCCGCCATCGCTTGACATCGTCGTCGGGCGGTACTCGGCGATCGTCGCATCGTTCACCATCGCGTGAGCGTGTCGACCGCAGGTGAAGGCGAATCGAGGAAGCTCATGGCACTGGCGACCACGAAGCACAGAACCGCCGTTCCGCGCCGGGCGCGCCGCGGAACCGACAGCTACGACGGCATCGAACCGTGGCTCGAGAAATTGTGCGGGATGACCGACGACGACCCCGAACGCCCGCGGTTGCGGGAAGAGATCGTGCGCCGGTGCTTGCCGCTGGCCGATCACATCGCCCGCCGTTTCGTCGGTCGGGGGGAGAACTATGACGACCTGTACCAGATCGCCTCGGTGGGCTTGGTACTCGCGGTCGATCGCTTCGACCCGGCTCGTGGGCCGTCGTTTCTGTCGTTCGCCGTCCCGACGATCATGGGCGAAGTGCGCCGCCACTTCCGCGACCACAGCTGGGCCGTGCGGGTGCCGCGCCGGATCAAGGAGATCCAGTTGACCATCGGCCCCGCCGTGGAGAGGCTCTGCCAGCGACTGGAGCGGATGCCCACCGCCCTGGAGATCGCCGTGGAACTGAACATCGACCTGCTGGAGGTCACGCAGGCGCTGCTGGCGGGCAACGCCTACTCCACCAACTCGATCGACGCCGTCGTCGAGGACGACGAAACCAGCGGCACGTCGGTCCGGGTCGCCGAGACCTTCGGCGAGGAGGACCCCTCCTACGAACTGACCGAGGAGGCGCTGGCGGTCGCGCCGTTGCTCGCCGAACTGCCCCAGCGGGAGCGGCGGGTGCTGCGCATGCGCTTCTTCGAAGGGCGCACGCAAGCGCAGATCGCCGAGGTGCTCGGGGTCTCCCAGATGCACGTCTCCCGGGTCCTGTCGCGGACCATCGCCGACCTTCGGGAACGCGCCATGCGCGACTGATCGCGGCACCGGATGTCCTGCGGTGCGCTGGCCGATCGCGCCCTAAGGGATCAGTCGTTGAGCGTCGTCAGCGGGGTTCGGCCGTATGCCTCGCGGTAGGCGGTCGCGAATCGTCCGGGGTGGCCGAAGCCCCAAGCCGCCGCGATCGACGTGACCGTGTGGCCGTCCTCGGGCGAGCAGTCGCGTAGTTGTTCGTGCGCACCGCGCAGGCGAAGCCGCCGCAGATACGCCATGGGCGTGGTGCCGAGGTGGCGCCGGAACGCCAATTGCAGTGCACGGACGGTGACGTACGCGGCCGCGGCGATGTCGGTGACGGCGATGTCGTCGCGGACGTGGGATTCGAGATACGCCAGCGCGCGCCGCACCGTGTCGGGATGGGCGTCGTTGCGGTCGCTCGCCGTCGGATCGGTGTGGGCGGTGCTGGGCAGGGCGTGCAGCACGCTGGCAGCCAGATACTGCGCGGCGGTGGAGGTGATCAGGGGTTGCTCGCGTGCGGTGCGGTCGGTGGCGAGGTCGCGCATGTGCTCCAGTACCCGGGACAGGTGGCCGGCGGCCGCGGGGGAGACCGGCCGGTGCCCCGTCAGCCGGACAGGTTCGAGGTCGTGATCGGGGTTCGTGGCCGCCACCCGGCTGAGCAGAGCGGGGTCGAACAACGTGATGCTGTAGCGGGCGTGGTGGATCACCCCGGAATACGGCAGGTCCGGTGGGGTGAGCAGTCCGACATCCCCGGGATGGAAGTAGTCGGTGCCGACGTCGCGGTAGTGCTCTTCGATCGTGCCCGACTTCACCCGGCACAGGCATATTCTGCCCAATGGCTGCGCGTCATAGCTCATGTCGAAGCCCAGCTCGAACTCGTCGAGGCTGACGGGACCGAGGACGTCCCGTGTGACGCTGGTCCGGACCGGTGTCCCGGCGCTGTTGCCGATCCGCATGGTGGTGTAGTTGCGATTGAGGAATTCTTCGGTGTCACTCAAGCTGTCGCTGCGAAAGGTGAACGACTCCATCGGCGCGGCACTTCTGCTGTTTCGGATACGGCATCCCGCCCAGCACGTCGTAGGGTGTTGGCCGAGCGGCTGTGCTCAGCATTCGGACTGGTCACAACCGTTCGGTGTGCTGGCAGGTGTCAGCACGGTTGGTACCAAACGAGGCAGCGGCGACCGGAATCCCCGATACATCGTGATCATGAGTACCCGGTTACCCCGGGTTCAATCTCAGGACTCTCTTTTCACCGCAGTATCCGATCGAGGCGAGCAGGTTTCCGGGGTCGCGACCGGCCGCCGGTGTTTCGTCCTCGCTCGAGCGGCCACCCTGACCAGGAGGGGCGGATCGCCGCCTTTCCCATCGAAGCCGTCCGAGAACGTGACGAGGAGGTCTCATGGCATTGCAGGACACGATCGCCCAACTGCGGCAGGACATCACCACCGCCGAGGACGCGGGCGACGAGACGACCGCCGAGCGTCTGCGCGGTGAACTCGCCGAAGCGATCCGCGCGGCCGACCAGAGCGCCGAAGCCGATCGGCGGTGACGAATCGGCGGCGCGAAGGTCGGCGATCATCCGTGGCGCGGACCTTCGCGTTCGTCGACCGGCGCTCTCCCGGTCCTCGAGCCCGGCGGCTTCGGCGAGTTCGCGCCGGTGTTCGTTCGGTGCGCTCCGCTCTGCGCTGTCTACCGGGATCGGCTGACGCTCTTGGTCATTCGTCGGGGTCGTCGCGCGGAGGCAGGTAAGGTTCGGCATCTTCGGGATGGCCGTGGGCGATACTGCGCGCTCGCGCGAGTTCGGCATCCACTTCCGCGCCCAGCAGCACCGCGATATTCGAGATCCACAGCCACACGAGGAAGACCACGACGCCACCGAGGGAGCCGTAGACCCGGTTGTAGGAGCCGAAGTGGCCCACGTAGAACGCGAAACCCCAGGAAGCTGCCGCCCAGAGCAGGACGGCCAGCGCGCTACCCGGCGTCAACCAGCGGAACCCCGGCTGCCGCACGTTGGGCGCCGCCCAGTACAGCAGGGCGAAGACCAGGCTGATCAGCGCCATCATCACCGGCCACTTGACGATGCCCCAGACCGTGATCGCGACCTGCCCGAGCCCGAGCCAGCGGCCGACGTGGTCGGCCAGCGAACCGCTGATCACCACGCCGACCGTGCAGACGCCCAGCAAGGCGACCACCGCGGCGGTCAGCGCCACCCGCACCGGCACGGTCTTCCAGGGCGGTCGTCCTTCCTCGATGTCGTAGATGGCGTTGCTCGCGCGCATGAACGCGCCGATGTAGGCCGACGCGGTCCACAGCGCGGAGGCCAACCCGAGCAACGCCAGTGGACCGGCCGGGGCTTGGGCTTCGTGTATGTCGTTCACCGCGTCGACGAGCAGGTCCGTCCCGCTGCCCGGCCCGATCGCGCGGATGGTGTCGACCAACGCGCCGGTGTCGTCGCGTCCCAGCATGCCCAACCCGGCGGTGAGCACGATCAGCCCCGGAAACAGTGACAGCACACTGTAGTACGTCAGGGACGCGGCCCAGTCGCTGAGATTGTCCTCTTGGAATTCGCGGACCGATCGCTTCACCACGCCCCACCACGACCGGCCCGGCAGATCCGCCGGCCCGCGCAGCCGCCGTCTCGCCGCGAATTTCTTCTGTGCACTCTGCGCCACTCTCACACCTCCCGCTCGCGCCGGATACCCGGCGTACCGGCCTCGAAACCGGCGTCGCGTCAGTGGTGTTCGGTGATACGCCGAGGTGTCAGGGGCAGTGAGCGCGGTCCGCGGAGCCGACGACCATATCCGCGATCCGCGCACCGGCCTGCGCCAGGCTGAACGAGCGGCCCAGTTGCATGCTGTTGATCTCCACGCCGAGCGTCTTGCTCACCAGCGCCCCGAACTCGACGGCCATCAGCGAGTCCATGCCGAGTTCGGGCAGCGGCACCGCCGGATCGATGGAGTCGGCCGCCACGCCCATCACGTCCGCGAGCTGCTCGGCGAGCAGACAGCCGACGACGGTGGCGCGCTGGGCCGGGGCGAGGGCGGTCAATTCCGCGCGCAGCCGGGCGAGGGCCGAATCGTCCTCGGCGGCGGCCGCGATCAGCTCGGCCACCCTCGGGGTGCGGGCCAGCTGGGGTGCGGCCGGCGCCACCTTGCCCCAATCGACGGAAATGATCGCCGCCTGACGCACCCCGAGCCGCAGAGCCTCGCCGAGGTATTCGGTGCCTTCGTCCATGTCGATCGCGTCGAATCCGGCGACGCGCAGGTAGCGCCGCACGGTCTCGTCGGAGTCGACCATGCCGCCGCCCGACATCGCGCCCCAGGCGACGCACAGCACCCGCTGGCCGCGGCGGGCCAGCTGGTCGGCGAAGCACTGCAACGCCAGGTTGGCCGCGGTGTAGGAGTACTGGCCGATGCCGCCCATGATCGCGCTGCCGGAGGAGAACAGCACGATCATTTCCGGTCGCACCTCGGCGGCGGCCAGCGCGGCGGCCACTGCGCGCGCCCCGTCCAGCTTCGGCCGGAACACCGCGGCGAGACCGGCGCGGTCCATGGCGGCGATGCGCTGATCGTGCAGCACACCCGCGGCGTGGAAGACTCCGCGCAGCGGGGACCGCGCCGTGTGCACCCGCTCGATCACCGCGCGGACCGCGGCGGCATCGGTGATGTCGGTCCGCTCGACCAGCGCCTCGACCCCTTCGGTGCGCCAATGCTCCAGGTGGGCGCGGGCGGCCGCGGTGGTGGCGCCATGGCGGCCGACCAGCACCAGGTGCCGGGCGCCGCGCCGCACCAGCCAGCGCGCGGTGGCCAGCCCGAAGGCGCCGAGTCCGCCGGTGATCAGATAGCGGCCGTCTGGATCGATGGATGCCTCGGCAGGGCAGGGACGCACCGGAGGAGCCGCGCCGGTCAGGTCGAGCGCGACGCGGCCGATTCGAGTGGAGCGCAGCGCTTCTTCGAACGCGGTGGACACCTCGTGCTCGCCGAACGAGTGATACGGCAGCGGGCGGTAGGTGCCCTCGGCGAGCTTGCCGCCGACCGCCTGGACGCGGGCGAGTACCTCGGTGGGGCGCAGCTTCAGCATCCGGTCCAGGTCGAAGGAGAAGTAGGCGACGTTCTTGTCGAAGTTGCGCAGGTCGAGCACGCCGCCGGTGTAGATGTCGGCCTTGCCGATCTCCACGATGCGGCCGAACTCCGCGACCGCGGCGAAGTTCTGGTGGACGATCTCGCCGGGGGCGGTACTGATGACGATGTCCGCGCCCCGGCCGTGGGTGCGGCGGAGCACGTCGTCGACGAAGTTCAGCGACCGCGAGTGCAGCACATCGTCGGCGCCCTGGGCCCGCACGTAGGCGCGCCGCTCGTCGTTGCTCGCGGCGCCGATCACCCTGGCGCCGTGCAGTTTCGCCAGCTGGACGGCCGCCGCGCCGACGCCGCCCGCCGCGCCGTGCACCAGCACCGTCTCCCCGGAACGCAGCCGCGCCAGATCCAGCAGCGCGTACTCGGCGGTGACCAGCGAGACGGTGGAGGTGCACACTTCCGGTCGCATGCCGTCCGCGGCCGGGCCGACGACCTCGGTACGCGCCACGTGGTAGCGCTCGATCATGCCCGGCGAGGCCAGGCCGACGCGGTCGCCGACGCGCGGCCGGGTGACATCGGGGCCGACCCGGACCACGGTGCCCGCGCCCTCCATGCCCGGCGCGGTGCCGAAATACGTTCCGGTCAGCTCGTCCGCACCGAGGACGCCGAGCACTTTGAGCGGATCCTTGAAACCCAGGCCGACCGCGGCCATCCGCACCTCGACCTCGCCGGGGCCCGGCGCTCGCCGTTCGGCGCGGCGCCAGCCGAGCTGGGACAGTGCCCCGGAGCGCGGGATGTCCAGCGTGAAGTTGGCCTCCACGTCGAGCAACGGCGCGGGCCGGTCGAGTGCCGCGAGCTGATCCGGCAGTGCGCGCACCACGGTCGTCGACCAGCGCAAGCCGTCGCGGAGGAAGACCTCGTCGGTGCCGTCGGCCGAAAACGCTCCCGGCACAGCCAATTCGGTGAGCAGGTCGGTCTCGGAGGTGTCCGGCTCGACGTCGACCAGCCGCCAGCGCAGCCGCGGCTGCTCGTTCAGCAGGACGCGGCGGGCGCCGGCCAGCGCGGCGTGATCCGGGTCGGGCAGTGCCGCGTCGTCGGGATGCACGAAGGCGCGCTCGGTGACCAGGGTGACGTGCACGGAGCCGTCGCCGGTCGGTGGGCGCGGCTCGGGCTGCGTCGCATCGGCGAAGCGCTCGACGATCAGCGCCAGTCTGCTCAGCAGCCACAGCTCACCCACCGGATCGGCGCCGGTACCCGCGAGCACGCACACGTGGATCCGCTCGACGCCCTCCGCCGTGTGCGCCGCGTGCAATCGCTCCCGCAGTACGTCCTCGAATGCGGCGCCGAGCGAACCGATGTGGATCACGTCCGCGCGGATGGAACTCCGTGTGATCTGCTCCACCCTGGTTCGCCGCGCGCCCTTCAGCGGCACCACCACGGTGTGGGCGTGCGCGGCCGAAGGCAGAGGGGAGTGATCGATCGGAGCGCGCGGCGTCCAGCGCTCCTCGTAGTACAGCTGTTCCAATCGGCGCAGCGGACCGGCGTCGAACGGCACGGCCCGGAACTTCGCGCCGACGATCTGTAACACCACCTCGTGCCCGGCGTCGAGCACGGTGACGTCGGCGCGCAGCGGCGCGGTCAGCCGCGCGACCACGACCGCGCGCCTCGGCAAGGGAGCGAACATGCGCACCGCGGCCGCACCGACCGGAATCATCGCGCCCACCTGACGCGGCCCGCCCGCGTCGCCGAGCGAGACGACCTGCCAGGCGGCGTCCAGCACGCACGGATGCGCCAGATGACCGGTGCCGACCGCGCTGGCAGCGTCCACGGTCGCCACGACGGTGTCGCCGTCCACCCATGCCGCGCGGACCAGCCGGAAGGAGGGGCCGTGCGCGACGCCGGTGGCGGTGAGACCGGCGTACAGCGTGGCGGGCTCGACTGATGTCATCGCCGCGGTGTCCGGCACGACGATCCGGGGCGCGTCGATCGCTCCTTCGACCAGCCGGCCGGTGGCATGCGTGGTCCACGTGTCGCCGATCGCGCCGCGAGAACGGATGGTGAACCGCCGCGTCGATTCCTCGACTCGCAGTCGCACGACCGGGACCTCACCCCGCTCGATCACCAGCGGCGCGACGAAGCGGACCTGCTCGACGGCGGCCACGCAGCCGGTATCCGGCGTGCCGAACTCCACGGCCGCCGCGCTCAGCGCCGCGTCCAGATAGGCCGTGCCGGGCAGGATCCGGGCGCCGTCGATGACGTGGTCGTCGATCCAGGGCAGCAGCTCCGCGGCGATCTGGACCGTCCAGTGCCGCTCCTGGTCCGGGCTCGGGTCGCCGAGCATGGTGTACCCGCCGGGCGTGCCGTGCGGTCGATTGCCGAACTCCGGGAGGTCGGCGCGCAGGCGCTCGCGCTGCCAGGGGTATCTCGGCAGCGGCAGATGGGGTGCGCGGGTCTCGCCGATCACCGCGCCGACGTCGAGCGCGCCCGCGGCGTACAGGTCGGCGATCACCTGGCGCATGCTGTGGTCGTCGGGCTGCTTGCGGTCGAGCGTCGCCACGCTGGTGCCCTTCTTCCCGCTGTGCAGCAGCACCTCGCGAATGTTCGCGCCGAGCACCGGGTGCGGACCGATCTCCAGGAACACGCGTCCACCCGCGGTGATCGCCGCGCGGATCGCGTCGGCGAAGCGCACAGGTGCGCGGACGTTGGAACACCAGTAGCCCGCGTCCCAGTCCGCGCCGGTCACCGCCGCGCCGGTGACGGTCGAGAAAAGTGGAATCGTCGGTTCGCGCGGCGTGAGGGTGGCCAGGGTGGTGCGCAGCTCATCGAGGATCGGATCCATCAGCGCGCTGTGGTACGGCGCCTCCACTTGGAGCCGCTTCGCGAAAACGCCGCGTTCGGCGAGCTGGTCGGCGATCTCGGCCAGCCGGTGCGCGGCGCCGGAAAGGGTTACGGAGGCGGGGCCGTTGTACGCCGCGACCTCCACACCGTCGCCGATCAGTCGCGCGGCCTGGTCGGCGGACAGCCCGACCGCAAGCATGCCGCCGGTGCCCGCGGTGGTCGCCTGCAAACGGGCGCGGTGGTAGACCACCGCCACCGCGTCGTCGAGTGACAGCACACCGGTGACATACGCCGCCGACACTTCGCCGACGCTGTGACCGACGACGGCTTCGGGTCGGATGCCCTGTGCCACAAGGGTTTCGAACAGCGCCACCTGGAGCAGGAAATTCGCGGACTGCGCGAGTTCGGTCCCGGTGACCCGGGATTGCGCCTCCGGCCGGGCCAGCTCGGCGCGAATCGACCACCCGGCCAGCGCGGTGAACGCGATGTCGACGCGTTCGGCCGCCGCAGCGCACACCGGGTCGGCGGCCAGCAGGTCGCGACCCATGCCCCACCATTGGGGGCCCATGCCGGTGAACACGAAAACCGGTCCGGCACCAGGGTTTCCGGTCACGCGTACCGGCGCCGTGCCCTCACCCGCGGCGAGACCGCGGAGGTCGGCGGCCAGCTCGGCGGCGTCGGTGAACGGAAGTCCCACCCGGAATGGGTGGTGCTTGCGCCTGGTCCACGCCGCTGCGGCGAGATGATCGAGGTCGACGCCGCGATCCAGGAGTGCGGCGAGGTCACGCGCCACCGTGCGGACCGCCTGCTCGCTGTGTGCGGACAAGGCGAGCACGCCGCGATGCGCGGGCAGCGGTGCCGCCGCGGCCGGGCCGGGCCGGTGTTCCCGCAGGATGGCATGCGCGTTGCTGCCGCCGTAGCCGAACCCGTTGACCGCCACCGTCATCCGGTCGACATGCGATGCGGGGGCCGCGGCCTCGCGCTGAATCGTCAGCCGCAACCTGTCCAAGTCGACGCCGGGGTTGAGCTCGTCGTCGACCCAGCCCTGCGGAGGCAGCGTGCGGTGCGAGATCGCCAGCGCGGATTTGATGACGCTCGCGATGCCCGCGGCGGCTTCGGTGTGCCCGAGGGTCGCCTTCACCGACCCCACCGGGAGGGGCGTCGAACGGCCTTCGACCGCACCGTAGGCGCGACCGATCGCGCGCAGTTCGAGCGGGTCGCCCACCGGGGTCCCGGTGCCGTGCGCCTCCACGTAGGTCACTTCGTGCGGTGCGATGCCCGCTCGCGCGCACACCGATCTCGCCAGCGCCTCCTGCGCGTCGGCGTTCGGAACCGTGATCGCGGTGGTGCGTCCGTCCTGATTGGCGCCGGTCGCCGCCAGTACCGCGTAGACCCGGTCGCCGTCGCGTTCGGCGTCGGCGAGCGGTTTCAGCACCACCATGCCCGCGCCCTCGCCGCGACCGTAGCCGTCCGCGCTCGCCCCGAAGGCCTTGCTGCGCCCGTCCTCGGCGAGGAAGCCGCCCTTGCACATCGAGATGAAAGTGCCCGGTTGCAGCATCAGATTCACACCGCCGGCCAGCGCGGTCCGGCAGTCGCCGTTGGTCAGCGCCTGGCAGGCCAGATGCAGGGCGACCAACGAGGACGAGCAGGCGGTGTCCACGGTCAGGCTGGGACCGTCGAGGTCGAGTGCATAGGAGATCCGGTTGGACAGCATGGTGTACGACGCGCCCGCGGCGGAGTGCATGTCGATGTGCGGCAGCGCGGCGCCGGTGAACCCCACCGCGAGCTGGTCGAGGGTGAAGGCTCCGACGTAGACGCCCACGGAGGTCTCGGCGGTGCGGCCCGCCATGCCCGCGTCGTCGAGCGCCTCCCAGGCCACCTCCAGGACGAGTCGCTGCTGCGGATCCATGGCCGCCGCCTCGCGCGGCGAGATACCGAAGAAGTCGGGGTCGAAAGCCCACGGGTCGGTGGTGAGGAATGCGGCGCGCTTGGTGTACATGCGACCCGGCGCGCGGTGGTCCGGATCATAGTAGCGGCGGTTGTCCCAGCGGTCCGCCGGAATCTCGGTGACCGCGTCGCGCTTCCCGATGACGAAGTCCCAGAACGACTCCGGTGAGTCGATGCCACCCGCGTAGCGGCAGCCGATACCGACGATCGCGATGTCCGACACGGATAGTGCTCCTTCACACAGGTCGAATGGCCGGTTGCGCCCGAGCTCCGGATGCCGTCAGTCTCCGGCCGTGCGCAGGCTGTGCGGCAGCCGGGGGGTCATCGGTGGCGAAGGCATGATCCGATCCCGAGACAAACGCGGCGCATCCTGTTTCGTCGCGGAACGGACGACAACATGCTCGACCGTTGTGCGCACCACTGACCTTCGCGACGTGCTGCACTAGCCCCGCCTGAGCAGCTAATCATTATTTACAAACAGAAACGTACACCAATCGAATCCGACGTGCACCCGGTGACTTTCGGCCGATATGCGAACCAGAAATTTCACACAAGCCAGTGCTTCCGTGGTCCCGCCACACCTGCCGAGGGGGTGCGTGAATTCGGGTCGCGGCACCGAGAAAATCCGTTGTTCCGGCCCCGAGGGGACCGTAACGTCGCTGAGGTTTGCCCACCGATCGACGAAGGAGATCCGATCATGGAACCCGTCACCGAGCGCGACATCAGGTCGTCGTTCGTCAACTGTTCGAAAGGAGACGCCAAGCGGCTGCCCGTGCCGCGGGACCTGGCCGAGCGGCCCTGGCACGACCTGGACTTCCTGGGTTGGGGCGATCCGTCCTTGCCAGGGCGTGGCTACCTGGTCGTTCCGCAGGAGGACCGCCTGGTCGGCGTCGCGCTGCGCTATCCCACCGGCGGCACCGGCCGGGCGCAGATGTGCACGATCTGCCTGACCACCCACACCGGCGGCGGGGTCTCGCTGATGACCGCGCACAAAGCCGGCGAATCCGGGCGCCGGGGTAACTCGGTCGGCACCTACATGTGCACCGATCTCGCCTGCTCGCTGTACGCGCGCAACAAGAAGCGGCCCGCGCTCGGAAGCCGGTACCGAGAAGACCTCACGCCCGAGGAGAAGATCGAGCGGGTGCGCGAGAACATCACCACGTTCCTCGCGAAGCTCTACGCCTGATCACTCGCCCGACCATCAGGCAGCCGCCGCGCTGCCCGCCCGAACGGAGGTAGATGCCATGTGCCGACACTCGAGGACCGCACGGTCGAGTCACCCCGAGTCACCCGACTGCGCTCGGGGTGGCCGTAGTTCCTCGCCGGTCGAGTCGGCCCGGATGGGCCGGACCGTCCCGTCCGGCGAGGAACCACGGCTTCGGACGCGCTAGCCCGCCGCGTCCGGGCGCGGGAGTTCCCACACCTCCCGCAGGCTCGGCGCACCGGGAACCAGATCGGGTAGATCGGGTATCGCTTCCGCGTCGGCGGTGAGCGGGGCGATGATCGCCGTGTGCTGTTCGCGGGCCCGCCGCGCCGCCTCCTGGCAGGCTTCGGTGACCGAACGGCCCAGCTGTTCCGGTGTGCTGCGCAGGGCGTCCGGAGTGAACCGCACGTCGACGGTGACGCCCGCGGCGTCCACGGTCACTTCCACCAGCTTGTCCGCCGACTCCGCCGTGCATCGCAACGCCGACAGCTTCTCGTGCACCTCCTTCAGGTGGGTGCGCTGCTCGGCGAGCGCATCCAGGATGTGGTCCACCTGGTTGCGCATTCCGCTGTTGGTAGCGCGCAGCCCGTCGCGTTCCCACCGATCCACCGGCTCCCACCTCCTCGGGTCCGCGTCGTCCCGGACCGTCGATCGCACGTTCGGCGCACAGCAGGCGTGCCGCCGCCGAGTCCGAGCATTCAGACAGGAATTGTCCGGGACATGGGCACCGCTCGAAGGTCCCCCGTGCTGGGAATGCTCAGGCCGGTGCGGCCTCGGTTTCGTGCACCGTCAGCCAGCGGACTCCCTCGGGGTCGTCGGTGGTCAGCACGGCCGTCACGCGGCGTCGAGTGACGTTTCCGGCCGCCCGGTGCGTCTCCAGGAAGCGCACGACCGCTACGCCGCCGGACCGCAGCAGTTCCTCGACGTCCGAGACCTCGATGGACAACCCCGGCACGGCGTTACGCGCGCCACGCAGCCTCGTGATCAGCGCACTGCGCCCCAGCACTTCGCCGCCGGTCGTCACCATGCTGAACCGCTCGTGCTGCGCCGCCGCGAACCGCTCGAACACCTCGGTCTGCGCTTGCGAGCCCAGCCATGTCGCGAGGTCGGCGTGCAACCGCTCGACCGCGTCGACCAGATCGACACCCATTCGCGGCATCGTACGCCCGCGGCCGTTCGTCAGCGCCGGTGCCGGAATCTCCGGCTATAGAACGGCAGCCGGATCACCAGCCGCCGTACGGAACGGTGATCAACTCCAGGAAGTGACCGCTGGGGTCGAGGAAGTACACGCCGCGACCGCCGTCGTTGTGGTTGATCTCGCCGGGCCGCTGCTGCTGCGGATCGGCCCAGTGGTCGAGGCGCTCGCCCTGGATCTTGGCGTAGGCGGCGTCGAATTCGGCCTCGGAGACCAAGAACGCGTAATGCTGGGGCTGGATCTCGGTGACCTGCGGCGGGACGTTCGCGAAGTCGAAGGTGCCGCCATCGGGTAGCGAGAGCGGAATGAACGGTCCCCATTGCGTTCCGACTTCCAGTCCCAGGATGTCCGCCCAGAATGCGGCGGATACTCGGTGGTCGTGGCAACCGGCAATGGTGTGATCGAATCGTACGGACAGTGGAATTTCTCCTCTGGTGCGTGACGATCCCGACCCCGGGCTCGGTACAAGGCGGCCAACGGGAGCACCGTCACGGTCGGCCAACTTAACACCGGTCCGCGGCCTGCGCCAGTCCCGGAATGGATGTGCCCGAACCGGTGCGGACGGTAGCGTCGGCGGAATGAAGATTCGTGGAGCAGTCCTGGAGCGGATCGCGGCACCGGCGCCGTTCGCCGAATCGGCGCCGATCACCGTATGCGATCTCGAGCTGCACGCGCCGGGGCCGGGCGAACTGCTGGTCCGGATCGAGGCGGCGGGGCTGTGCCACTCGGACCTGTCCGTGGTGGACGGCAACCGGGTGCGTCCGGTGCCCATGCTGCTGGGCCACGAAGCCGCGGGGCGGGTGGAGGCGGTCGGTCCCGGTGACGGCGACATCGCGGTCGGGCAGCGCGTGGTCATGACCTTCCTGCCCCGCTGCGGCGAATGCGCGGGTTGCGCGACCGACGGTCGCACACCCTGTGTGCCCGGCAGCGTCGCCAACAACGCGGGCGAATTGCTCAACGGCGGGCGGCGATTGTCCCGTGCGGGAGCCGAGGTGCACCATCATCTGGGCGTTTCCGCTTTCGCCACGCACGCGGTGGTGGATCGCCGGTCGGTGGTCCCCGTCGACGACGACGTGCCCCCGGAGGTCGCGGCCGTCCTCGGCTGCGCGGTGCTGACCGGTGGTGGCGCCCTGATGAATTCGGCGCGACCGGGAACGGGGGACCGGATCATGGTCGTCGGTCTCGGCGGCGTCGGTATGGCGGCGGTGCTGGTCGCGGTGTCGCTCGCCGCGGAGGGACACGAGGTGATCGCGGTCGACACTGTGCCGGAAAAGCTCACACTCGCACGGGAATTGGGTGTTCACGCCGCATACACCCCGGCCGAGGTCGCCGAGCTGGGCGTGCAGGCGGAGGTGGTGGTCGAGGCCGCGGGCAATGTCCGTGCCTTCGAGACCGCCGTCGCCGCGACCGCGCCCGGTGGCACGACGGTGACCGTCGGATTGCCCGCTCCCGATGCCCGCGCAGCTATCTCGCCCTTGGCCTTGGTCGCCCAAGGGCGTTCCATCGTCGGCAGCTACCTCGGCTCGGCCGTGCCGTCCCGGGACATTCCCGAGTACGTCCGCATGTGGCGCGCGGGTCGGCTGCCGGTGGAGCGGCTCATCTCGGCGCACATCGGTCTCGACGAAATCAACCGCGCCATGGACGAACTCGCCGCGGGCCACGCCTTGCGCCAGGTCATCGTCTTCGACTGATCCGCCCCGGCCGGTCGTCGCCGAGGACTGCCGCGCAACCGGTGAGCCCTGGGCACCCGGACCGACTCACTCGGCGGGCCGGTCCATCTTCTCGACGAATCTTTCGAGGAGGCGAGCGAAGTCGGCGCGCTCGGCGGGCGTCCAGTCCGCCATCGCGGCGGCCATGGCGGTGCGCCTGCGTGCCGCGGCCTCGGCCACGGCTCGGCGCCCTGCGGCGGTCAGGCGCAGGACCGAACGCCGTCCGTCGCGCTGATCGGCGACGCGTTCCAGCAGGCCGGAGGAGACGGCCTGGGCCACCAACCGACTCGCCCTCGGCTGATCGACGCCGAGTGCGGGAGCGAGTGCGCCGACCGTGTCCGCTGCGCCGTCGGCGACGGCGTCGAGCACACGGAACACCGCCACGGGAACCGCGCCGTCGCTCAGCGCACCGCGCGTCTGCCTGCGCCGGATCCGGACCATCGCCGCCTCCACGGCGACGGTGACGGCATCGTGCTCGTCCATTCGCTCACTCTGTCACACTCGACATTTGTATGTCATATTACATGTACTTGTTGGAATGCATATATAGGAGTGGTGATGGCCATCCAGCGCGGCATCGGGTACTGGCTCGTGGAACTCGATCGGCTGATCAACCAGCGCTTCGACGAAGACCTCGCCGCGGGCGGGTTCAGTCGCCGGCGCTGGCAGGCCGTGCACTCGCTCGCGGAGGGCCCACAGCGCGCCGACGACGTCCGCGACGCGCTCGACACTTTCTGGACCGACGACTCCGAATGGCCCGCCGAACTGGCCGAACTCGTTGCCACCGGGTTGGTCGCCGATAAGGAAGGCGTGCTGTCGCTGACCGAGACGGGCCGCGTCGCCCACGACGAGGCCTTCGTCCGGATCGCCCGGCGCAGGCGGCAGATGGCGGAGGGAATCACCGGCGAGCAGTTCGCCGAGACCGTGCGGTTGCTGCGACGGATGGCCGCGAATCTCGCGGGCGCATCGAGTGCGGAGGTCGGCGCAGGACGGCCGGCGCAGTAAGCGGCTGCCTCGCCTGTGTCCTGCGTGCGGCTGGCTAGGCCAGTGCTCGACCCGCGCGGGCGGAGGGAGTGGGAACGGCCGGGCCCATTAGGCTGATCCCCGACCGAAGCGGAACGAGGAGGTGCGGTGACCATTCGGGTCGGAGTGCTCGGAGCGCGTGGCAAAGTCGGACAGGCGATCTGCGCGGCGGTGACGGCCGCGGAGGACCTGGAACTGGTCGCCGCCGTCGACAAGGACGATTCGCTGGATTCGTTCACCGCCGCGAATACGCAGGTGGTCGTCGACTTCACCCACCCGGACGTGGTGATGGGGAATCTGAAGTTCCTGGTGGAGCACGGCATACACGCGGTGGTCGGCACCACCGGGTTCGACGAGTCCCGTTTGGCCGAGGTGCGCGGCTCGTTGGCCGGACGCCCGGAGGTCGGCGTGCTGATCGCGCCGAACTTCGCCATCGGCGCGGTGCTGTCCATGCGCTTCGCCGAGCAGGCCGCCCGGTTCTTCGAATCGGTGGAGGTCATCGAACTGCACCACCCCAACAAGGCGGACGCGCCCTCCGGCACCGCCTACCGCACCGCAGGCCTGATCGCCGCGGCCAGGGACAAGGCGGGACTGCACCGCAGTCCCGACGCGACGACCACCGAACTCGAGGGCGCGCGCGGCGCCGATGTGGACGGGGTGCGGGTGCATTCGGTGCGCCTGGCCGGTCTGGTCGCCCACCAGGAGGTGCTGTTCGGCACCCAGGGCGAGACCCTCACCATCCGGCACGACTCGATCGACCGCTCGTCGTTCGCCCCCGGCGTGCTGCTCGGCGTGCGGGAGATCGCGAACCGCCCCGGTCTCACCGTCGGGCTCGACCCGTTCCTCGACCTGTGAGCGCGCGCCGGCTGTCGCGCCGGGCGGCGCCGAACCGCGGCGGTGCACGATCGTGAGCGGCTCCGAGCCGTCCGATCGGAAGGGTAGCGGGGACGTCGTCAAGGTGGTCGCGCCGATCGCGGCGCTCGTCCTGGTTCTCGGCTTCTATTTCTTGGTGCTCGGCCGGATCGCGTTCAGCCTGATCGTTTCCGGCGACGTGGCGGCGATCGTCATCGGCGTGGGCGTGCTGATCCTGCCGCTGCTGGGCGTGTGGATCGTCGTGGCCACCGTGCGCGCGGCCCTGGCGCATCAGCACCTGGCGCGGCGCATCCACGCCGAGGGCCTCGAGCTCGACACCTCCGCGTTGCCGCGCCTCCCGTCCGGCCGCATCGAACGCGCGGCAGCCGACGAGCTGTTCGCGACGGTCAAGGCGGAGTGGGAGGCCGACCCGGACAATTGGCGCGTCTCCTACCGGCTCGCGCGCGCCTACGACTACGCGGGTGACCGCACCAGAGCCCGCGAGACCATGCGCCGCGCGGTCGCGCTGGAACGGCACGAGCGCGACACCCTCTGACGGTGCGGGCCGATACCATCGCAGGGTGGCCCGGTTGCTGATCATCCATCACACGCCGTCCCCGCATATGCAGGCGATGTTCGAGGCCGTCGTCTCCGGGGCCACCGACCCCGACATCGAAGGTGTGGAGGTCGTCCGCCGCGCCGCGCTGGCCGTCACCGCTCCCGACGTGCTGGCCGCGGACGGATACCTGCTGGGCAGCCCGGCGAACCTGGGGTACATGAGCGGTGCGCTCAAGCACGCGTTCGACACCTTCTACTATCCGTGCCTCGATTCCACGCGCGGTCGTCCGTACGGCTTGTACCTGCACGGCAACGAAGGCACCGAGGGCGCCGAGCGGGGGGTGGCGGGCGTGACCACCGGACTGGGCTGGGAACAGGCCGCCGCCGTGGTGGTGGTCTCCGGCCCGCCCGCCAAGGAGGACCTGCAACGGTGCTGGGAGCTGGGCGCCACGCTGGCCGCGGGGCTGATGGCCTGAGGCCCCCCGAATTCTGGTGTCTGACCATTGCGCACCATCACCCGGCATACTGTCTGCGATTGTTGTCGCGGTGGGGATGTGGACGAGTAGCTCGGGATGGGAGAGCCAGGTGACGTGGGCCGAAGGGGGCGAGAGCACGCCGCGCCGGATCGGATTGGTCGAGGACCATGAATCCGTCGCGATAGGTCTCGCCGCGATGCTTGCGCGGGAGACCGATCTCGATCTGGTGCTGACCGCGGGCACCGTGCCGGAACTGCTCGCCGCCGCCGACGGCGCGCCGAAGCTGGATCTGGTGGTGCTGGACCTGCGGCTGGCCGACGGCTCCTCGCCAGAGGACAACGTGCGGGCCCTGCGCGGCCGCGGTATCGAGGTGCTGGTCTTCACCGGTGCCGACAACGCATTCCTGGTGCGCTCCGCCGCGCGCGCGGGTGTGCTGGGTGTGGTGCGCAAATCCGAGGACGTGCCGACCGTCGTCGCCGCCGTGCGCCGGGCGGCCGGCGGCCAGCAGGTGGTCACCACCGACTGGGCGGCCGCCATCGACGGCGACCCACAACTGTCCAGCGTGGGCCTGAGTCCGCGCCAGGAAGAAGTGCTCATGCTGTACGCCTCCGGCGAGAAGGCCTCCCGGGTGGCGCGGTTGACCGGCCTGTCGGAGCAGACGGTCAACGACTATCTCGGCCGGATCCGGCAGAAGTACGCCGACGCCGGTCGTCCGGCGCCGACCAAGACCGACCTGTACAAGCGGGCGGTGGAGGACGGCTGGCTGCCGGTTCCCGAGCGGCATCGCCGCGGATGATCGCGTCCAGCATGCTGGACGCTCCGTCGCACTCCCACTCCCTCCCGCGCGAGCGGCCCCATGTGAGCCGTTGGCGCCGCGGAGTCGTGGCGCTGTCCAAGGAAAAGGCCTCCGAAGGCGCCGCCGACCGCATCTTGCGCAGGCTCGGACTGGCCATCGGCATCGCCGGGGTGATCGCCGCGATCGTCGAACTGCCCGAGATCGCCGATCAGAGCCGCTTCGTGCCCGTCCGGTGGACGGTCGTCGAGGTGGTGCTGGCGTTCGGGCTGTTCCCGGTGCTCGCGGTCGTGTCGGTCGGCATGAGCCGGCGCGTGATCCAGCGGGTCGCAGGGGCGGCGGCGGTGAGTTTCCTCGGGGCGATGGCGGTGGTCCCGTTCGCGTACGCGGTCCCGGATTCCGAAGGCGCGGCCTCGGTCTGGCTGTACCGGGTGCTGGCATTGGGCGTACTCGCGGCTGTGCTCGCGTGGCGTCCGCCGCTCGCGGTCGCGTACCTGGTGGTGGGCGCGGCGTTCAGCGCGCTGGCGAATCTGGTCGTGCTGCGCGACACCACAGCGCTCGCGCTGCTCGGTGACTTCGCCAGGGCGGCCGGGCTGAGCGCGCTGTTCCTGTGGTGCGTGATCTATGCCAGGGCCGCTGCCGCCCGCGTGGATCGTGAGTCGGCGATCGAGAGCAATCGGGCGGCGGCGGTCGCGGGCGCGGCGGCCCGGGAGCGGGAACGGGCGCGTTTCGCCGCGTTGATCCATGACGCGGTGCTGTCCACGCTGCTGGACGCCTCGCGGGCCGGGACCGAATCGCCGGTGCTGCGCCGCCAGGCCGAGCGAACACTGGAACAACTCGACGAATGCCGGGTCGGGGAACCCGAACCCGACCGGCTGGACGCGCAATCGGCGATCGGATTCCTCCGCTCGGCCGTGCACGAGGTGAACCCCGGCATCCGGTTCACCACCCGCCGCTGGGCCGGATTCGACGATCTGCAGTTGCCGGTGGACGCCGCCGGCACCATCGCGGCCGCGCTGGCCGAGGCCGTGCGCAACAGTCTGCGGCACGCCACCGTCGCCGGGCGCGAAGTGCGCCGCACCGTCACTGTGACAATCAGCGCGGGTGGCATTCGAGTGGTCTTCCGGGACGACGGCGCGGGTTTCGACCTCAGTGAGGTGCCCGTCGATCGGCTCGGCATCTCGGTGAGCATCCTGGGCCGCATGCGTCAGCTGGCGGGCGGTGCCGGGTTCGTGGAATCCGAACCGGGTGAGGGGACGACCGTGACGCTGGTTTGGGGCGGACATGGCTGAGCGGGAGACCGAATTCGGACTGCGCGATCTGCTGGGGCTGCGCGACCGGGCGGCCTGGCTGTTCCTGGTCATCCTCGAAGCCACCATCGTGCTGTACATGATCCGGAACTTCTCGGAATCACCGGTGGCCGCCGCGGTCGCCGCGCTCGTTGTCCTGGCGCTGGCCGGTGTCGTGGTGCTGGTGGCGCCGAACGATCCGCTGCCCTGGCCCGCGACCGTTTTCGTCGCCGCCTCCGGGCCGCTCGCCACGACCCTGACCTCGTTCGACGTCGAAAACGGCTGGTCGAAGCAGGTATGGACGGCATTCGCCGCGTCGTATGTGCTCGCCGTTCTGGTGCTGCGCGGACGGCTCGCCGCGGCTTGGCTCGGTGTCGCGGGGATCGGCGTGGTGATCGCCGTGGTGGGCGTGGTCGCGGGCTTGCGGGTGGGCGTCGTCGTCGGTTCGATCGTCCCGGTGGCCACGGTCGCCGGGGTCTCCCTGTTCGCGGCGATCATGCGCCCGACCCAGCGTTCGCTGCGGCTGCTGCGCGAGGAAGCGGCCATGCGTGCCGCCGCCGAGGCCGCGATGGCCGCGGAGAACGGGGAACGCACCCGTCAGCTGGCTCGGTTGGACGCGGTGGCGCGCCCGATCCTGGAACGCATCGCCGACGGCGTGGAACTCACCGCCGCCGAACGGGAACAGTGCAGGCTGCTGGAAGCCGAACTGCGCGACGGTCTACGGGCACCGCAGCTGGCCACCGAGCAGCTCAACAGCGCCGCCCGTGGAGCCCGCTCCCGTGGCGTGGAGGTGATCCTGCTCGACGACGGCGGTTTCACCGGCGTCCCGCATCGGGTGCGCCAGCAGGTGATCGCCGCCGCCACCCGGGAACTGGACGCCGCGAACGAAGGCTCGGTCACCGTCCGCATCCTCCCGACCGGCCGCCGCATCCTGGCCACCGTCCTGGCCACCGCCGCGGACCGGGACCGCCGCACCGAGATCGACGCCACCGGCACGGTCACCGTCTCGACCTGAAGTTCCCGACGGCGCTCCCGCCACGACGGAACTCCCCGATACTCGCGTGCGAACAGCGGTCCTGTCGGTGGCTCGTGGCATGGTGGCTCGCATGCGGAAGATGGGTGCGGCGGCGGCGCGGCGAACGGCGTTGGCGGCGCAAGGTTTCGGGGCGCGCAGGCCCGGTCGGGTCACGCGGCGGACGGTGCTCGGAGTAGTGGACCGAACTCAGTTGCTGCAGCTGGATTCGGTGTCGGCGGTGGTGCGGGCACATTACGCTCCCGTGTTCAGCCGGATCGGCCCCTACGACCGCACCCTGTTGGATCAGGCCGCGTGGAGCAACGGCACGCGGCGGCCGCGGGCGCTCGTCGAATACTGGGCGCACGAGGCCGCGCTCGTCCCAGTCGAGGATTGGCCGCTGCTGCGCTGGCGGATGCGGCAGTACGAGCACGGGCGCTGGTCCGGCATGCGCAAGGTGGTCGAGCGCAATCCCACCCTGGGCAAGGACATCCTGGACGTGATCACCGCTGTCGGGGCGGCCACGGCGGGCGAGGTGGAGCGCCACCTCGAGCTGGACAAGCCGCGGCCGAAGGGCTCCTGGTGGAATCTCAGCGACACGAAGATGATCTGCGAGCAGCTTTTCGCGGCGGGCGCGCTGTCCGTGGCCACCCGCGTCGGGTTCACCAGGCACTACGACCTGACCGAACGGGTGCTGCCGCCGGACGTGCTGGCACGTGAGGTCGCCGAGCAGGACGCCGTCCGGGAGTTGGTGCTCCGCGCGGCCACCGCGCACGGCATCGGCACCGAAGCGGACCTGCGCGACTACTACCGCCTGCACCGCGCTCGAACCGAGCCCGCCATCGCCGATCTGGTGGACGCGGGCGAGTTGATTCCGGTGGAGGTGGCGGGCTGGGGTAAACCGGCCTACTTGCGGGCGGGCGCACCCACTCCGCGCCGTGTCGAAGGCGCCGCGCTGTTGTGCCCGTTCGACCCGCTCATCTTCTTCCGGGCCCGCACCGAGCGGATTTTCGACTTCCACTACCGCATCGAGATCTACACCCCCGAACACAAACGGGTGCACGGCTATTACGTCTTCCCGTTCCTGCTCGACGGTGAGCTCGTCGGCCGCGTCGACCTGCGCGCGGAGCGTGCGAACGGCCGGTTGTCGGTGCCTGCGGCGTTCGCCGAACCCGGGTACGACACCCCGGCCACCGCCCACGCCCTCGGTGGCGCGCTGCGCGAGCTGGCCGATTGGCTCGAACTGGACGAGGTCGCGGTGGGCGATCGCGGCAATCTCGCCGCGTTGCTGTAGCGCGACTGGGTCAGCTGTCGCGTTTGGGCCCGTACCCGCGCATCTGGTCGCGCAAGGCCCCGTGGACGGCGCTCGACAGCCACGAGTTCAGGGACTGGCCGCTCTGTGCGGCAGCCTCTTCCGCGCGCGCCTTCATCTGCTCCACCAGTCGTAACGTGACCCTGCTGATGTCTCCGGTCATCTCCTCGAAGGTGGGTGGCTCGTCGCCGGCCGTGCTCTTGCGCACATCAATGGCGGCGTCCGTGCCGTCCACCGACACGTGCACCGTTCGGTCGCCGAGCACGGCGCTGACCTCGGCGGCGAGGTCGGACAGTGCGGCGAGCAGCATCAGGCGGGCCGGGCCCTCGGTCGCCGCGGCCAGGGCCGCCGCCGTGGCCTGGGTCTTCTCGTCGCCGAGCGCCGCGGCGGCGATCAGGTCCTCGCGCAACCGGCTGGTGTACTTGTTCAGATCCATGATGTCAGTGTGACGTCATTGTTGATGTCGAGCAAGCGGCGATTTGACATCATCGCAGCGTCGCCGATATGGATTCGCGTCTTTGTTGCGGCCTGATCGCCGACGACGGTGTCGAGGGCGTGTCCCAGACCGGGTAGCCTTTCTGACCATGAAGAACGGTGAATCGACGCCAACGGAGCTGCGTGCCTCCGGCACGGTAGGTGTCGCGATGGTGACCCCCTTCAGCGCCGACGGCAAGCTCGACGTCGATGCCGGGGTCGCGCTCGCGGCCCGCCTGATCGACTGCGGCGTCGACCTGCTCGCGATCTCGGGTACCACCGGTGAATCGCCGACCACCACCGAATCGGAGAAAGCCGACCTGCTGCGCGCCGTCGTCGACGCCGTGGGCGAGCGCGCGACCGTGATCGCGGGCGCGGGTACCTACGACACCGCGCATTCGATCGAGCTCGCGCGCAACGCGCAGCGGGCGGGTGCACACGGTTTGCTCGTGGTGACGCCGTACTACTCCCGGCCCTCCCAGGAGGGACTGCTCGCCCACTTCACCGCCGTCGCCGACGCCACCGACCTGCCGGTCACCCTCTACGACATCCCGGGACGGTCGGTGGTACCGATCGCCAGTGACACCATCCGCAAGCTCGCCGAGCACCCGCGCATCGTCGCGGTCAAGGACGCCAAGGGCGACCTGAACATGGGCGCCGAACTCATCGCGAGCACCGGCCTCACCTTCTACTCCGGCGACGACGCGCTCAACCTGCCGTGGCTGTCGGTCGGCGCGGCCGGGTTCATCAGCGTCATCGGACATCTCGCGCCCGACCGGCTGCGCGCGCTGCTGGAGGCGTATACGGCGGGCGAGGTGGTGCGCGCCCGCGAGATCAACACCACCCTGCTGCCGCTGCACGCCGCGATGGCCAGGCTGGGCGGCGTCGCGATGAGCAAGGGCGGACTGCGGCTGCTCGGCATCGAAGTCGGTGAGCCGCGACTTCCCCAGCTGATGCCGAGCGGCGAGCAACTCGAGTTGCTCGCCGCGGACCTGCGAGCGGTCGGAGTGCTGTCGTGAGCGAGCCCCTATCCCGTCGCCGCCGCAGTTCCTCCCGCCCCGCGGGAGCGCCCGCCCCTGCCGCACCGGCGGAGCAGGTGACGCCGGCCGAGACCGCGGAGACCATCGCGCTGCCCGAGCCCGCGCTGGACGAGACCACAGTGAACGCCGAGTCCGTCGTGCGGGCCGTGGATCCCGCGCCTGCGCAGGCACGCCGGGAGCCGAGGACGCAGAACGCGGCGTCGCGGCGAGCGGGCCGCGGACGTGCGCAGTCCGGGGCCCGGCGGGCCGAGGAGCCGCCGCCGCAGGCCGATCCGATCGCCGCGCACGACCGCCTCGGCACCCCGCCTGCCCTGCCCCAGAACGGCCTGCGCGTGTTCGCCCTCGGCGGCATCGGCGAAATCGGCCGCAACATGACCATTTTCGAGTACGGCGGCAAACTGCTGATCGTGGACTGCGGCGTGCTGTTCCCGGAGGACCAGCAGCCCGGTGTCGATCTGATCCTGCCGGACTTCCGTCCCATCGAGGACCGGATGGACGACGTGGTCGCCGTCGTGCTCACCCACGGCCACGAGGACCACATCGGCGCGGTGCCGTTCCTGCTGCGGCTGCGGCCCGACATCCCGGTCGTCGGCTCGAAGTTCACTCTCGCGCTGGTCGCCGCGAAATGCCGGGAACACCGCCTGCATCCGAAGCTGGTCGAGGTGACCGAGGGGCAGCACACTACGCACGGCCCGTTCGGCTGTGAGTACTTCGCGGTCAATCACTCGATTCCCGACGCGCTCGCCGTCGCCATCCGCACTCCGGCCGGCGTCGCCCTGCACACCGGTGACATCAAGCTCGACCAGCTGCCGCTGGACGGGCGGCTCACCGACCTGGCGGGATTCTCCCGGCTCGGTGACGAGGGCGTCGACCTGTTCCTGGTGGACTCCACCAACGCCGAGGTCCCCGGCTTCGTCACGCCGGAGCGCGAGATCGGCGGCGTACTGGACTCGGTCATCGGCAAGGCGCGCGGCCGGGTGATCGTCGCGTCCTTCGCCAGTCACGTGCACCGCATCCAGCAGGTTGTCGACGTGGCCCAGAAGTACGGGCGACGGGTGTGCTTCGTCGGCCGCTCGATGGTCCGCAATATGCAGATTGCCCAGGACCTCGGCTATCTCACCGTGCCGGAGGGCGTGGTCGTCGACCTCGATGTCGCCGCGACCCTGCCCGGCCACCGCCTGGTGCTGATCTCCACGGGTTCGCAGGGCGAGCCGCTGTCGGCGCTGTCGCGGATGGCGCGCGGCGACCACCGGCAGATCAACATCCGTCCCGACGACCTGGTGGTGCTGGCGTCCTCGCTCATCCCCGGCAACGAGAACTCGGTGTTCGCGGTGGTCAACGGCTTGGCTCGGCTCGGGGCCACGGTGATCACCCAGCAGAACGCGAAGGTGCACGTCTCCGGGCACGCCTCGGCGGGTGAACTCCTGTACCTGTACAACGCGGTGCGCCCGACCAATGCGATGCCGGTGCACGGCGAGTGGCGGCACCTGCGTGCGAACGCCGCGCTGGCGGTGGCCACCGGCGTGCCGCAGGAGCGGGTGGTGCTCGCGGAGGACGGCGTTGTGGTCGACCTGGTCGACGGCATCGCCTCTGTCGTCGGCCGGGTGCCGGTGGGCCACGTGTACGTCGACGGGCTGTCGGTGGGCGATGTCGGGGAGTCGACGCTGTCGGACCGGCTGGTGCTCGGCGAGGGCGGTTTCATCTCGATCACCGTCGCCATCGACGAGACCACCGGCAAGGCGGTGAGCACTCCGGAACTCAGCGGACGCGGCTTCTCCGACGATCCGGCCGCGCTGCTCGGCGCGGCGGAACTGGTGGAGGCCGAACTGCTGCGGCTGGCGGGCGAGGGTGTCACCGACACGCACCGGATCGCGCAGGGTGTGCGCCGTGTCGTCGGCCGGTGGGTGGCCGAGACCTATCGTCGTCGCCCGATGATCGTGCCGACCGTCATCGGCGTCTGACCTTTCGGACCACGAGAAAGCGCCGGACAGCTCAGCTGTCCGGCGCTTTTCACGCAAGTGGCGGGCTTACTCCTGGCAGGCCGCGGACTCGATCTTCGCGCTCTTGACGATGTTGCAGGCGAAGGTGTGGTCGACCTTCCACTGGCCGCCCTCGGAGACGAACTGGATGAACGCGTCGTCCACCGGGGTGCTGTCGATGGTGACCTTGGCGTCGGCCTTGAGCTTGCCGTCCTTCGGGTCGCCGACGTTGGTGACCTCGACGGTGACCTTCTGCTTCTTGGCGGCGTCGACGAGGTTGGCGACCAGATAGGGATCCTGCTCGGCGGCCTGGATCCAGCTGATCTTCTCCGCGTTCGGCACGTTCGGATCGAACGCCTTCTGCAGCCGCTCGTTCAGCTGCTGTACGGAGGGCTTGGCCAGGGCGGGTGAGGACGGGGTGGTCGGCGCGGAGCCGGCCCCCTTGTCGCCCTTGTCCGAGCCGCCCTCCAGCTCACCCGCCGCGTGGCTGGGATTTGCGCTGGTGCTCGGGGACGAGGAGTCGTCACCCGAGGCGCAGGCGGTCAGCGAGCAGGCCGCTGCGGTGAGGACGACGGCCACGGCGGTCCGGAAAATGCGATGCTTCACGATATTTCCTTCGTCTCGAATTCCGGGCATCAGCCGTGGTTGGACGTGCAGTTCCAGTGCACGATGTAGGCATCGGAATCGTTGTGCCGCAGAGCTTGGCTCTGCGCGCTGCGCCGCGACGACGCATACCCCCAGCTCCAGCTGCCGCTGCCGCTGGAGTACGCCACGGCGCCGCAACCGTTGCGGAACCAGACCACCGATTGGCAGTCGGCGGCGCCGCAGGAGCTCACGGCGCGCTGCTGCGCGGCGGACGAGTTCGGGTAGTCGTAGGAGTACCCGATCAAACCGGTGGAGGTGGACAGCGCGATCGCGCCGTAGTTGTTGGTGTAGGCGTGCGCGGTGGGCGCGCTGACGGCCAGCGCGGAACCCACCGCCGCGAGCGCGGCAACACCGGTAGCAAACTTCTTCACGGAGGATTTGCCCCTTCTTGTCATGAGGTCCACGACCCGATGGACCGAGTGACAAGGTACAGAGCGGACTCTCATTACGCTAGCCGGAGATTTCCCGGCAGGGGGAGCCACGAACTCCGTGGTATGGACGCGCGGCTGAACGCGCAGCGAGCATCGCATCCAGTGTGGCCCACGGTGGCGCCTCCTGCAACCCGGATTCCTGAGTCGCGCTGCTTGCGCGACTGGTGAAACTCCATGAACAACAACGTCATTGCGCTCGGGACCGGACGAGGTCGTGCTGCGGCGGGCGGCAGCTGGTCGGTGCCGCCGCGGAAGACCTGGCGAGGGACGACGGTATGCGCCGCGGTTGCCGCTTTCGCGGGGGCTCGCGCCGCGCGGCAGTCTGGCCGGGTGGTCGGTATGTTCGGGGTGTGACTATGGCACAGCGGGAGCGCAGGGGGCTCGTCGAGGCGATGGAGGCCGCGGGCCCGGACGCGCGGACGCTCTGCGGTGCGTGGACGGTGCGGGACCTCGCCGCGCACTTGGTGGTTCGCGAACGGCGCCCCGACGCCGCGCCCGGCATCATGTTGCGGCCACTGGCCGGGTATCTCGACCGGGTGCAGGCGAAGGCGGCGCGCAAGCCGTTCCCCGAGTTGCTGGACCAGGTGCGTACCGGTCCGCCGTGGTGGTCGCCGTTGCGGCCGGTGGACGCGGTGGTCAATCTGTCGGAGATGTTCGTCCACCACGAGGACGTGCGCCGCGCCGAGGCCGGGTGGCAACCGCGCGAACTGGCCGCGGCCGACGAGGACCAGCTGTGGTCGGCGCTGCGCAAGATGGCCAAGATGGCCTACCGCAAGGCGCCGGTCACCGTCGAACTGGCGACGCCCGACGGCAGGAAAGTCGTGGTGCGCTCGGATGACGACGATGTCGTCACGTTGACCGGGCAGCCCTCGGAACTGTTGCTGCACGCCTTCGGCCGGGACGAAGTCCGGCTGGAGACCACAGGATCGCCCGAGTCCGTCCGGGCCGTGCTGGAGACAGACCGCTCGGTCTGATATGTGCGCCGCGCCGGCTGCGCGACGTTCCCCACCTCTCCGCTCCGGACGCCGATCGGATCCCGGCCCGGGATCCCGGCGCTGAACGGAGCGTCACGCTGTCCGCACCTCGATCGCGGCCTGGTGCGCGGGCATCCGCAACCCCGCCGAAGCTGGGCCGTTCCATGGCGGGGAAGGTCGCGACCGGCGCGAAAGCGTGCGGAGGCGTGGCAATACCAGTGTTGCGGATGGTCCGGATGGGGCGATTGCGGCTAGCCTGGGGCCATGGCAGGTAAGTCCCGCAGCACCACGACGAGTCGGGCGCGGGCGGGATCGGCCCGGGGGAGGACCAGCACGGCGCGGTCTCGCGCGGCCACGCCCCGCACCGCGACCCCGCGAGCGAACCCGGCGCCCCGCCGCCGCGGTTCCCCGGCGCGCCGTCCGGTGCGCCGCACTTCGAACACTTCGAACACCGCGCCGCTCGCGGTGATCACCCGCGGTATCAGCAGCGGCTGGAACATGCTGGCCCGCGGCCTCGGTGCGACCACGCGCACGCTGAGTCGGGCCGGGGAGATCGACAACGGCCATCGGCGCGACGGTGCCGCGCTGGCCCTGATCGCGCTGAGCGCCGTGATCGCGGCGGCGGTGTGGTTGTCGGCCGGTGGGCCGGTGGGCCACTGGGTCGAGGATGTCATCCGCGCGATCTCCGGATCGGCCTCCGCCGGACTACCGTTCGTCGCCTCCGGTATCGCCGTCGTCCTGATGCGTACCGAACCGCGCCCCGAGATCCGGCCGCGCCTGGTGCTCGGCGGCCTGCTGATCGGTTTGCCGGTCCTCGGGCTGTGGCACATCGCCGCGGGCGCCCCCACCGACGCGCACGGGCGTTCCCGCGCAGCGGGTTTCGTCGGCTTCGTGACCGGCGGCCCGCTGACCAACGGCCTCACGGCCTGGCTGTCGGTCCCGATCCTGTTGCTGGCCATCGTCTTCGGCGCGCTGCTGGTGACCGGCACCACGGTCCGCGAGGTGCCCGACAAGCTGCGTCGATACCTCGGCACAGCGACCGGTGGCGACGAATACGGTGAATTCGACGGCGAGTACCGGGACTACGATCCGGCCGACTACGACGCCGGCGGCTTCCCGGTGCGCCGCACCGGCGCCAAGCGGCGCGGTCGTACGCCCGCGGAGAACTACCCGCCCGACGAGTTCGGTGATCCCGACGCGGTCACCGAGGCGATCGGCGAGCCCCCGCTGCGCGACGCCAAGCCGATCGCGGTCGAGGAGCCCGCGCCGAAACCGAAGCCGAAGAAGCAGCGCCCCGCCCCGGCGGTGCAGGACCAGACGCCACCGCCGCCCCAGCAGTTGGAGTTCGTCACCGACCGCGAAGTCGAAGGCGACTACACCCTGCCGCCGTTGTCGCTGCTGACCGACGGGGATCCGCCCAAGAAGCGCAGCGCCGCCAACGAATCGATGATCGAGGCGATCACCGAGGTGCTGGTGCAGTTCAAGATCGACGCCGCGGTCACCGGTTTCGTCCGAGGCCCGACGGTCACGCGCTACGAGGTCGAACTCGGGCCCGGCGTGAAGGTCGAGAAGATCACCGCCTTGGCCCGCAACATCGCCTATGCCGTCGCGACGGAGAACGTCCGGCTGCTCGCGCCGATCCCCGGCAAGTCCGCGGTCGGCATCGAGGTGCCCAATGCCGACCGCGAGCTGGTCCGGCTGGCCGACGTGCTCAAGGCGCCCTCCACCCGCACCGACCACCATCCGCTGGTGATCGGTCTGGGCAAGAACATCGAAGGCGAGTTCGTCTCGGCGAATCTGGCCAAGATGCCGCACCTGCTGGTCGCGGGCTCCACCGGCTCGGGTAAGTCGAGCTTCGTCAACTCGATGCTGGTGTCGCTGTTGCAGCGGGCGACGCCGGACGAGGTCCGGATGATCCTGATCGACCCGAAGATGGTGGAACTGACTCCCTACGAGGGCATTCCGCATCTGATCACGCCCATCATCACCCAGCCGAAGAAGGCGGCGGCCGCGCTGGCCTGGCTGGTCGAGGAGATGGAGCAGCGCTATCAGGACATGCAGGCCAACAAGGTGCGCCATATCGACGACTTCAACAAGAAGGTGAAGTCGGGAGCGATCACCGCGCCGCTGGGCAGCGAACGCGTCTACCGGCCCTACCCGTACATCCTGGCCATCGTCGACGAGCTGGCCGATCTGATGATGACCGCTCCGCGGGACGTGGAAGACGCCATCGTCCGTATCACCCAGAAGGCCCGTGCCGCGGGCATCCACCTGGTGCTGGCCACGCAGCGGCCCTCGGTGGACGTGGTGACCGGTCTGATCAAGACCAACGTGCCTTCCCGGCTGGCCTTCGCCACCTCGTCGTTGACCGACTCCCGCGTCATCCTCGACCAGCCCGGCGCGGAAAAACTGATCGGCATGGGCGACGGATTGTTCCTGCCGATGGGCGCGGGCAAGCCGACCCGCCTGCAGGGCGCGTTCATCAGCGACGAGGAGATCCATGCCGTCGTCGACTTCGCCAAGAACCAAGCCGAGCCGGACTACCAAGAGGGTGTCACCGCCGCGAAGGCCGGGGAGAAGAAGGATGTCGACCCCGATATCGGCGACGATCTCGACGTCTTCCTGCAGGCGGTGGAACTCGTGGTCACCTCGCAGTTCGGGTCCACCTCCATGCTGCAGCGCAAGCTGCGGGTCGGCTTCGCCAAGGCGGGGCGGCTGATGGACCTCATGGAGACCCGCGGCGTGGTCGGCCCGAGCGAGGGCTCCAAGGCGCGCGACGTACTCGTCAAACCCGATGAGCTGGAAGGGTTGTTGTGGTCGATCCGCGGTGGCGGGCAGGACGGCGACTCGGAGCCACAGGAGTGATCCGGCTGGTTCCCTCGGCGAGATTCGAACTCGCATCTCCCGGAATCTAGGTCCGGCGCCTCTACCGATTGGGCTACGAGGGATCGGTCGGCGTGCCCGACCGCGAAAAAGGGGCCACCCCTCGGCGATTCGCCGCGGAGTGACCCCTTCGGTACGGGCCTGCGATAGACACGTTCAGGGGCGGCTCCGCGCGCTCATCCGCCCAGAGACGGACGACGCCGATAGCCCGCGCGACTGCCGGACACCGCTCGGCAACCCCTGCCGCCGCACTGTCTCGGTCATCGTCTCGCCTTCGGTGTGGTCTGATCTTCGCCGCTCAGAAAGTAGCACCGGATGCCGGTGTTGTGAACCGCTTTCGCTTCGCCGACGACCCTACCTCGTTCAGTTCTTCCGGGCCTGAAGGGTATAGCTCAACGGCAGCCTTTCCGGGTGTCGGGGCAGCCGCAATTCGCCATCCGGGCCCGCTGTCATCAGGCCGGGCAACGCGTTACACGGGACACTGCGGTGTGCGACCAGACCGGTCGGCGTCAGGCCCCGCCGTCGGCAGCGATCGGCGGGCCGGTCCGTTCGGCCGGCGAGCGCGCCTGCGCGAGCGACGCGGGAGAGAAGTCGAGTCCGGTCATGGTCGTACCGAGCCTGTGGCACGAACGGCCGGGTGAACGCATGTGGAATTATGGGCGGCAACCAACCCGCTACTGAAGGGCAACGGACAATTCGGGCATTATGGACATCATGAGTTTCGCTTCCGATCGGCACACCGCATGCACGTAACCGCACTCGAATGGGTGATCACCATCGTGGTGATCCTCGGCCTGTTCGTCTTCGACTTCTTTGCCCACGTCCGCACGCCGCACGAGCCGACGTTCCGGGAATCCGGCTTCTGGTCGGCGGTCTACATCGGGCTCGCGCTGCTGTTCGGCGGCGTGGTCGCCTGGCAGTGGGGCTCGACCTACGCAGGCGAGTACTACGCGGGCTTCGTCACCGAGAAGGCGCTCTCGGTGGACAACCTGTTCGTCTTCCTGATCATCATGTCCACCTTCGCGGTGCCCCGGATCTACCAGCAGAAGGTGCTGTTGATCGGCATCGTGCTCGCCTTGGTGATGCGCGGGGCGTTCATCGCGGTCGGCGCGGCCGCGATCAGCGCGTTCAGCTGGGTGTTCTACCTGTTCGGGTTCTTCCTCGTCTACACCGCGGTCAAGCTCATGCGCGAGAGCGGTCACGAGGTCGAGGTCGAGGAGAAACGCGACAGCCGCATCGTCGCACTGGCCAAGCGGGTGCTGCCGACCACCGACGAATACGACGGCGACAAGCTGGTGACCAGGGTCGACGGGCGCCGCGCGGTCACGCCGCTGTTGCTGGCCTTGCTGGCGATCGGGTTCGCCGACCTGCTCTTCGCACTGGACTCCATCCCGGCCATCTACGGCCTGACCGAGCAGCCCTACCTCGTCTTCACCGCGAACGCGTTCGCGCTCATGGGCCTGCGACAGCTGTTCTTCCTGATCGGCGGCCTGCTCGACCGGTTGGTCTACCTGTCCTACGGGTTGGCGGCCATTCTCGCGTTCATCGGCGTGAAGCTGGTGCTGCACGCCCTGCACGAGAACACCCTGCCGTTCGTCAACGGCGGCGAGCACGTCACCGTCCCGGAGATCTCCACGCCGGTCTCGCTGGGCGTCATCCTGATCATCCTGGTCGTCGCGACGGTCGCGAGCCTGCTCCGCACCCGCGCCGAGGCGAACCGCTAGCCGCTCAGGACGCGAAGGCGCCGAAGATCGGAGCCCACTCCACGGCGCGGACGTCCTCGATCAGGTTCTCCCGGGCGAACGGGTCCTGCGCGAGCAGGTCCTTCAACTGCCCGGCGTCCTCCGAGCGGAAGATCAGCAGCGCCCCGGACCCGTCCGGGTACGGGCCGCTGCTGAGCAGGGCGCCGGATTCGAGCAAGCCGGCCAGCCAGGCCCGGTGCTCGGGACGATGGACGTCCCGGCCCGCGGCGGTGGCCTCGGAGTAGACGTAATGGACGGCGAAGATCGGCACGGGTATCGCTTCCTGTGGGGACGGACTCAGAGCGTCAGCAGCATTCGAGTATTGCCGAGAGTGTTCGGCTTCACATAGCTCAGATCGAGGAACTCGGCCACACCGGTGTCGTAGGAGCGGCACATCTCGGCGTAGACCTCGGCGGTCACCGGCGTGCCTTCGATCTCCACGAAGCCGTGCCTGCCGAAGAATTCCACCTCGAAGGTCAGCACGAACAGCCGCTGCAACTCGAGTTCACGGGCCACCGTGACCAGCCGCTGCACGATGAGCTTGCCCACACCGGTGCCCTTGACGTCGGGGTCCACCGCGACCGTGCGCACCTCGCCGAGGTCGGCCCACAGCACGTGCAGCGCGCCGCAGCCGACGACGCGGCCGTCGAGTTCGGCCACCCAGAACTCCTGCACCGCCTCGTAGAGCGTGACCAGGTTCTTCTCCAGCAGGATCCGGCCCGCGTAGACGTCGATCAGGCGCTTGATCTCGGGCACGTCGGAGGTTCGCGCGCGTCGGACGACCGGGAGGCAGCTCTGCGCGGCCGAAGCCGCGCCCGGGTGAGCGTCGCTTGTCGAACCACCTAGTGGTCCCCGAGAGGTCATGGGGTGCACAGTAGTCGGCCCGGCTACCGATACTCTGAACGTGTGCCGCAGATCCTCCCGTTCACAACACCGCATCGCGCCGGGTCGCGCGACGGCGTGACGAGGCGGCAGTGACCGAGCGCGCCGCCGGTGAGGCGAGGGCATGAGCGTGCAACCCGACGAGACGGACCGCCCCTGGGGTCCGCCCGACCCGAGCAGGCCCGGGTTCGCGACCGCCCAGGCCGAGACCGGCGCGCCGCTGCTGAACATCGCGAACGTGCTCACCATGCTGCGCATCGCGATCGTGCCGCTGTTCGTCGCGGCGCTGTTCGCCGCGGACGGTCACCAGACGGGCTGGCGGATCGCTGCCGCCGCGTTGTTCGGCCTCGCCGCGATCACCGACCGGTTCGACGGGCAACTGGCTCGCAAATACGGTCTCGTGACCGATTTCGGCAAGCTGGCCGACCCCATCGCCGACAAAGCGCTGATCGGGTCCGCCCTGATCGGGCTGTCCGTGCTCGGCGATCTGGCCTGGTGGATCACGCTGGTGATCTGCGGCCGGGAGATCGGCGTGACGCTGTTGCGGCTGGTGGTGGTGCGGCGCGGCGTGATTCCCGCCGGACGCGGCGGCAAGCTCAAGACGCTGGTCCAGTCGCTGGCGATCGCCATGCTGCTGTTGCCGCTGACCGGCTGGGTCGCCGAGGCAGGGATGGTGCTGATGTACCTGGCGGTCGCGCTGACCGTCGTCACCGGGCTGGACTACGTCGGCCAGGCAGCCCGGGTGTGGTTCGCGGGCGGACCGGGGCGGACGCGGGGCGTATGAGCGATCCGTTGGTCGCGGGCGTGCCCGCCGGTGATCTGGTCCGCGCGCTGGTGACCGTGCGGCAAACCGTGGCGACCGCCGAATCGCTGACCGCGGGCCTGCTCGCCGCGACCATCGCCGGGGTGCCCGGCGCCAGCGCCGTGCTGCGCGGCGGACTGGTGGTGTACGCCACCGACCTCAAGCACAGCCTCGCCGGCGTCGACGCGGAGGTGCTCGCGACCGAGGGCCCGGTGGCGGCGAGCACCGCCGAGCAGCTGGCCGTCGGCGCCCGTACGCGCTGCGGTGCGGACTGGGGCGTGGGCCTGACCGGGATCGCGGGGCCCGATTCACAGGACGGGCACCCGGTCGGCACGGTCTTCCTCGGACTGGCCGGACCGGGCCATACCGAAGTGATGCGGTTGAAACTCTCCGGCGACCGGTGGACGATCAGAATCGGTGCGACGCACACCGCGGTGTCGGAATTGCTGCGGTGTGTGCGGGAGACGGGTACGGATGCGGCCGAGCGCGTCGGGCGAGGCGGCTGAGGTCGCCCGGGCGGGAACCACCGCCCCGGCTCCCACGTTGTGCCAGAAAGAACGGCATGCGCGGGGTCGTCGCGAATCGCGTCGGCCCGGCGACCGGGAGCGAAGGAGAACGAGATGACGCTGCTGCGAGAGGCGATCGGGGACAGTCTGCGGCGTGCGCGTCTCGCCCAGAATCGGACCCTGCGCGAAGTGTCGACGTCCGCACGGGTCAGCCTGGGCTACCTCTCCGAGGTCGAGCGCGGTCGTAAAGAGGCCTCCAGCGAATTGCTGGCCGCCATTTGCGAGGCGCTGGACGTGCCGCTGTCGCGAGTGCTGTGGGATGTGAGCACGATCATGGCGGGTGCCGACGGGCCGACGGCGGGTGCTGCCGCGGACGAGGCCGCGACCACGTCCGCTCCGGCCGCGGCCGAATCGGAGCAGACCGCGGCCGAGCCTGCCGCGCAGGCCGATCCTGCAGCGGCTCCGGCGACGATGTCGGCGGCCGACGCGGCTACGCGACCGCTGCCCTTGGCGGAGGACACCCGCATCGTCATCCCCGCACCGCGATCGGACATGTTGGTCCTGGTGAAGGGCGCGTGACGCGCGGCGAGACGTGGTCACGGTGGCAACGCTGCGGACCGGCGCGGAAAGCGGATAGATTCTCCCTAGGCGTCGGTTGGGTCGGGTTTGCCCGGCCCTGGTGCCACATGGTGGAGGATAGGCACATATCGAGTGCGTGACGGTCGCGCACTGGAGTCGCGCCGGAGCGCGGCATGTCAGATGGAGGCGGGATCAATCGATGGCTAATCCGTTCGTCAAGGCCTGGAAATACCTGATGGCCCTCTTCGATGCGAAGATCGAGGAGCACGCGGATCCGAAGGTCCAGATTCAGCAGGCTATCGAGGAAGCCCAGCGGCAGCATCAGGCCCTTTCGCAGCAGGCCGCGTCGGTCATCGGCAACCAGCGTCAGCTGGAGATGAAACTGAACCGGCAGCTGGACGAGGTCGAGAAGCTCAACGCCAACGCACGCCAGGCCGTCACGCTGGCCGATCAGGCCACCGCCGCGGGCGACACCGAGAAGGCGATCCAGTACACCAACGCCGCCGAGGCGTTCGCCGCTCAGCTGGTCACCGCCGAGCAGTCCGTCGAGGACCTGAAGGTCCTGCACGACCAGTCGCTGCAGGCGGCTGCCCAGGCCAAGAAGGCCGTGGAGCAGAACGCGATGCTGTTGCAGCAGAAGGTCGCCGAGCGCACCAAGCTGCTCAGCCAGCTGGAGCAGGCCAAGATGCAGGAGCAGGTTTCCGCTTCGCTGCAGCAGATGGATTCGACGCTGTCGGCGCCGGGCAGCACGCCGAGCCTGGACGCGGTGCGGGAGAAGATCGAGCGCCGCTACGCCAACGCGCTCGGCGCCGCCGAACTCGCGCAGAACACGGTGCAGGGCCGGATGCTCGAGGTGCAGCAGGCCAGCATCCAGATGGCCGGGCACAGCAAACTGGAGCAGATCCGCGCGTCCATGCGCGGCGACCAGCTGCCCGCCGGTGGCGCCCAGCCCGCCATCAATCCGGCCCAGACGGAAGCGGCTCAGCCGCAGATGAACAAGGGGCAGGCGGCGCAGCAGTAACCTCGGCCGCACGTTCGGACGGGCACGTGTCGGTGGCGACTGGTTCACTGGAAGACAAGGCGTGGAGACCCGACCGGCCGGCCGTCGGCCGAGTCGGGCCTCGGCCTGCCCGATGTGTGCAACCGGTGGGAGAGAAGGAATGAGCGGCAGTGCATTTCGCGAGCGGCAGCCCGACACGCGGCGACTGCGTGGGTCCGCGATGATCCGGGCCCAGGCCGCGCTCGCACCGCAGCCGGGCGGCCTGCCGGACAGCCTTCGCGAAGTCGGGGAGAACGCGCTTGTCGCCGTGCGGCGCTGGGCCGATCCGCGCGAGCGGGAGCTGCGTCGGCGCCGCAGGGCCCGGCGCCGCAGCTATCAGTTGGGCACCGTTTCCGGTCTCACCACGGCGGGAACCCTTGGCCTCGTTGTTCTTTCGGCGCCGGTATGGGCGGTGGTGGTGGTCGGCGGCGGCGCGGTCGCGCTGGTGACCGGTGCGGCACTGAGCACCCGCCGCTATCTGCGGCTGCGGGGTGCGCCGCTGCCGCACCCGGCGTTCATCCCGCGTAGGCAGCCCCCGCTGTGGTCCAACGCACGGCCGCCGATCTCCCGCCTGGTGCGCGCGGAGAAGGCATTGCACGGAATGGGCGCGCACATCGCGCGCTCGCACCGGCTGCCTCCGGACGAGCTGGCCGACATGCTCGAAACGGCCGCCTCGGGCGCCGCGGCGCTGCACGCGCTGGCCTCCGACATCATGGCGATGGAACAGGGCCTCGGCGCGATGGGAAGCGCGACTTCGCCCGCGGCGGTGGCGCTCACCGAGAACCTGCGGCTGACGCTGGCCAGGCTCGACGCGGGCGTGGCGGAGTACGAGCAGGTCGTGGCCGCGGCGGGCCGGATCCTGGCGGTTCCGGAGAACACGGTGGTGCGGCACAACTTCGACACCATCGTGGCGGATCTGCGGCACGCTTCCGACCGGCTGGACGGATGGGCACAGGCTCTCACCGAGGTGGCCGACAAGTCGGTGACCGCGTCGCCACGGCCACCGATCTGACCGGATCCGGTTTCAGCTCGCCCGGTCCCGGCGGCGCAGCTCTTCGGCCTTGACGCGAAACGCCGCGCCCACCAGTTCGCGGCTCTCGGCCATGAGGTCGAGCACTTCCCAGGATGCTTTGCGGGCGGCGGAGCCGACGATCCCCGCGATCGCCGAGCCGTGTCGTCGTGCCGCGGCCGCGAGTTCCTGTGCCAGCTCGTTCGTGTTTTCCATCAGGTTCCGGCCGTCACCTGAGATTCAGTGCATGAGTGTGTGCTGATTGGGGTGTCTGCATCGGTCGATCATCCCTTCCCGGTTGTCGCTCAACGCCATTGTGCGTTCGAGATCAGAGTACATCCGTGCACTGAAAGGGTGCGCGATCCGGTCGCGACCGCGCCGGTGAACGCCTGGGCGCCTACGCCGGGCCCGTCGCCGGTCGCCGAGACCTCGCGTCCGATCGGTAGGCTGGCGGCGATGCGGTTTCTCTCGACTCAGCGGCGCGACGGTGGGGTGGCCAGAATAACGAGCAGCCTGGATCGCCGGCTGGTCGGCCGCAGTGCGCGCGTGCGCGCGACCCCGGCGGACCGGGTGCTGAAGGCGTTGAGTACCGCGGCCGACAAGAACCGCCTGTGGATCGCGCTCGGAGCGGTCCTGTTCGTCGCCGGAGATCGTTCGACCCGGCGCGGTGCGGCGCGCGGCCTGCTCGCGCTCGGCATCGCAAGCGGCGTGGCGAACGGCGTGGCCAAACCGCTGTTTCCGCGCCGCCGCCCGCCGGACGAATCCGTTCCGTTCGTGCGCAGGCTGGTCGCGCCGCCGGTCTCGTCGTCGTTCCCCTCCGGACACTCGGCCTCGGCCGCCGCGTTCGCGGCGGGCCTCGCGTTGGAGTCCCCCGCTGCGGCCGCCGCGGTGGCGCCGGTCGCCGCCGCGGTCGGGTACTCGCGCGTGCACATCGGCGTGCACTGGCCATCCGACGTGGTCGCGGGTGCCCTGTTCGGTGGTGCGGTCGCGCTGCTCACCCGGCGATGGTGGGCGGTGCGCGACGACGAACCCGCCGCTCTGGGCCCGGTCGGCCACATCGACCCGCTGCCGGGCGGCGCCGGACTGCTGCTGATCGGCAATCCGCACGCGGGGTCGGGCAACGGCGACGGCACGCTCGCCGCCGTGGGTGACCGGCTGCCCGCCGCCGAGGTGCTCGAACTCACCGGTGGCGACGATTTCGAGGCCCGGGTCGACGAACTGCTGCGGCGCGACGACATCGTCGCCCTCGGCGTCGTCGGCGGCGACGGAACCGTGTCCACCGTCGCGGAGTACGCGGTACGGCACCGGCTGTCCCTGGCGGTGTTCGCGGGCGGCACGCTGAACCACTTCGCCAGGGACGCCGGGGTGGAGGATTCCGCGGTGACCTTCGCCGCGCTGGAGGCGGGCGAAGTTGTCCGCGTCGATGTGGCCGAGGTGTCGTTCGACGGCGCCGAGCGGCGAATCTTCGTCAACACCGCCAGCCTGGGCGGTTATCCCGACTTCGTGCGCGTCCGTGAACGCTGGGAACGCCGGATCGGCAAATGGCCCGCCGCGGGCCTCGCCATGGTGCGCGTGCTGCTGCGCGCCAAGCCGCTGCACGTCACCATCGATGACGCCCGCATCGCGCTGTGGATGCTGTTCGTCGGCAACGGCGCCTACCGGCCCGCCGATCAGATCCCGATGTCGCGTCCTGAACTGCACGGCGGCACACTCGACGTGCGGTACCTGCGCGCCGACGTCCCCTTCTCGCGCCTGCGGTTGGTCTTCGCGACGTTCACCGGCACGCTGGAGTATTCACCGACCTATCGGCACCGCCGGGTCTCCCGGGTGGACGTCGGGGTGGCCGAGGAGCCGGTCTCGCTGGCCACCGACGGCGAAGTCGACCATCGCGGCAAGAACTTCCGGTTCACCAGTAAGCCCTCCGCTCTGACGCTGCTCAAGGGCCGCCACGGGACGCCCGATCCGGCACACTGAGCGGCCCGGCGGAACCCATCGAGGTAGCTATGCAATAGCTATGTCGCTTCCGCTCTCGCTTCTGGTCGTCGAATCGTTGGGTAATCGGCGTTTGATCTGCGATGGTCCGGGTAGTTGCCACCATGTAGCTGATTTCTCCCGGCCGCGCTTGTGGCCCGGGAACATGCACTACTGGGCAGGAGCGAGTCATGCTCGATGTTTCCTACCGTCTATCGCTGCTCGACCAGGACACGCAGCGGCTGGATGTCAGCCGGTACCTGACGTGTGAATCCGCCGAGGACCCGGTGCGGCTGGCGCGGAGAACGCAGCGCCTCGCCGCCGGTCCCGACACCACCGATCGACCCACAAGCGATTGAAGCCCTTTCTCAGCACGCGCGGTGGACAGCCGCGTTCTGTCGGACTGCGCATCGCACGGACGAACTGCGGAGGAACCCATGACTGAAATGCTGGAAACGCTCATAGGCAGCTCGGTGTACGGCCCCGAAGGTGAGAAGATCGGCAAGGTCAAACGCGTCTACGTCGACAACAATTCCGGGTCACCGACCTGGATTGCGGTGTCCACCGGCCTGTTCAGCGCCGACGCCTTGGTCCCGCTGGCCGGAGCCGAGCATCGCCCCGAATCGGCCACGTTGCAGGTGCGGGTCGGGAAGGAAGCGGTGAAAGCCTCGCCGCAACTGGACCACAACGGGCAGATCAGCCCTCAGGCCGAGCAGGAACTGTTCGACCACTACCAGATCGATCCGGATCAGGCCGCCTGGGATGTCTACGGCAGGCAGCCGGTTCCGCAGCCGCGGCGAGCCCGCCCCGAGATGACCCGCCCGCCGGAGGAGAGGTCCAGGGAGCAGGGCGACGTCGCCACGGCACGAATGCGGACCTATTTGGACAGCGCGGAAGAGACGCTGCGGATGCCGGCCGGCGGCGACGGGACGAGCGTAGGGCGTGAGCCGATGATCGACCCCTACGCCGTCGACACGGCCGATCTCGGTATGCAGGAACCGGATGGCATTCCGCACCCCGACCCCCTGACCGAACAGACAGGAGACCCGGACCCCGAGCGCCGTAGGGGCTGATCGGGCGAACGGACCCGGCCGTGCGGAGTGTGCGACCGGGCTCGTCGGCAGCGATGGTGTGCGTGTCCGCTGACGCGCACACCATCGCTGTTCGCGATTCGGTCGGCTGCCTCGCCCGTCAGGTGGGCAGTGCGACCAGGGAGAGGAATCGCCATGCGCGCGTGGCGGCTTGCAGATCGAAGCGGGTGTCGACATCGCGCAGGTCGAAGCCGGTGAGCTCGCGGATGCGCTCGAGCCGGTAGCGCAAGGTGCTGCGATGGATGTGCAGCGCGGCGGCCGAATCGTCGTAGTTGCCACCGCATTCGAGGTATCGGCTCGAGGTGTGCACCAGATCGTCTCCGCCTGCGGCGGCTCTTGGTCGGCGCCGACGACGATCGCACCCACCGTCTGGAACCGGTCGCGCAAGGGTAGTGCCCAGCCCCAACGGCGGCCGGGAAGCCGAAGGTGGCCTTCGCCGTTCTGCGCGCGGAGTTGCGCGGCCACGCTGGACGGGACCGGGCGTGATCGCGAGGTGAGCAGATACTCGCCATCGACCACTCGATAGCAGCCCAGTGCCCGGCAGCCTCCGATGGACGCTACCGACTCCGCGGCGATCCGGAGAATGTCCGATTCCCCGCAGTCGGCGAAGAGCAGCACCGACGTCGAGACCAGAGCGTGCAGCGATGACGCCGGCACGTCCGCCGGCGGGGCGTGGACATCCGAACTCGACGTTAGCTGGGTCATGAGCTCCGGTCCGTGGCCATCGAGGTAGTGCGTCGATATCGCGGACCCCGGCACCGAACGCCCGTCGTCACTGCGTAGCCGGTCGTCCTGGCGTGAAGCGTCCGCCCTGGCTGGATTGCGTATCGACACGCATTGCTGCGGGCAAAGTCGACGGACACCGCTGGCGTGACCTGCGCAGAGGCAAGCGTCAACCAGATGTTCGCCTCGGTCGGTGCTCGATGTCTCTGTTCGGCCCCGTGGTGCTCAGATTCCGGTGGACGCGGCATCGTCGCCGATTCGTCCCGCTCCATTGATCACGCGCTCGGATGACGGGTGTGCTCTGTGCGCCCGCAGGCACGCGAGTAACCCCGATCGGCACCCGACCGGTGGTGGCAGGATGTCGGGGCAAACCCTGATCTTCACCCCGAAATACCTTCCTACCTGCTGATTCGCGCTCCTCCGACTGTCATGCTCGAAGCGGAAACGAACTTCTGGAGGCATCGAAATGTTGTGGAAGATCATCGGCATCGTCGCCGTCGTCTGGATCGCGCTGGCCGTCATCGGCGCGTTGATCAAGGGCCTGTTCCCGATCCTGGTGATCAGCGCCATCGTGTTCGGTCTGTACCTGCTGTACAAGGCGGTGTCGGGCTCGGACAATTCGACAGTGAGCAAGCTGTAGCGGCGGACGCGGCGGTGCGACGCCCAGCGGGGCGGCGCACCGCCGTCGCGTACCGGCGGTGTTTGAATGACTCTTCGTGGAGCAAGTTCCCGAAGATTGGCAGCGCGGCCTCGTGATCGTCGCGCATCCCGACGACATCGAATACGGCGCCGCCGCGGCGGTCGCCCGGTGGACCCGGCAGGGCAAGGACATTCGTTACGTGCTGGTGACCAGCGGGGAGGCCGGTATCGCCGGATTGCGCCCCGCGCTCGCCGGCCCGCTGCGCGAGGCCGAGGAGATCGCGGCGGCCGAGGCGGTGGGCGTGCGGGAGGTGGAGTTCCTGGGTTATCCGGACGGTCGCGTCGAGGAGAGCCTCGGCCTGCGCCGTGACCTGGCCGCCGCCATTCGCAGGCACCGGCCGGAGATGGTGGTGCTGTTCAACTTCGGTGACGTCTGGGCGCCCGGCTACGTCAACAGCGCCGATCACCGTGCGGTCGGCCGGGCCGCGCTGGATGCCGTCTCCGATGCGGGCAACGAGTGGATCTTCCCGGAGATCGCCGAATGGGAACCGTGGTCGGCGCGGTGGGCGGCGGTCGTGGGACCGGCCGCCACCCACGCCGTCGACGTCACCGACACCGTCGAGCAGGCCGCCGCGTCGCTGGCCGCGCACCGGCGCTACCTCGAGGCGCTGAGTTCCGAGCCCGTCGCCGATCAGGTACGCGCCGTCGTCGAGCAGGCGACCGCTCCCAAGGAGGGGTTTCCCGCCGAGCGCGCGGTCGGGTTCGAGTTGTTCTTCTTCGCCGGCTGAACCCTCGACTCGCGTCGGCACGGATGCGGGTGCGGTCCGCCCTCGGGGGAGTGTGGCAGGCTAGGCGCATGCGAATAGCCGTCGTCGCAGGGCCCGATCCCGGGCACGCGTTTCCCGCTATCGCGTTGTGCTTGCGGTTCCTGGCAGCCGGTGACGAGCCGGTCCTGTTCACCGGTCCGCGCTGGTTCGACGCCGCGCTCGCCGCCGGCATCGGCGTGCGCAGACTCAAAGGCCTGGCACCGCGGCCGGTCGATGACGACGCCGACGCGGGGCAGCGCATCCACGAGCGGGCCGCGCACATCTCCACCGAGATCCTGCCCGAACTGAGCGCCATGCTGCCGGAACTGGTGATCTCCGACGTGCTGACCGCGGGCGGCGGGATGGCCGCCGAGCGGCTCGGCGTCCCGTGGGTGGAACTGTCCCCGCACCCGCTGTATCTGCCGTCGAAGGGATTGCCGCCCATCGGAAGTGGGCTCGCACCCGGCGCGGGCGCGCTCGGGCGTTTACGCGACGGTGTGCTGCGCGGAATGACCGCACGGGCCCTCCGGAACGGCCGCAGGCAGCGGGAGCGGGCTCGCGAGAGTGTCGGTCTCCCGGCCGTCGACCCCGGCCCCGCCGCACGGTTGATCGCCACGTTGCCCGCGCTCGAAGTGCCGCGACCGGACTGGCCGGAATCCGCCCATGTGATCGGTCCGCTGCTGTGGGAACCGACCGACGCGATCCTGGATCTTCCGCCCGGTGACGGGCCGCTGGTCATGGTGGCCCCGTCGACCGCGCACACCGGCGTGGCGGGCATGACCGAGACCGTCCTGGAAGCGCTGGAGGGAACCGGTGTCCGCGTGGCGATTTCGATGCTGGACACTCCGCCCGCCGACCTTCCTCCGTGGGCGACGGCGGGGCTCGGGCGGCAAGACGAACTGCTGACCCGCGCTTCCGTCGTCGTGGGCGGTGGCGGCCACGGCCTGCTCGCCAAGTCGCTGTCCGCGGGCGTCCCGATCGTGACCGTTCCCGGTGGCGGCGACCAGTGGGAGCTGGCCAATCGCGCTGCCAGACAGGGCAGTTCGATCGTCGTCCGGCCGCTGACACCCGAGGCCCTCCGCGCCGCCGTCCAGGAGATCCTCATCGATCCCGGCTACACCGAGGCCGCCGGGCAGGCTGCCACCGCGACCGAGTTCGCGGATCCCGTCGCCCTGTGCCACCAGATCCGCCACGCCGTGCATCCCTGACCGGGAGCGCGTGCCGGGTGTGGCACTGACCAGGGGACGCGCGGGAGGGGAGTAAGTTCGGGACGGTGCGGTTGACCGAGTTTCAGGAACTGTTGCACACCGAGTTCGGTGTGGCCCGGGGCGACGCCCTGCTGGCCGACCACGTGATCCTCGGGCTGGGCGGGCGGACCGGAGCCGACGCCATCGAAGCCGGGATGGATCCCCGCGATGTCTGGCGCGCACTGTGTGCCGAGTTCGACGTCCCCAGGGCGCGCTGGTGAACGCCCCCGGGCAGGTGGATCGGGACGAGCCGCTGTACCGGTTCGACGAGCGGCAGCGAATGATTCCGCACGACCCGCAGCGCCTGGCCGCCCGCGTGGCGCAGGCCCGCCCCGACGATTTCGCCGGCTACCGGCAGACCGGCATCGAGCTGATGCTGCTCGGTCGCTACGACGAGGCGCTGGATCACCTCGATCGCGCGCTCGAGCTGGTGGACACCGAGCGGCGCAGGATCAGCGTGTGGATCAACCTGGGCGACGTCTACCGTTATCGCGGCGACGCGGGCACCGCCGAAACGCTCTACCGGCGGGCGGTGGAACACGCGCGCGCGGCCGATCCGGAGGTGCTCTCCTTCGCCGTGCAGCACCTGGGCAAGGCGCTCGCCGAGCGAAATCAGCTGACCGAGGCGCACGCGCTGCTGACCGAGGCGATGCGGCTACGCGTCACGGACGGCGATCCCGAGGAGATCGAGTCCACCCGCGCCGCCCTGGACACGTTGGGCGAGCTGCCGATCCCGTTGCCGCCCACCGTCGCCGCGCTGCTCGGCGAGTCGCCGAGCTGGTCGGACGAGCACGAGGGCAAGAGTGGCGGGGTGGCGTTCGTCGACGGGGCCTACTGGCTCAAACGCGGACCGAAGGCAGTCGCCGAGTACGAGCGGCTGACCTGGTTGCGCGGCAGAGGGATCGCGCTGCCGGAGGTCGCGGCTTTCGAAGACGACGTGCTGGTGCTCGCGGACGCGGGCGCCCCCAGTCTGGCCGCGCGATCCGGCTCCGAGCGCGCGTATTCCGACTCCATCGGCGCCGTCATGGGCGCGGTCTTGCGGCGGCTGCACAGCATTCCGGTCCGCGAGTGCCCCTTCGACGGACGTCTCGACATCGTGCTGGCACAGGCGCGTCGCCACGTGGTGGAAGGCCTCGTGGACGCGGACGACTTCGACGACGACAACTCCGGCTCCACCCCGGCGGAGGTCCTCGCCCGGTTGCTCGCGCAGCGCCCGGCCCAGGAGGATCTGGTGGTGGCGCACGGCGATTTCACTCCGCCGAACGTGCTGGAGAACGAGATCCTCCTCGATGTCGGCGCGCTCGGCGTGGCCGACCGCTATCGCGATCTGGCGCCGGCCGTGCGTGACCTGCGCGAGGACTTCGGGGAAGCGGAGGTGACGGCCTTCTACACGGCCTACGGGCTGACCGAGCCGGACGAAAGCCGCTTGGCGTACTACCGGCTGCTCGACGAATTGTTCTGAGCCTCAAGCCTTTCGCGCGTAATGCCGCGCCGCTTTGGTGCGGTTGCCGCAGGTGGCCATGGAGTGCCAGCGGCGGGTTCCGTTCTTCGAGGTGTCGTAGAAGAACAGCACGCACTCCGGGTGCGCGCACTGCCGGATCCGGTCGGGTGCGGTGCGCAACAGCTCCAGCAGGTTGTCGGCGGCCAGCCAGGCGGGCAGCCAGGGCCGCTGGGGCACCTCCACTAGATCGGCGGGTCCGGACGCGGTGAGCGCGCGGCGGATGCGGCCGTGTTCCAGCACGTCGTCGAGTCCCTCGTGGGAGGCGTGCACGACCACGTCGTAGATGGCCGTCCGGGCCGCCAGGACCGCGTTCAAGGTCGCCTCGTCGGCGCTCGCGCGATCGGCGAGGCCCGCCGAGGTCAACCAGGTGCGCAGGCCGGCGACATCGGTGAGCAGATCTCGGGGTCCGTGCTCGATCCATCGCGTGTTCAGCAGATCGAGCGCCAGCGGTTCACCGAGGTGGGGGCGTGGATCGGGCATGCCCGAGGGTATCGAGTGCGCGTCGTCGTCCACGGCGGCCACCTCCACTCTAACTAGTTAAATCAGTTTCAGTGGTTGACAGCGCTGTTCGCTGCTCAGTATGTTCTAACTAGTTAAATCGTAATAGACGGTTAACCATTCCGAGGAGGAACACCATGACCGCCGTTGCCGCACCTCAGCTCGCCACCGGGCACATCGGCCTGAACGTCTCCGATCTGGATCGTTCGGTGGAGTTCTATCGCCGGGCTCTCGGTTTCGAACAGCTCGCCGCGAGCACCGACGCCCAGCGCCGCTGGGCGTTCCTCGGTGCCGACGGCAAGCTGGTCGTCACACTGTGGGAGCAGAGCGACGGCACGTTCTCCACCGAGACGCCCGGCCTGCATCACCTCTCGTTCCAGGTCGACAGCATCGACCAGGTGCGCGCCGTGGAGCGGGTGCTGCGTGAGCTCTCGGTGGCCTTCGCCCACGACGGAGTGGTGGCGCACGGCGAGGGTGTCGCTTCCGGCGGGATCTTCTTCACCGATCCCGATGGCATTCGGCTCGAGGTCTACGCGCCCAGCGGCGCCGAAGCCGCTCCCGCGCCCAGCGGCGCGGCCCCGACCTGCGGTTTCTTCTGATCGGTCGGTCGCATAGGGAAGGGAGGATCGTGATGGGACCGTTTCACGACGGGGAGGTCGCCGTCCAGCGCCAAATGGGCCAAGCGGAGATCGCCGAGCGGGTCGGCCGCATGATCCGCCCCGATATCCCGTCGGTGGCCGCCGGCTTCCTGGCCGAACAGCGGATGGTGGTGCTCGCCGCCGCCGACGCGGCGGGCAGGCTGTGGGCGAGTGAACTGGTCGGGCGGCCGGGATTCGTGCAGGCGGTCGACGACCGGACGATCACGGTCGATGCCCGGCCAGCGGTCGCCGATCCGCTGCACGAAGCGCTGACCCACCGCTCCCGCATCGGCATGATCGCCCTCCAACCGCAGCGGCGCAGGCGGATGCGGGTCAACGGGAAATCGGCGCCGGAGGGCACCGGCCTGCGCATCGTCACCGATCAGGTGTACTCGAACTGCCCCAAGTACATCTCCCGGCGGGATATCGAGAGCTACGCGCCCGCCGCCTCGTCGGCAGCCGTACGCCGCGGCGTCGAACTCGACGCGGATCAGCAAGCCGCCATCACGGCCGCCGACACGTTCTTCGTCGCGACCGCGGACGGAGTCGGCAACGCTGACGCCTCGCACCGCGGGGGGAATCCCGGGTTCCTGCAAGTGGTTTCGCCCACGCGGCTGCGCTGGCCGGACTACCGGGGCAATTCGATGTTCATGACGCTCGGCAACATCGAGGTCAACCCGCGCTGCGGAATCCTGATCCCCGATTGGGCCACCGGAGCGACCTTGCAGCTCACCGGCACCGCCGAATTGGTCTGGGAACCCGGGACCTTCGCCGCCGGTGCGCAATGCTCTCTCGATTTCACCGTCGAAGAGGTCGTCGAGCGGCCCGGGGGAGCACTGCGGTGGGGGCCCGCCGAGCTTTCACCCGTCAATCCCTGAACCCCCCTGAACCCTCTGAGAAAGGAGCCGTCCCATGCGGCCTCCGTTACCCCCGTTCGACGCGGAATCCGCGCAGGTCAAAGTGCGAGCCGCCGAGAACGCCTGGAACACCCGCGATCCGGAGCGGGTCGCGGCCGCCTACACCGAAGATTCGGTGTGGCGCAATCGTGACGAGTTCTTCGCCGGCCGCGACGCCATCGTCGAGTTCCTCACCAGGAAGTGGTCCATCGAGAACGGTTACGCGCTGCGCAAGGATCTGTGGGCCTTCGACGGCAACCGCATCGCCGTGCGCTTCCAGTACGAATGGCACGACGAGTCCGGCCGGTGGTTCCGCAGCTACGGCAACGAGCAGTGGGAGTTCGCGTCGGACGGACTGATGTCCCGGCGCGAGGCCAGCATCAACGATGTCCGGATCGAGGAATCCCAGCGGCGCATCTTCGGGCCGCGAGATCCGGGCGACGAGTCGGTGCTGCCCCAGCGGTAGGGCGCGAACAGCCTGGTGACCGCGAGCGCGGCAGCGGCGGCGCCCCGGCCGGGCGCCGCCGTCCCGTTGTGCCGGATCGCGGTCAGGCGGCGACGGCGTGCCGCTCGGCTTCCGAGGTTCGCTTCGATCATCTGCCGTGACACCGCGGACCTCTACCGGTACGTGACCGAGCGGCTCGGCGCGCTGGACGGGATCACCGGCCTCGAGGTGACGCCGTCTCCGCGCGTGCTCGAACAGGCGCAGACGATGCTGGACGCCGACAGGATCACGCTGGTGCGCTGATCGCGCGGCGGTTGCCGGGGACCGCGGATGCGGTGCGCGTTCCGCCGGGCGCGTCACTTGACTCGAACATTTGTTCGTCTAGTCTGGTCGCCAGAACTTGTCGGTGCCGGGCTCTACTGTAGGCGCCAACCACAGAACGAGACTCACCCGTCGAAAAGGGGATCAGGACATGGCACCACAGGCGTACGACCGGGACAAGGCGCTCGAGCTCGCGCTGGCCCAGGTGGAGAAGAGCTTCGGCAAGGGCGCCGTCATGCGCCTGGGCGAGGAGGCGCGCCAGCCCATCTCGGTGATCCCCACCGGCTCGATCGCGCTCGACGTGGCGTTGGGCATCGGCGGCCTGCCGCGCGGCCGCGTCGTCGAGATCTACGGTCCGGAATCCTCGGGTAAGACCACCGTCGCGCTGCACGCGGTGGCCAACGCGCAGGCCGCGGGCGGCGTGGCGGCGTTCATCGACGCCGAGCACGCGCTCGACCCGGACTACGCCCGCAAGCTGGGCGTCGACACCGACGCCCTGCTCGTCTCCCAGCCCGACACCGGTGAGCAGGCGCTGGAGATCGCCGACATGCTGGTGCGCTCCGGCGCCATCGACATCATCGTCATCGACTCGGTGGCCGCGCTGGTGCCGCGCGCCGAGATCGAGGGCGAGATGGGCGACAGCCACGTCGGTCTGCAGGCCCGCCTGATGAGCCAGGCGCTGCGCAAGATGACCAGCGCGCTGAATAACTCCGGCACCACCGCGATCTTCATCAACCAGCTGCGCGAGAAGATCGGCGTGATGTTCGGCTCGCCGGAGACCACCACCGGCGGTAAGGCGCTGAAGTTCTACGCGTCGGTGCGCCTGGACGTGCGCCGCATCGAGACGCTCAAGGACGGCAGCGACGCGGTGGGCAACCGCACCCGCGTGAAGGTCGTGAAGAACAAGGTCTCCCCGCCGTTCAAGCAGGCCGAGTTCGACATCCTCTACGGACACGGCATCTCCAAGGAGGGCTCGCTCATCGACATGGGCGTCGAGCACGGCTTCATCCGCAAGTCCGGCTCCTGGTACACCTACGAGGGCGATCAGCTCGGCCAGGGCAAGGAGAACGCCCGCAAGTTCCTGCTGGAGAACATCGACGTCCGCGACGAGATCGAGAAGAAGATCAAGGAGAAGCTCGGCATCGGCGCCGACGTGACGGCCGATGCGGCCGCGGAGGTGCCCGCCGATTTCTGAGCCGAGGAACGGTCGGCGCTCGCCCGGGACAGGTCCGGCCGCTCCCGGGCGGCCGGAGTCCGACGCGGTGCGGGATATGCGGCGTCGGCTGGAAGAACTTTTGTCCGCCTCGGGTTCGCCGGCTGCCATCCGGCCCCGCGGACAGGAATCCGAGCTCGTCCGGAGAGCCGAAGGTGATTCGGTTGCACCGGACACCATGGGAACTCGGCCGGACGCGTCCGATCCGCAGCGGGCGCGTCCGGCCGGGGCCCGTCGCGGCCGTCGCGACGCGCGGGGGCACAGCGGCTCGTCCTCGACCGACTCCGGTCGGCCCGAAGGCCGGTCGGCGGGTCCGGTGGCGGCCGGATCCGAAGGCGGGACGGTCGAGCAGGCGAAAGAGGCATGCCTGCGCTTGCTCGCCGTCCGCGCCCGCAGTCGTGCCGAGCTGGCCCAGCGTCTCGCGGCCAAAGGGTACTCGGCCGAGGTGAGCGAACGAGCGCTCGAACGTCTCGCCGACGTGGGCCTCATCGATGATGCCGCCTTCGCCGAGCAATGGGTGCACTCCCGCCACACTTTCTCCGGCAAAGGCAAACAGGCGCTCGCGCAGGAGCTGCGGCGCAAGGGCGTCACGCAGTCGGATGCCGCGTCGGCCCTCGACGCGATCACCGCCGACGACGAGGAGGAGCGCGCCGGCGAGCTGGTCCGCCGCAAACTGCGCTCGCTGCCGCGAGACCTGGATCGGGAGAAGGCGATTCGTCGCCTCGTCGGCATGCTCGCCCGCCGGGGCTACAGCCAGGCCACGGCCTATCGCGTGGTCAAAGCCGAATTGGCCGATCAGGGGGTCGAGGGCGCCCTCGACGAGCCCATCGACTGAGTTCCGTGGCCTAGGTGGCTCCCGGCAACAGCTGCGCCATACTGCACCTGCTCGAGACGCTGTCGGCGGCAGTCGAACAGATCGAACGTGGGGGTTGCCGGCGATCGGGTCCGGACGCGCGAAGCCGCATCCCGCTCACAACTGCGTCACACGCCGGTCGGATATGCGGGATACGGATGCCCGGTGCGGCTACCTGCTCCGGGCGCGGCCGGAACGGCCGCCGTGGTCAGCGGAATCGCGGGCGGCAGCGGCGTTTCCGGTCGGTTTCCTGGTTATCGCTGCTCGGACAGCCGATCGGCGCCCGGCCCGCAGTGGTCGAGATCTGTACCCTTCGTACCGCCGCTGCGGAAGTGCAACGCTGCGCGGGTCTCGGGTGCGGCATTGTCGGTCTACACCTCTCCTGTGTCGGAGAGCGGACCCGAGGTCGTGGATGTGGTCATTTCCTGCTCCTGTGTCGAGGACTTCTCAGGTGTCGTGCAGCCGCTCGGGCACCGGCAGGGGAACGGTCCGCTCGGCCTCGTGCAACCGGTAGGCGAGCCGGACCTCGTCCACCTGGTGCGTGCGGCCCAGCGACCGCGCGGCAGGTGGTGCACCTCCGGTTCCCCGTCGGCGAAAGGCGCTGTGGTAGAGCCGGACTCGTAGACGAGGTGGTCGGGGCACGGTTGATCATCGATCATCGACTCCCGTAGGCACGAAGCACTGACGACCGCCCCACCGGTCGGCTACCGGGGATCGGCGTACGCCTACGAGATTGGCGGGACACCACCGAGGGCACGAGTGTTGCGCTCAGCTCGAGCACAACACGTGCTGCCGAATCAGGCCGGTTCGCCGTAGAGCTTCTCCCCGGCGAGCATGCGGCGCTCCAATCCCCGGAGTATCTCGCGCAGCGTCGCCGAGTTCAGATCCTCCAGCCGCTTGAACCGGATACAGGACTTACCGCAGTTGACGCTGCCGAGCCGGTCGGCGTACCGCTCGGCAACGTACTGTCCTGCGACGACGGGCCATTCGCCCGTTTCTTTCATGCTCTTGGAGCGGTACGGCATCATCCCGTACCTCAGCATTGCCGCACCCATGCCCTGCGTGAACACCGGCTCGAAGCTGGGTGCGCTGGAGCGGGATCACCTCGTGCAGGTTCGCAACGCCACGGCGGGGTCACCCGCCCCGGCCACATAGTCCTCGAACTCACGCTCGCTGATGGTCACGGCTTCGTGCCGATGTCGACACCGGGTGCCGCGTCGGTGATGATCGAGTCCGCGGCGACGACGGCGCCGCCGCCTTTGCCGCGCTTGCGCGCCCGCAGCCGCCGCTCCAGCCTGGTCGCCACCAGCGTCAACGCGCTGTTGAGGGCGATCATGATGATCGCGATGATGATCAGCGCCGGGATCGTGTTCTGTTCGGCCGCGCCGAGCTGCTGTCCCGAACGCACGATCTCGACATAGGTGATCTGGTAGCCCAGGGCCGAGTCCTTCAGCGCGACGACCATCTGCGAGATCAGCGCGGGCAGCATCGCTGTGATCGCCTGTGGCAGGAGGATCAATCGCATCAGCTGGTTCTTGCGCATGCCGAGCGCGACGGCCGCCTCGGTCTGCCCTTTCGGCAGCGAGCGAATGCCCGCACGGACGATTTCCGCGATCACCGAGCCGTTGTAGATGGTCAGTGCGGTGACGACCGCCGCGAGCGCGAGATCGTCGGACTTGAACAGGTCGTAGTCCGAGTACACCGCGAACAGGAAGATCATCAGGATCAGCACCGGGATGGCGCGCGCCAGCTCGACGATCGCCCCCGCGACCCAGCGCACGATGCGATGGTCGGACAGCCGCAGGATTCCGAAGATCATGCCGAGAATCAGCGCGAACACGATGGACAGCAGCGCGGCGACGATCGTTCCGCGCAGACCGGGCAGCAGATAGGTCGACCAGACCTCCGCCTCCAGGAACGGCTTCCACTTCTCCGCGGTGAACTGGCCCTTCTCCGCGAAACCGCGGTAGAGCGCCCAGCCTGCCGCGACCACCACGAGCAGGACCAGGACCGAGTAGATGTTGTTGCGCAGCTTCGCCTTCGGGCCCGGCGCGTCGAACAGGACCGAAGCGCCCGCGCTCATACCTGCGCCTCACTGACGCTCATCGAGCCACCTCGTACTTCTTGGCCAGCCAGCCGAAGAACAGGCCGGTCGGCAGGGTCAGGATCACGAAGCCGAGCGCGAAGATGGCGCCGATCGCCAGGACCGCGGCTTCGGTCTCGGTCATCTCCGCCATCAGGGTCGCCGCCTCGGCGACGCCGATGGCCGAGGCGATGGTGGAGTTCTTGGTCAGCGCGATCAGCACGCTGCCCAGCGGGGCGATGACCGAGCGGAAGGCCTGCGGCAGCACGATCAGCCGCAGGTTCTGCAGGAATCCGAAGCCGAGCGAGCGCCCCGCCTCGGACTGGCCCATCGGCACCGTGTTGATGCCCGCGCGCAGCGACTCGCAGACGAAGGCGGCGGTGTAGATGCTCAGGCCGATGACCGCGAAGCGAAAGTTGTTCTGTGCCAGGGAGTCCGGCCCCTCACCTGCGAGGCGCCAGCCCATTGTGGTGTAGAGGCCGAGCGACATGAACACGATGATCAGCGTGAGCGGAGTGTTACGGAAGATGGTGACGTAGGCGGTGCCGACCCAGCGGGCGACCGGCACCGGAGACACGCGCAGCCCGGCGACGACGGTGCCCAGGATCAGCGCGCCGACCGCGGACAGCACGGACAGTTGGATGGTCACCCAGAAAGCTTCGAGGATTTGGCTGTCGTACCTCGAGATCAGGTCGAACACGGCGGGCGCGTCCCTCCGATCGGGTCTCGATGGTCAGGGGAAGTGCGGGGGTGGCCCGGTCCGGGTCGGGACCGGGCCACCGCCCGGGATGCGGGACGTCAGTACCGGTTGACGGTCGGCGGCTGCGGGGCCTGGTAGCCGGAGGCACCGACGGTCGAATCGAACGCCTTCTTCCAGGAACCGTCGGCGATCATCGCCTCGATGGCGTCGTTGATCTTGTCCCGCAGCTCCTTGTCGCCCTTCTTCGACCCGATGCCGTAGTTCTCCGTGGTGAACGGCTTGCCGACCACCTTGAACGCGCCGCTGCTCTGCGCGGCGTAACCGGCCAGGATGATGTCGTCGGTGGTCACCGCGTCCCAGGATCCGGCGCGCAGGCCCTCGAGGCAGAGCGAGTAGGTGTCGTTGGTCTGCAACTGGGTGTCGGGGAAGTTCTTCTCGATGTTCTGGGCCGGGGTGGAGCCCTTCACCGAGCAGACCTTCTTGCCCTTCAAATTGTCCGGGCCGTTGATGTCGGTGTTGTCGGCGCGCACCAGCAGCGACTGTCCTGCGACGTAGTACGGCCCGGCGAAGTCGATCTTCTCCTTGCGCTTGTCGTTGATCGAGTAGGTGGCGACGATGTAGTCGACCTGCCCGTTCTCGATCAGCGTTTCACGCTGCGGCGACGGCGCCTCCTTGAACGTGATCTGGTCGGGCTGCACACCCAGCTTCCCGGCGACGTACTTGGCCACCTCGACATCGAATCCGCTGTAGGACCCGTCCTTGTTCCGCAGGCCCAGACCCGGCTGGTCGAACTTGATGCCGACGGTGAGCTTGCCGTCCTTGGCGTGGTCCAAGGCGGATTTGTCGTCGCCGCCGCCACACGCGGTGGCGGTCGCGGCGGCGAGTGTCAGGGCGATCGCCCCGACACCGATGCGCAGAGCACGATTGATCCTCATCGAGTTCCTTCTCCCTATCCGTGGGTGTGCTGGCCGCTGTGTCCGGCAGGTCAGTGGCTCAAAATCTTGCCCAGGAAGTCCTTGGCGCGTTCGGACTTCGGGGCGGTGAAGAAGGCGTCCGGCGCCGCGTCCTCCACCACCTGGCCGTCGGCCATGAACAGCACACGGTTCCCGGCGCGGCGCGCGAAGCCCATCTCGTGGGTGACGACCAGCATCGTCATCCCCTCCTTGGCCAGCGACACCATCACCTCGAGCACTTCGTTGACCATCTCCGGGTCCAGCGCGGAGGTCGGCTCGTCGAACAGCATCACCTTCGGGCTCATCGCCAGCGCGCGTGCGATGGCGACGCGCTGCTGCTGTCCGCCCGACAGCTGCGCCGGGTACTTGTCGGCCTGATCGGCGATGCCGACCCGGTCGAGCAGTTGCATCGCGCGGGCCCGGGCATCGTCCTTCTTGACCTTGCGTACCTTGACCGGCGCGAGCATGACGTTCTCCAGGATCGTCTTGTGCGCGAACAGGTTGAACGACTGGAACACCATGCCGACGTCGGCGCGCAGTGCGGCCAGTGCCCGCCCCTCGGCGGGCAGCGGGACACCGTCGATGGCGATGTCGCCGGAGTCGATCGGCTCCAGGCGGTTGATGGTGCGGCACAGCGTCGACTTACCGGAGCCCGAGGGGCCCAGAACGATCACGACCTGTCCCTTGGGGACCTCCAGGGTGATGTCCTTGAGTACATGCAGGTCGCCGAAGTGCTTGTCCACATTGCGCATCAAGATCATCGGCGGCGCGCTGGTGGCGGCGCTGACGTCCCCGGCAGAGGCGTCCCCGGTGGTGCCGGGAGCGGCGGCGTCGTCGGTCATGGACATGACCTTAGGCAAAAATCGGAAATTTGCCCGACTTTCCGCGACACACCGTCTCGCCGCGCCGATTAGACATGTGCGCGTAACCTCGCGGTCCCTCCGCGTCGGCCGTGAGACCGCCCGGAGCCTGCGCCGATGCCCGCGAAAGCCGCCGGAGGCCGCCCCGTACCCTGGATGGGTGGATTCGATCGGACAGGCAGTGTTGGCTCCCGCGCCCGCCGAGGGCACAGCACGCAGTTACGAGGTCCGCACCTTCGGTTGCCAGATGAACGTGCACGATTCCGAACGCTTGTCGGGCTTGCTGGAGGACGCGGGCTACGTGAAGGCCGCGCCGGGCGCGACGGCCGACCTCGTCGTCTTCAATACCTGTGCGGTGCGCGAGAACGCCGACAACAAGCTCTACGGCACGCTCGGTCACCTGGCGCCGATCAAGGCGGGCCATCCGGGCATGCAGATCGCCGTCGGCGGCTGCCTGGCGCAGAAGGACCGCGACGTCGTGGTGCGCAAGGCGCCGTGGGTGGACGTGGTCTTCGGCACGCACAACATCGGGTCGCTGCCGGTGCTGCTGGAGCGGGCGCGGCACAACCGGGAAGCCCAGGTGGAGATCCTGGAGTCGCTGGAGGCGTTCCCCTCCACGCTGCCCGCCAAGCGCGAATCGGCGTACGCGGGCTGGGTTTCCATCTCGGTCGGCTGCAACAACACCTGCACCTTCTGCATCGTGCCCGCCCTGCGCGGCAAGGAGGTCGACCGCCGCCCCGGTGACGTGCTCGCCGAGGTGCAGGCGCTGGTGGACCAGGGCGTGCTCGAAGTGACGCTGCTCGGTCAGAACGTGAACTCCTACGGCGCGTCGTTCGCCGACCCGAGCGAGCCGCGCGACCGCGGCGCGTTCGCCAAGTTGCTGCGCGCGTGCGGGCACATCGACGGCTTGGAGCGGGTCCGTTTCACCTCCCCGCACCCGGCGGAGTTCACCGACGACGTGATCGAGGCCATGGCCGAGACTCCGAACATCTGCCCGCAGCTGCACATGCCGCTGCAGTCGGGTTCGGACCGGGTGCTCAAGGCGATGCGGCGTTCCTATCGCCAGGCCCGCTACCTCGGCATCATCGACAAGGTGCGCGCGGCGATGCCGCACGCGGCGATCACCACCGACATCATCGTGGGCTTCCCCGGCGAGACCGAGGAGGACTTCCAGGAGACGCTGGAGGTGGTCCGCCGCGCGCGCTTCACCAGCGCCTACACCTTCCAGTACTCCAAGCGGCCCGGTACGCCCGCCGCCGACATGCCCGGTCAGCTGCCCAAGGCCGTCGTCCAGGAGCGCTACGAGCGGCTCATCGCGCTGCAGGAGGAGATCTCCCTGGCCGCCAACAAGGAGCTGGTCGGCACCGAGGTGGAGCTGCTGGTGGCCGATGGCGCGGGCAAGAAGAACGCCGCGACCGCGCGGATGAGCGGCCGCGCCCGCGACGGCAGGCTGGTGCACTTCCGCCCGGGCGGCACGGCCGAGCCGATCCGTCCCGGCGATCTGGTCACCGTCGACATCACCGGTGCGGCGCCGCACCACCTGATCGCCGACGCCACGATCAAGACCCACCGCCGTACCGGCGCCGGTGACGCCCACGAGCGTGGCGTCACGCCGAAGACCGCGCCGATCGGCGTCGGTCTCGGACTGCCCAGCATCGGCGCGCCGGCCCCCGAACCGGCGGGCGCGGCCTGCTCGACCGGCTGCGGCGCATGACCACCGGACCGGACGACGACGGCGACGCGGCCCGCGCCGACGGGTCCGTCCCCGCGTCCGGCGACGATGAGCGCGGTGCGTCCGCGGCGACCCCGCGGAACGAGCCCGCGCGCCCCGGCGGAGACGAACGAAACGAGGATTCAGTGAGCTCGGTCGAGAGCACCAACGACTTCGAACAATTCCGCGACGATCTCGACGCCGTCGAGCGCAGGATCGCCGGCGAGATCGATCCCGGCATCCGCGCCATGGTCGTGGCGGGCGCGGTCTTCCTGCTGCTGGTGTCGCTGGTGCTGCCGCACGCGGGCGCGGCACGCGGCTTCGACGTGCTGCTGAATACCGACGTGGCCCGTGTCGAGCACATCGGGCTGCCCTCGCGGGTCTTCGTCTGGTTCCTGGTGATCTTCGGCATCGGATTCTCGACGCTGGCGCTGATGACCCGTCGCTGGGTACTCGCCTGGATCGCCGTCGCCGGCAGCGCCGTGGCCGGCGTGTTCGGCGTGCTCTCGATCTGGCACCGCCAGACTCCCGGTGTGGGCAACTACATCGGCGCGGGCCCCGGCATCGGCCTGATCCTCGGCCCCATCGTGACCATCGTGCTCACCTTCCACTGGATCCGCGTGGTGTGGAGCCGTACCGCGCTGCACCTGGCCGCCGAGGAGCAGCGCCGCAACGCCGCCGCCGCCGCGGAGGAACGCGACCGCCGTCGTCTCACCGGCGAATCCTGACCCGATCTTCGGAAACGACTGCGGCCCCTCCCGATCGGGAGGGGCCGCAGTCGTCGCTCCGGTCGGTATAGGCTGCCTCAGCGGTTGCTGACGGCGCCTTCGGCCGCCTCGGCCCACTCCCGCCACTGTTTGGCCTGCTCCATCGCCTTCTCCGCGTCGCGGGCGTTGCCCGCGGCCTGCGCCTTCGCGGCCTGCTCCTCGAACTGCGCGACGCGCTCCCGGAACTGGGCGGCGCGTGCCATCGCCTCCGGGTCGGTGCGCCGCCACTGCGCGTCGACGGCGTCGCGGACGCGCTTCTCGATCGCACGCAGCTTGCCTTCCAGCTCCTGCATGCGCTCGCGCGGCACCTTGCCGATGGCGTCCCACTTGTCCTGGAGTTCGCGCAGCCCGCTGCGGGCCGCTTCCAGGTCGGCGGACGGATCGATGTAGGCGTAGGCGCGCAGCAGCTCCTCCTTGTCGGCGGCGTTCTGCTCGAACTCGGCGTCGCGCTCGGAGACGGCGGCGTTGCGGGCGGCGAAGAAGACGTCCTGCGCGCTCTTGAAGCGCCGCCACAGCGCCTCGTCGGCCTCGCGCGGCGCGCGCCCGGCGGCCTTCCACTCGGCGAGCAGGTCGCGGAAGATGCCCGCGGTAGCCACCCACTCGGTGGAGCCGGACAGCTCCTCGGCCTGCACGCACAGCTCTTCCTTGCGCGTTTTCGCGGCGGCGCGTTCACGATCGAGTTCGGCGAAGTGCGCGCCGCGGCGGCGGTTGAACGCCTCGCGCGCCTTGGAGTAACGCTTCCACAGGGCGTCGTCGACCTTGCGGTCCACGCCGCGAATGGACTTCCACTCGTCGAGGATCTCGCGCAACCGATCACCCGCGGCCTTCCACTGGGTGGACTCGGCGGCGATCTTCTCCGCCTCCGCGGCGAGCGCCTCCTTGCGTTCGGTGTGCTCGTGGCGGGCGCGTTCCTTCTCTTCCTTGGCGTGCGCGGCGGCCTCTTCGGAGTGCTCGGCGATGGCCTGCAGGCGACGGGCCAGACCCTCGATGTCGCCGATGACGGCGGCGGTCGGCAGCGACTCGGCCAGCGCGACGGCGGCGGCTTTGGTCTTGCGCGCGTCCGCGCCCGCGGCCAGCCGCGCCTCCAGCAGGGCGACCTCGGTGGCCAGGTCATCGAACCGGCGGCCGAAGTGGGCCAGGCCCTCGGCGGCGTCGCCGGCCTGCCAGGACCCGACCTGACGTTCGCCTTCGGCGGTCTTCACCCAGGCGGTGCCGTCCTCGTCGACCCGGCCCCAGCGGCTCGGATCGGAGACGGCGGGAACGACGACGGGATGGGGATGCTGCTGGGCCGGGCCCGGCGCGGGTTTGACCGCGTGCGGCTTGGGCGGTTGAATCGAGCTGCCCGGTTTCGGAACACCGGAAGAACGCGGCATCTTGCCGGGTCCGGCTTTCGCGGTTCCGTTGCTGTCGGTCATTTTTCCTCGTCCCTGCCGCGCGTCACGGCTGCCTATGTACGCCCTAGCTCATCCCATTCAACCCGGTCCGAGCCCTCGAGACCATCGATCTACGCCTTCCCGCGGAGGAATCCCGGGGATTCCAACCCCTGATGACCTGGGTTGCAGCTCCTCGAACACTATCAATCCCGGCGGTGTTTCCGGCAGAGACACTCGAAGCCGGGCGGTACCGGCGGTCTCGGCAACGACTACGGTTACGACGTGTTCTCCGTCGCCGCTCTCGTTCCGTCGCCGCCCGTCCTGATCCCCGAGCTGTGCGGCGGCGTGGCGGACGCGGCGGGAGCAGCGGAAACCGACCCGCCTGCGGTGCTGCGGGCCGCCGTGCTCGCGGCCGTGCGGGCTTTCGCGGCCGGGACCGACCGGTGGACGGTGATCGGGGTCGGGCCCGGCGACCGCACGCTGGGGCCGCAGACCGTCGGCACGTTCCGCGGCTTCGGGGCGGACGTGCGGGTCGGTTTGTCCGCCGCGGCGGTCGCCGCAGCGGAGCGAGCCGACGCCGACCTACCGCTGGCCGTGCTGCTCGGCGCCTGGCTACGCGGGCAGGTAGCGCCGGACGCGGTCGCCGAGGCGCGCATCGTGCCCGCGGACGCGACGCCGGAGCACTGCCTCGAGATCGGGGCGAAGCTGCGTGCCGAACTGGACGGCGACGTCGCGCCGCACGGTGTGCTGGTCGTCGCCGACGGCGCGGCCACCCTGTCCGTCAAGGCGCCCGGCTACCTCGATGAACGTGCCCGGCCGGTGCAGGGCCGGCTGGACCACGCCCTGACCACGGGTGACCGCGCCGCCTTACGGGCATTGGACCCAGGGCTGTGCGCCGAACTCGCGGTCGCGGGCCGCCCGGCCTATCAGGTGCTGGCCGGGCTGTTCCGCGCCGACCCGCTGGTGGACACGCGCTATTGCGACGCCCCGTTCGGCGTCGGCTACCACGTGAGCCTCTGGCGGCCCACCGGAGACGATGCGCCGTGACGGATTCCGGCATCACTCCGATCGCGGTCGTCGGTCCCACCGCCACCGGCAAATCCGATCTCGCGCTCGACCTGGCCGAACGGCTCGGCGGCGAGATCGTGAACATCGATGCCATGCAGCTCTACCGCGGCATGGACATCGGCACCGCGAAGCTGCCCGTCGCCCAGCGCCGGGGCATTCCACACCACCAGCTCGACGTGCTCGAGGTGACCGACACCGCGTCGGTGGCCGCCTATCAGGCGGCGGCGAGCGCGGACGTCGTCGCGATCATGGGGCGTGGCCGGGTACCGGTCGTCGTGGGCGGCTCGATGATGTACGTCCAAGCGCTACTGGACGAGTGGGAGTTCCCGGCCACCGATCCGGCCGTCCGGGCGCGCTGGGAGGCGGTGCTCGCCGAGGGCGGTGCCGCCGCCGTGCACGCGGCACTGCGCGAGGCCGACCCGGTGGCCGCCGCCACCATCCTGCCCACCGACGGACGGCGCATGGTGCGAGCGCTCGAGGTCGTGGAACTGACCGGACGGCCGTTCGCCGCGTCGGCGCCGACCATCGGGCGGCCGCGCTGGGGCACGGTGATCATCGGCGTCGACCGGGACACCGCCGCACTGGACGCGCGCATCGAGCGGCGCACCGCCGCGATGTTCGAGGGCGGACTGGTCGAGGAGGTACGGGGCCTGATCGAGCGCGGCCTGCGGGCGGGCGTCACGGCGCGGCGCGCCATCGGGTACGCACAAGTCCTGGCCTATCTGGACAACGAATACGACCTGAACCACGCTCAGGAACGCACGCTGATCGGCACCCGGCGCTACGTGCGCAGGCAGCGCTCCTGGTTCCGGCGCGACTCTCGGGTGCGGTGGGTGGACGGCGCCGCCCCCGATCCGGTCGCGACCGTGCTGGCCCTGCTCGACGAGAAAGAGAAAGAACGGACTACGCAGTGACCCGACGTGTCAGCACACGCAACGCCTCCGTCCAGGTGTGGCAGGCCTACCTCAACAATCGCACCAAGCGTCATCGTGACGGCCGTTTCCTGGTGCAAGGGGTCCGTCCGATCACGCAAGCCGTGGCCAACAATTGGCCGATGGAGACGCTGCTGTACCGCCTCGGCGGCCCGGAACTGTCGAGCTGGGCGCGTGAGGTGCTGGACACCAGCGGCGTGCCGCAGGTCGGTTTGGTGCCGGAGTTGATGGCCGAACTCGGCGAGAAGTCCGCCGGGATACCGGAATTGGTGGCGGTCGCGGAGTCACGCCAGCCCGAGCTGGAGACCTTCGAGCCCGGTGAGCCGGGGGAGGACGCCCCGGTGGTCGTGGTGTTCGACCGGCCCAACTCCCCGGGCAACCTGGGCACGCTGATCCGCTCGGCCGACGCGTTCGGCGCCAGCGGTGTCATCGTCACCGGGCACGGCGCCGACCACTACGACCCGCAGGCCGTGCGCGCCTCGACCGGTTCGCTGTTCGCCGTGCCGGTGATCCGCGCCGCCGGGCCCGCGCAGGTGCTGGAGTTCCGCAACCGGCAGGTGCGCCGCGGCATTCCGACCCGCATCGTGGGGACCGACGAGCACGGTCGGCACGCCGCGTACGACTACGACTTCACCGAAGCGACCGTTCTCGTCGTCGGCAACGAGACCAGCGGGATGAGCACCGCCTGGCAGACGGCCTGCGACGACCTGGTGCACATCCCGATGGGTGGCACGGCCAGCTCGCTGGGCGCGCCCTCGGCGGCCGCGGTGGCGCTCTACGAAATTTCCCGGCAGCGCCGGACGTTTGCCAAGTGACGACGAGACAGGGAGACATCGCACGTGCCGGATATCGAGTTCACCAAGGGCCACGGCACCCAGAACGATTTCGTGGTGCTGCCGGATCCGCAGGCCGGCTTGGCGCTGACCGCGGCGCAGGTCTCCGCGCTGTGTGATCGCAGGCGCGGGCTCGGCGCGGACGGCGTGCTGCGGGTCGCGCGGGCGGGCGCGCTGCGGGCGGCGGGCGTGCTTGCGGAGATCCCGGAGGGTGTCGGCGCCGAGGACTGGTTCATGGACTACCGCAACGCCGACGGCTCCATCGCGGAGATGTGCGGTAACGGCGTCCGCGTGTTCGCCCACTACCTGCACGCGGCGGGGCTGGAGACCCGCGACAGCTTCGTCGTCGGCAGTCGCGCCGGGGCACGCCCGGTCACGGTGCATGCCGGGGACGCGGTCACCGGGGACGTCACCGTCGGCATGGGCCGGGTGCGTGAACTCGGGGAGTCCACCGCGACCATCGCGGGCTGGGCGCTGTCCGGGATCGGGATCGATGTCGGCAATCCGCATCTGGCCTGTGTCGATCCGGGGATGTCCGTGGACGCGCTCGGCAAGCTCGACCTGACCGTGCCGCCCGGCTTCGATCCGGACCTGTTCCCGCACGGGGTCAACGTCGAGATCGTCACCGCGCTGGACGCCGAGGGGACGGTCGACATGCGGGTCTACGAGCGTGGCGTGGGCGAAACCCGTTCCTGCGGAACGGGAACCGTCGCCGCGGCGGCCGCGGCGTTGGCCGCCGACGGCTTCCGTATCGCCGAGGACACCGGCCGGGTGACGGTCCGGGTGCCGGGTGGCGAACTGACCGTCGGGCTCGAGCGCGGCTCGGCGTGGCTGCGTGGCCCGTCGGTTCTGGTGGCCACCGGCCGCCTCGCAGAAGCCTGGTGGGAGGCTCCGTGAGCGGTACCGCCCTCGAATAACCGCGTGCTACTGCGGTGATGTCGTGGCAGCATGGATGATGTATGAGTAAAGCAAAGACGTATGAATTCACTCCGGCAGACGACGGCGACCGCGCCGACGAGCCGGCTGACGACGCTGTGTCCGGCGAAGACGCGGTGACCGGCGACGTCGTCGCCGAGCATGCCGCCCGGATGAAGCGATCGGGCTGGTCGCCCGATCCCACCGTGGGTGAGCTGCAGCTGGATGAACGCAGCTCGCTGCGCCGCGTGGCGGGCCTGTCCACCGAGCTCACCGACATCACCGAGGTCGAGTACCGGCAGCTGCGCCTCGAGCGCGTCGTGCTGGTCGGTGTCTGGACCGCGGGGAGCGCCGCGCAGGCCGAGGCGAGCATGGCCGAGCTGGCCGCGCTCGCCGAGACCGCGGGCTCCGAGGTGCTCGAGGCGCTGATCCAGCGCCGCGATCGGCCCGATCCGGCCACCTATATCGGCTCCGGTAAGGCCGACGAGTTGCGCACCGTGGTGCTGGAAACCGGCGCCGACACCGTCATCTGTGACGGTGAACTCACCCCCGCGCAGCTGACCGCCCTGGAGAAGGTGGTCAAGGTCAAGGTGATCGACCGGACCGCGCTGATCCTGGACATCTTCGCCCAGCACGCCACCTCCCGGGAGGGTAAGGCGCAGGTCTCGCTGGCCCAGATGGAATACATGCTGCCGCGGCTGCGCGGTTGGGGTGAGTCGATGTCCCGGCAGGCCGGTGGCCGCGCGGGCAGCAACGGCGGCGTGGGTCTGCGTGGTCCCGGTGAGACCAAGATCGAAACCGATCGTCGTCGCATCCGCGAGCGCATGGCCAAGCTGCGCCGGGAGATCCGGGAGATGAAGACCGCGCGCGACACCATGCGGGCGCGCCGGAACTCCAGCGGCATCCCGTCGGTCGCGATCGTCGGCTACACCAACGCGGGCAAGTCGAGCCTGATGAACACCCTCACCGGCTCCGGCCTGCTGGTGCAGGACGCGCTGTTCGCCACCCTCGACCCGACCACCCGCCGGGCCGAGCTGGACGACGGGCGCGAGGTCGTCTTCACCGACACCGTCGGCTTCGTGCGGCACCTGCCGACCCAGTTGGTCGAGGCGTTCCGCTCCACCTTGGAAGAGGTCACCGGCGCCGACCTACTGCTGCACGTGGTGGACGGCTCCGACGCACTGCCGGCCGAGCAGATAAAGGCCGTCCGCGAGGTGGTCACGGACGTGATCAAGGAATCCGGCACGCCGGCCCCGCCCGAACTGCTGGTGGTGAACAAGACCGACGCGATGGGCCCGACGGAACTGACCAACCTGCGCGCGCTGCTGCCGGACGCCTCGTTCGTCTCCGCGCACAACGGCCATGGCATCGAAGCGCTGCGCCGGCGGCTCGCCGAACTGCTCGGCGGTTTGGACGTGGAGATCAGCGTGCTGCTGCCGTACACGCGTGGCGACCTGCTCGCTCGCATCCACGCCGACGGCCGCATCCTGAGTTCGCACCACGAGGAGGGCGGAACGCGGGTCCACGCGCGCGTCCCGCACGCCCTCGCGGCCGCGCTGTCGGAGTACGCGCACGCGGGCACGGCGGCCGCCGAGGAGACCGGCGAGTAAGGCAGTCGGCCGTCGCTTCGGCCGGTGCCGGGATCGGTCAGTCGTTGCCGGGTTTGCCGAACTCTTCGATCAGCACCGGGTACTGCTCCCCACCGTGTCCGGCGGCGATCGAGCGATCGGCCATCGCCTTGAACAGCTTCGGCAGTTCGGCGTTGACCCCCAACACCTCGCTCTCCTCGATCAGATGCGTCATCGCCCGTGCGTCGGTCTCCAGGGCCGACACCTCGGCCGGGAAGGAGCCGCGGTCGATCTGCTCGGCATACCCGGGTAGCCATTCGGCCACACCGGCGGCCATCTGCCGCGCGAACGGCGCGTATGTCGCTGCGTCGACACCGGCCGTCCTGAGCAAGGCAGTGCCCTGGAGCCACGCGTTCAGGACGCTCCACATCATGGTCAGGCCGGCCACGTCGTACAGGGACGCCAGGCCATGGTCGGCACCCAGATAGGTGACGGTGCCGAGGGCGTCGAGTGTCGACTTGTGTGCCTCGAAGTCCGCCTGCGGCCCGCTGTGCAGAATCACCGCCTCAGCGGTCCCGATCGCGGGCGGGACGGCCATGATGGCACCGTCCAGGTAATGGGCGCCCCGCTGCCCGGCCCATCGGGCGGCTTCCCGCGCCTGAGTCGAGTGGCCCGAGGTGAGGTTGATCAACGTCTTGCCGCCGAGCTCGATCTCGCTCGCGCCGAGCAGTTCGTACATGGCCTGGTAGTCGGTGACACAGATGATCGTCAAAGTTCCTGCTTCGAGCGCTTCGCCGACCGTCGGCGCCGACCGCGCGCCCGCGGCCACCAACTGATCGGCCTTGGAGATCGTGCGGTTCCACACGGTTGTGGGATGCCCGGCTCTCAGGAAGGCGCCGGCCAGTGCCCGGCCCATCAGTCCGAGTCCGATGACTGTCACGGAGGTAGTGGTTCTGTCGTTCATGGCAACATCGTCAACGTTGATACCGGTGTGAAGGTCAAGCGAGGTTGCGATGCGGATCGGGGAACTGGGTCGGCGGACGGGCGTCAACGCCCATCAGTTGCGCTACTACGAAGCCCAAGGATTGCTGCAGGCCGACCGCGGCGCGAACGGTTACCGCGAGTACGACGAGGGCGCGGTGCTGCGGGTGCAGCAGATCCGGCACCTGCTCGGTGCCGGTCTCTCCTCCGAGGACATCGCGTACCTGCTGCCCTGCGCGGTCGGAGAGGCCCCGGAGCTGCTCGGGTGTCCGGAGTTGCTGGCCGCGATGCGGTCGCGGCTGCGGCGCCTGGACGAGCAGATGGACAGGCTCGCTCGATCCCGGGACGCTCTCGCCGACTACATCGAGGCGGCCGAGCGAACGGGCAGGAAGAGCTATCCACCCTTCGACGGCGCCGACCTGGAGCCGGTCCCCGCCTGAACAGCCGGGGTGCCGGCTACGGCCCGGGCATGGCGGTACACGTGCTCGCTGTTGTGCAGCACGAGAATGGCGGCGCGGTCCCTTCGATGCGGCAGCGCGAATCGGGCCGGAGGCGTGCGGCGATACCCGCTGCGGTGTGGGCGTGGTCACAGATCACCCGCGTGCCGCAGACGGCGTTGCTGCCCGAGCAGGGCGGTGACGTGCTGGATCGCGGCAGGCTTGCCGAGGCGCCGAGCGATCCGGTCGAACGACCGGATCGGGCGTGTCGCGGTGCGCCGGGCACATCCGGTGCGACGCAGTCGATTTCGTTGCGCTATCGTCATCGAATCGACATCAGGAGGGTTCATGTCGGACGCCCGCTCCGATTCCCGCACTCGGCGCTCCGGCGCCGCGAACAGCGCCGATCCGGTGCTCAGCGACGGTGCGCCGCTGTCGGTTTCGCTGACCGACACCGATCTGCGGCTGATCGACACCCTGCTCGCGCCGCTGCGCGCGTGGACCAGCCCGCGCTTCTACGGCTTGGAGAACATCCCGGCCGACGGTCCGGTGCTGCTGGTCGGTAACCACAACCTGCTGGGCGGCATCGACGCGCCGATGCTGCTGCCCGAGGTGCTGCGCCGCCGTGGCCGCCTGATCCGCGGTCTCGCCGAGAACGTGCTCATCAACGTTCCCGGCGTGCGTCACCTGCTGCACCACTACGGTGCGGTGCGCGGCACCAGGTCCAATTGCCTTGCGCTGCTGCGGCGCGGCGAGGCCGTGATGGTGTTCCCGGGCGGCGGCCGGGAGGCGGTCCGCCGCAAGAACGAGAAGTATCTGCTGAAATGGGAAGGCCGCAGCGGCTTCGCGCGCATGGCCATCGAGGCTGGCGCGCCCATCGTCCCCGTCGCGATGATCGGCGTGGACGATGCGTACGACATCGTGCTGGACGGCGACCATCCGATCCTGCGACCGCTGCGCTGGACCGTGCAAGCGCTCGGGCTCAGCCGCGACCTCACCCCGCCGCTCATCCGTGGCGTCGGCCCCACCGTCATCCCGCGTCCGGAACGCTTCTACTTCTCCGCGGGCGCGCCCATCGACCCGGCGCCCTGGCGCAACGCCGGTGACATGCATGCCGCCGCGACGGAGTTCCGCGATGTGGTGCGCAAGGCACTGGAAGAGGAAATGAACTTCCTCTTCGCCGAACGGGCGCGCGACGAAGGGCGCACCTTGGTGGGCCGCGTGCGTGGCTGGCTGAAGCGCTGACGGTTCCGGCACTTTCCGGCCCTCGGGAGGGCCGGAGCCTGGACGACGGTCGCGGGTTCGACGATCAGCGATCCGATCCAGCGTCGTAGACGGACGAGATCAGGCCGATGCGGCCCGCCGCGGCTACGATCACGTCTGCGGCGGCGGTGACGGCAGCCGGGTCGGCGGTGCGGGAATGGCACACCGTGATGCCATCACCGTCGTCGTGGAAGCGGCGATGGTTCGGATGCGGCGCGGTCAGACGCGCGGTGCGCCGAGCGACAGCTTGGTCGCTGTGGCCGTGTTCCGCGCGCTCGACGACGTGGCCGACGCAGTCGGCGCACTCGGCGTCGATCAGCCGATGGGCGAACTGCTTATCGGCCGTACGCCATCGCCTTACCGGCCGGGCGTCATGGCCTTACCGGCCGGACGCCATCGCCGCCGAATCGATGGACCCTGCCCTCAGTGCTCAGTGCTCAGTGCTCAGTGCTCAGTGCTCAGTGCTCAGTGCTCAGTGCGCTGAGGACACGACAGACGTTTCCTGCTGGGCGGCTGGGTTTCCCACCCGCGAATCATCGGGCTCCCGGCTCGGTGGTCGCGTGCCGGCTCTGGCCGGTCAGAGTCCTCGCCCGTTTGCCGGGAATCTCGCCCGCTGATCTCGACCCGATACGCCGCTCCTGGTGAGACCATGATTATGGCCCCAGAAGTGAACATGGATTCTCCTTCCGGGTACGGTATGGGGCAACGACTGGTCGGTGTGGATCGGCCGGTGTGGTCACTAGGAGGTTGGCGTGGAACGCACACTGTTCGAACCCGAACACGAACTGTTCCGGGAGTCGTTCCGCAAGTTTCTCGATCAGCACGTCGCGCCGAACCACGCGAAGTGGGAGGACCAGGGCATCGTCGACCGTGAGGTCTGGCTGGAGGCGGGCAAGCAGGGCTTCCTCGGCATGGCCATGCCGGAGCAGTACGGCGGCGGCGGGGTGCAGGATTTCCGCTACAACGCCATCGTCTCGGAGGAGTCGGTGCGCGGCCAGTACTCCGGTCTCGGCTTCACGCTGCACAACGATGTGATCGCGCCTTATCTGCTCGAGCTGGCCAACGAGGAGCAGAAGCAGCGCTGGTTGCCCGGCTTCTGTTCCGGCGAGATCATCACCGCGATCGCCATGACCGAACCGGGCACCGGTTCGGATCTGCAGGGCATCAAGACGCGCGCGGTGCGCGACGGGGACGATTGGATCCTCAACGGCGCCAAGACCTTCATCACCAACGGCATCAACTCCGACATCGTGATCGTGGTGGCGCAGACCGACCCGGAGAAGGGCGCGATGGGCTTCAGCCTGTTCGTGGTCGAGCGCGGCATGCCCGGCTTCGAGCGGGGCCGCAACCTGGACAAGCTCGGCCTCAAAGCCCAGGACACCGCGGAGCTGAGCTTCAACGACGTGCGCGTGCCCGGCAAGAATCTGCTCGGCACGGAGGGGATGGGCTTCCTCCACCTCATGCACAATCTGCCGCAGGAACGGCTCTCGATCGCGGTCATGGCCGCGGCGGCGATGGAGTCCTGCCTGGACATGACCATCCAGTACGTCCGCGACCGCAAGGCGTTCGGCAAGCCGATCGGCGCGCTGCAGAACACCCGCTTCGTGCTCGCCGAACTGGCCACCAAGACCACCGCGGTGCGCCTGATGGTGGACAAGTTCATCGAGCTGCTCAACGAGGGCAAGCTCAGCGCCGAGGAAGCCGCCATGGCCAAGTGGTGGAGCACCGAGGAGCAGCTCGACCTGATCAACCGCTGCCTGCAGCTGCACGGCGGATACGGGTACATGAAGGAATACCCGATCGCCAAGGCCTACGTGGACGCGCGCATCCAGACCATCTACGGCGGCACCACGGAGATCATGAAGGAGATCATCGGCCGCAGCCTGAAACTCTCCTGACCGCAGATGCTTTCCGCTCGGACCGACAGCGGTCGCGCCGCGTCGGCCTGGGCGGTGTGCATGGTGTGTTGCCGAGTGCCGCGGTGGAGATTCGGCTGCCCGGTGTCGAGCCGCCGCGAGTACGTCGACGGTACCGGTCTCCGCGGCGCCACTGCGCCGTGCGGCCGGTCGCCGGATAGGGCCGACATGCGGCAGCACTTGCGGTAACTTGCGACACTATCGCCTCCTGAGGTGCGGGAGGACTCGACGGCCGTCGAGTGCCCGGAGTGGAGGAGACGAGGTGCCGAGCTTCGCCAACCAGTTCGTGCGTGGTTATCTGAGAGCGACGCGCGCCAATCGCGTGTTCGTCGACGCCGACGCCGCACGCGCACGCGTCCTCCAAGTGAGCGTTCGGCCCCGGAATTACGGTCCGCCGCGCCGGCTGCGTGCGGATGTGGCGATCGCGGTGGATCGCCGCGGCGGCTGGCCGGTCTACACCCTCACTCCGCGCGGGCGCCGAGCCCAGGGAAACGTCGTGTATGCCCACGGCGGCGGTTGGGTGCACGAGATCGCGCCGCAGCACTGGGCGCTGTGCGCGGATATCGCCGCGGAAGCCGGTGCGGCCGTGACGGTGCCGATATACCCGCTGGTTCCGTTCGGGACAGCAGGGCAGGCGGTTCAGGGATTCGTGGATCTGGTGCTCGCCGACCGGGAAAAATATGGAAACGTCTGCCTGGCAGGGGATTCGGCGGGCGGGCAGATCGCGCTGTCGGCCGCGGTGGTCCTGCGCGACGACCATCGGGTGCGTCTGCCCGGTACCGTGCTGATCGCGCCCGCCCTGGACCTCTCGCTGAGCAATCCCGAGATAGCGGTCGTGCAGCCACGCGATCCGTGGCTGGGCGTCGCGGGGACCCGGGTGTTCATCGAGCACTGGCGCGGAGACCTCGAGATCGCCGATCCACGCGTCAGTCCGCTCACCGCGGACCTGCGCGGGCTGGGGCCGCTGACGATCTTCTGCGGCACCGACGACATCGTGCATCCGGACACCCGCCTGCTGGTCGACGCGGCGCGCGGCGCCGGACTCACGGTCGACTATCACGAGGGTGCCGGCCTGCCGCACGTCTATCCACTCACGCCCACTCCCGAGGGGCGGGCCGCGCGCCGGGTCGTCGTCGACAGGCTGCGCAGTGCCCTCGCCGATCGAACGAGCACTGAAACCGGTGAATAGCGGTGGTGGTCAGCCGTTCGGGACTCGACTTCGCCGGATCGGTCACCGGACTCCGGTTCACGCACCGGCCACGGGCAGGGTTACCACGAAGCAGGCGCCGCCGGGCGCGGCGTCGGTGACGCGGATGGTGCCCCCGTGCCGTTCGACGACGTCACGGACGATCGCCAAGCCGAGACCCGCACCGCCCTCGTCGCGGGTGCGCGCGTCGTCCAGGCGGACGAATCGCTGGAAGATGCGGTCGCGATCGGCGTGCGGCACCCCCGGGCCGTCGTCGGCGACCGACAGCACGACCCTCCCGTCGGCGCCGCGCTCCACGGCGACGCGCACGGTGCTCGCGGCATGCCGCTGCGCGTTGTCGACGAGGTTGCCCAGGACACGGGCGAGCTGGGTCCGGCTTCCGGTGACCGCCACGGTCTGCTCCGGTACCGCGACCTGCACGGCGACCCGGTCGCCGACGCGGTGCTCCAGTTCCTCGTGCACCAGGGCGGCCAGGTTCACGCGATCCGGCCGCGGTTGCTCGCCTGCGTCGAGCCGGGCCAGGAGCAACAGGTCGGCCGCGAGATGCTCCAGCCGGATGGTGTCGATGATCAGTCCGTCCAGTTCCAGCAGTTCCGGGTGCGCTTGGGCGACTTCGAGTTGCGTGCGCAGACTCGCGATGGGGCTGCGCAATTCGTGTGCGGCGTCGGCGATGAACCGGCGCTGGCGTTCCGCGGATTCCTCCAGCGCGGCGAGCGTGGCGTTCGTGGTGCTCGCCAGCCGGGCGATCTCGTCGCGTGAGCCCGGTTCGGGGACGCGCCGGGACAGATCGCCGTCCATGATCTCGGCGAGCTGCCTTCGGATCGCCTCCACCGGGCGCAGCGCGCGCCGGGTGACCAGCCAGGTCACCGCGGCCACCACCGCGAGCAGCGGCGTGAGGCCGATCAGCATCGCCTGCCGTGCGTCGGCCACCGCGCTGTCGGCGGTCTCCAGGGAGGAACCCGCGTAGACGGTGGCGGGCTGCCCGCCGGCGACGGTTACCGCGAGCGCGGCCACCCGGTAGGGGTGCGGTCCGTCTTCTCGGTCCACCGTCAGCCGTATGTCGCGGAATTCGACTTCGGCCGTCGCGGGTGTCGCGGCCGAGGACGGGGAGTCTTCGTCGTCCGCCTCGTCGTCGTCTTCTTCCTCGTCGTCTTCGTCCGCTTCGTCCTCGGGAGCTTTCGAGTACGGCCCGAAGTCGGCCATCGGTGGTTTCCCCGCGAGGTCGTCGGCGGCTGCCAGGACCCGGCGGTCGGCCGAAACGATCTGCACTGGTTGGCTTTCGGCATCGGGAAACGTCAAACGCCCGAGGTCGGCGCCTGTCGCGAGCTGGGTCGCCACGTCGCGCGCTGTGGTCTCCGCCTGTAGTTCGGCGCTCTCCACCAGGTTGTGGCGCAGCACCGCCAGCACCGCCAGCCCGGCGGCCGTGAGCGCCACCGCGACCACCACGGTCGCCGCCACCGTGGTGCGCGCGCGTACCGAACGCCACCAGGCCTTCCGCTTGCGCTCAGCCACGGTCGGCTGCCAGCCGGTAGCCCGCGCCGCGGACGGTGGTGATCGATCGCCGCCCGAACGGCGCGTCGATCTTGCGCCGCAACGTGCTGATGTAGACCTCGACGATGTTCGGATCGCCGTCGTAGGCGAAGTCCCAGACGTGCTGCAGGATATCGGCTTTGGACACCACTTCACCGGCACGGACGGCCAGGTGCTCGAGGACGGCGAACTCCTTGGCGGTCAGGGTGACCTCCTGCGCGCCGCGGCGGCAGGTACGGGTGCCCGGGTCCACGATCAGGTCGCCGACGCGCAGAACCCTTGCGCCGCCGCGGGTTCGGCGGCGTAGCAGGGCGCGAATGCGGGCCAGCAGCACCAAGTAGGAGAACGGCTTGCTGAGGTAGTCGTCGGCTCCGGTGTCCAGGCCCTCGGCCTCGTCGTATTCGCCGTCTTTCGCGGTCAGCATGAGCACGGGCGTTTCGTGGCCCGCGGCGCGCAGCGCGGCGCAGACCCGGTAGCCGTTCATCCCGGGCAGCATGATGTCGAGAATGATCAAGTCGTAGTCGGTGGTGGTCGCCAGATGCAGGCCCTCGGCGCCGTCGTGCACCACATCCACGGCAAATCCCTCGGCCGACAACCCTTTTGCCAGCGTGAGAGCCAGACGTTTCTCGTCCTCCACGATCAGCAGACGCATCCACCAAGAGTGGCAGACGGATCCTGAAACCGTCTTCAGGTGGCTTCAGCTCGCCTTCAGCCGGTGTTCGCCACAGTGGACGCATTCGAGATCAGCACTCCCGCAGGAGGTTTCCCATGAACACCGTCTTCCGCCGCGCCTACGCCGGTCTCCGCTGGCTCATCGTCGGCACGGCTGTCGCGGCCGCGGTCGTCGGTTCGAGTGTCGTCCTGGCTGCCGTCGCCACCGGCGGCTCGGAGGATCACACCGTCGCCTTCCGCTCGCTCGCCGGGGACTGGTCGCTGGTGGCCGACACCGGGATCAGCAGGCAGCAGGCCATCGACAAGGCGGTGGCGTCCGTGCCCGGCGGGCGGGTCTTGTCCACCGAGTTCGACATCGATCGTGGCACGCCGGTGTGGGAGGTCGAGCTGAGCACGCCTGAGGGGGCCGAGTACGACGTGACGATCGACGCGAACAGCGGCGAAGTGCGCACCGTCGCCGACCACGACTGATCGGTTCGCGTGGTCGCCGCCACGCACGCGTGACAAGTCGGGCGAGTGGGTAAGCCACGAGGTGTTTGCTGTCGGCCGGCCGGGGTCCGGAGGGAGATCTCGGCCGCGGCTTCGCCCGCACCGAGGCTCCGCCCGTCCCCCCGGGAGTAACGGCCGGCCGACGTGTTCACGGAGCATCGATGATTTCCCCCGCGGCTAGTTTGCCCGGGAGTAGCCTCAAGATTGTCCGCTCGACGGAATCGAGGTCGCGATGCACGAGATGGCTATCACGCAGAGTGTCGTCGACGCGGTCTGCGAGCACGCGGAGGGCAGGCGGGTGCACGCGGTCACCGTCGAGGTCGGCGCGCTGTGCGCGGTCGTGCCCGATGCCATGCGCTTCTGTTTCGAAGTCGCGGCCGAGACCACGGTCGCCGCAGGCGCGGAACTGATCCTGCTGGTGATTCCGGGCACCGCGGCGTGCCGGACCTGCGGCGCCGAGTTCCGGCTGCCGGACCCCATCCTGCTGTGTCCCTGCGGCAGCGCCGATGTCGAGATCCGCTCCGGGCGCGAGCTGCGTATCCGATCCATGGAGGTGAGTGAGGCATGTGCGCAACCTGCGGGTGCGGCGACGACGCCGCCGCGCTGATTCGCATCCCGCACGACCACCAGCACGCCGACGGGCACGACCACGCCCATCCGGCCGAGCATCAGCACGAGCACCACCACCCGCACGCGCACGCGCACGGCCCGGAGGCCGACCACGTCCACGTGCCCGCCACCGAGACGGTCAGTCTGGAACTGAAGGTCCTGGCCAAGAACGACGATCTGGCGCAGCGCAACCGAGCCTGGCTGGCCGAGCGCGACATCGTCGCGCTGAACATGACCAGCTCGCCGGGGGCGGGCAAGACCACCCTGCTGGAACGCACCATCCGCGAGTCCGGCCGGACCCCGATCGCGGTGATCGAGGGCGACCAGGCCACCTTGCTCGACGCCGAACGGATCAAGGCCACCGGGTGCCGCGTCGTGCAGGTCAACACCGGCGCTGGATGTCACCTGGACGCCGAGATGACCTACCGCGCGCTGGAGGCGCTCGATCCCGCGCCGGGCACCCTGCTGTTCGTCGAGAACGTCGGAAACCTGGTCTGCCCGGCCCTGTTCGACCTGGGGGAGCGGCAGAAGGTGGTGGTCGTCTCGGTGACCGAGGGAACCGACAAACCGCTGAAGTATCCGCACATGTTCCAGGCGGCGGGACTGGTGCTGGTGAACAAGATCGATCTGCTGCCCTATGTCGATTTCGACATGGACCGATGCCGGGAATACATCCATTCGATACATCCCGGCGTCGAGGTCCTGCCGCTGTCCGTCAGCAGCGGTGCAGGCCTGTCTACCTGGTATGACTGGCTGGCCGAGCAGCGTGGCGCGGCCGGTCCGGCGGCTCTTGAGGATGCTGCCGGGCGCGCTTAAAGTGAAGTGATCAGGATCACATTTACGGGGTGACCTCTTCTTCGAGAAAGGTGAGATCCGGCCCCCCGGTGGTCCGCTGCGGAAGGTGGCGACATATGCCCACTCAGGAAGCAGTACGAGCCGAAGAGACGCTGATCCACGTGCTCTGGATCAACGCCGGACTCAGTTGTGACGGTGACTCGGTCGCCTTGACGGCGGCCACTCAGCCGAGCATCGAAGAAATCGCCCTCGGTTCCCTCCCTGGTCTGCCGAAGATCGCCGTGCACTGGCCGCTCATCGACTTCGAGTGCGGCCCCAACGGCGGCGCCGACGATTTCCTGGAGTGGTTCTTCAAGGCCGACCGCGGGGAGCTCGAGCCGTTCGTGCTCGTGGTCGAGGGCTCGATCCCGAACGAACAACTCAAGGAAGAGGGCTACTGGTGCGGTTTCGGCAATAACCCGGCCACCGGTCAGCCCATGACAACGAGCGAATGGCTGGACCGGCTCGCGCCCAAGGCCACCGCCATCGTGGCGGCGGGCACCTGCGCGACCTACGGCGGCATCCACGCCATGGCAGGCAACCCGACCGGTGCGATGGGCGTACCGGACTATCTCGGCTGGACCTGGAAGAGCAAAGCGGGCATCCCGATCGTCTGCGTGCCCGGCTGCCCGATCCAGCCCGACAATCTGTCGGAGACCCTGACCTATCTGCTCTACATGGCCACCGGGCAGGCGCCGATGATCCCGCTCGACGACGCGTTGCGGCCCAAGTGGCTGTTCGGCGCGACCGTGCACGAGGGTTGCGACCGTGCGGGCTACTACGAGCAGGGTGAGTTCGCCACCGAGTACGGCTCGCCGAAATGCATTGTCAAGCTCGGCTGCTGGGGTCCGGTCGTCAAATGCAACGTGCCCAAGCGTGGCTGGATCAACGGCATAGGCGGCTGCCCGAACGTGGGCGGCATCTGCATCGGCTGCACCATGCCGGGATTCCCGGACAAGTTCATGCCGTTCATGGACGAACCGCCCGGCGGAAAGTTCTCGTCCACCGCATCGGGGCTCTACGGATCGGTGATCCGCAGTCTCCGTCACATCACCGGACGCACGGTCGACAAGGAGCCGCACTGGCGGCACCGGGGCCAGAAGCTGGAGACCGGCGCGACCCGCACCTGGTAGGAGGATCTCTGATGACACAGATCATCCCGGAGCCGTCGCACCGAACGATCGAGCCGGACCGTCTCGTCGAGATGGCGTGGGACCCGATCACTCGCATCGTCGGCAGCCTCGGCATCTACACCAAGATCGACTTCGAGAATCGCGAAGTGGTCGAGTGTCACAGCACCTCGTCCATCTTCCGCGGCTACTCGATCTTCATGAAGGGCAAGGACCCGCGCGACGCGCACTTCATCACCAGCCGCATCTGCGGCATCTGCGGCGACAACCACGCCACCTGTTCCTGCTACTGCCAGAACATGGCCTACGGCGTGCGGCCGCCGCACCTGGGTGAGTGGGTGGTCAACCTGGGCGAGGCCGCCGAGTACATGTTCGACCACAACATCTTCCAGGAGAACCTGGTCGGCGTGGACTACTGCGAGAAGATGGTCGCCGAGACCAACCCGGGCGTGCTCGCCAGGGCGGAGAACACCGAGGCGCCGCACGCCGGCGAGCACGGGTATCGCACCGTCGCCGACATCATGCGGGCGCTCAACCCGTTCACCGGTGAATTCTACCGGGAGGCGCTGCAGGTCAGCCGGGTCACGCGGGAGATGTTCTGCCTGATGGAAGGCAGGCACGTCCACCCGTCCACGCTGTATCCCGGCGGCCCCGGCACGGTCGCGACGATCCAGTTGATGACCGACTACATGTCCCGGCTGATGCGCTACGTGGAGTTCATGAAGAAGGTCGTGCCGATGCACGACGATCTGTTCGACTTCTTCTACGAGGCGTTGCCCGGCTACGAGAAAGTCGGCCTGCGGCGCACGCTGCTCGGGTGCTGGGGCTCGTTCCAAGACCCCGAGGTCTGCAACTTCGAGTACAAGGACATGGAGGACTGGGGTCGCAAGATGTTCGTCACCCCGGGTGTCGTGGTCGACGGCAAGCTGCTGACCACCTCCCTGGTCGACATCAACCTGGGCCTGCGCATCCTGCTGGGCAGCTCGTATTACGAGGACTGGACCGACCAGGAGATGTTCGTGCAGACCGATCCGCTGGGCAACCCGGTGGACCGGCGCCACCCCTGGAACCAGCACACCAACCCGCGGCCGCAGAAGCGCGACCTGGACGAGAAATACAGCTGGGTGATGTCGCCGCGCTGGTTCGACGGCACCGACCACCTCGCCCTGGACACCGGCGGCGGCCCGCTGGCCCGGTTGTGGACCACGGCGCTGGCCAATCTGATCGACATCGGGTACGTGAAGGCCACCGGGAACAGCGTGCAGATCAACCTGCCCAAGACCGCCCTCAAAGGCCCGGTCACGCTGGAATGGAAGATCCCGGCGCACGGCAGCAACACCCTCGAGCGCAACCGCGCGCGCACCTATTTCCAGGCGTACGCGGCGGCCTGCGCGCTGCACTTCGCGGAGAAGGCGATGGCGGAGATCCGGGCGGGCCACACCAAGACCTGGGAGAAATTCGAGGTCCCCGAAGAAGGCATCGGCTGCGGCTTCACCGAGGCGGTACGCGGCGTGCTGTCGCATCACATGGTGATCCGGGACGGCAAGATCGCGAACTACCACCCGTATCCGCCGACGCCGTGGAACGCCAGCCCGCGCGACAGCTTCGGCACGCCGGGACCCTACGAGGACGCGGTGCAGGGCCAGCCGATCTTCGAGGAGAACGACCGCGAGCACTTCAAGGGCATCGACATCATGCGCACCGTGCGCAGTTTCGATCCGTGCCTGCCCTGTGGCGTGCACATGTACCTCGGCAAGGGAAAGACGCTGGAGAAACTGCACTCACCGACGCAGACGCTCACCCCCGAGTGAGTCCGCGTCGGGCGAAACGACCGGAGGTGACGGTGGAGGATCGCCCGCACGACCAGGACGACGCAACGCTCGGTGAATCCCGGTGGCGCGAAGCCGGTGATCGCATCGAGACCTTGCTCGAGGCGAGTTCGGCGGGCGGTGCGCTCGCCCGCGAGCGCGTAGAGCAACTGGTGCGCGAACTCGTCGAACTCTACGGCGCGGGACTGACCCGCGTGGTCGGGCTGCTCGACGCCGAGGCGGTCGAGCAGCTGGCCCGTGACGATCTGGTCGCGAGTCTGCTGCTCGTGCACGGCTTACACCCGCACGACGTGGACACCCGGGTGCGGAACGCGCTGGACAGCGTGCGCCCGTACCTGGGCTCGCACGGCGGCGACGTGCACCTGGTCGACATCGTCGACGGCGTGGTCCGTCTGGAGCTGGCGGGCAGTTGCAAGAGCTGCCCGTCGTCGTCGGTGACGCTCGAGCTGGCCGTGCAGGACGCCGTGCGGGCCGCGGCGCCGGAGATCGAGTCCATCGAAGTCGTCGCCGCGCAGACGGAGTCGGCGGGGGTGATCTCCGCCGACTCGCTGTTCTCGCGCGTGCACACGGAGGACCGCCGCCCCGGCAATTGGGTGGCGGTCCCCGAGCTGGCCGAATTGGGCGCGGGCGAGGTCGGCGGGTTCGACGTCGCCGGGCTGACCGTGCTGGCCTGCCGGGTCGGCGAGGAGCTGTACGCCTACCGGGACCACTGTCCGGGATGCGACCGGTCCCTCGCGGGTGCGGTGCTGGAGCGCCGCGTGGGATTCCCGGTCGGTGACGCGGTACTGCGGTGCCCGACCTGCCGGGCGCACTACGACGTGGTACACGCGGGCGCCCGGGTCGACGGCGAAGGGCACCTCGAGCCGCTTCCGGTGCTCGTGCGTTCCGGCGAACTGTCGGTGGCGGTGCCGGTGGGGGTGCGCGGGTGAGCACGCCGTTCCGCGCGTTGCAACGGATCGCCGCCGATCGCGGGCCGCAGGCCCGCCCCGGCGAACGGTGTGAGATGTGCGCGGAGCCGATCGCCGACGAGCACCAGCACGTCGTGAATGTCGAAGGCAGGCAGCTGATGTGCGTGTGTCGCGGCTGCTATCTGCTGTTCGTCGACCAGAACGCCCAGCTGCGCTATCGAGCGGTGCCGGATCGGTATCTCGCGTTCCCCGATTTCACGATCAGCGAGGCGGAATGGGACGCGCTGGATATCCCGGTGAGCCTGGCGTTCTTCTTCCGCAATTCCGCGCTGAACCGGACCGTGGCGTTCTATCCGGGGCCGGCGGGCGCGACGGAATCGGAATTGCCGCTGGAGCAGTGGAACGCGATCCTGCGGCGGCATCCGGAGCTGGACGTGCTCGCCCCCGACGTGGAGGCCCTGCTCATCCGGGTGCCCGATCGCTGGACCGAGCGGGCGGGCTGCCTGCTGCTGCCGATCGACGCCTGTTACGAGTTCGTCGGCCGGATGCGGCTGCTGTGGCGCGGGTTCGACGGCGGCCAGGACGTGCGGCGATATCTCGAGCAGTTCTTCGCCGAGGTGTCGGCGCGCGCGACGTCCGGTGGTGCGGCATGAGTCCGGTGTATTCGACGACGTTCGCGGTGCTCGAGATGAAACCCGAGCCGTACGCGGTCGCGCCGATCCTGTCCGCACGCGTCGGCATCGCCGCGCTCGCGGAGGAACCCGTGCACGCCATCGCCCTGCGCGCACAGGTACGCATCGAGCCGTTCCGCCGCGGCTACTCCGACGAGGAGGGCGCGGGGCTGGCCGACCTGTTCGGCCCGCGCGAGCGGTGGCACCAGACCCAGCGTTCGTTCCTCTGGATGCATTGCGCCACCATGGTTCCGGGTTTCACCGGTGGCGCCGAAGTGGATCTGCCGATGCCGTGCACCTACGACTTCGAGGTGACCGGATCGAAGTACCTGCACGCGTTGCGCGAGGGCGTGGTTCCGCTGCTGTTCCTGTTCAGCGGGACGGTCTTCATCCGGGGCAGTTCGGGATTCGCCGTGCAGCAGATTCCGTGGGACCGCGAGGACAAGTTCGACATGCCGGTGTCGGTCTGGCAGGACCTGGTAGCCGCGCACTTCCCCAATTCCGGGTGGGTGCGCCTGCACAACGACACTCTGCGGGCGCTCGCCGCCTACAAATCCGGCCACGGCCTGCTCGGCTTCGACGACGCGGTGACCCGGCTGCTGACCAGCTCCGAGGAGGCATCGTGACCTCCGCCGAATCCCGCGCCCGCGCTCGTGCCGTAGCCGACGCGGTGCTCTACGAGGGCTACTTGCTCTACCCCTACCGAGCTGACGCACGGAAAAACCAGTCACGATGGCAATTCGGTGTACTGGGGCCGGAGGGGGCCGCCGCGGCAGGACTCGGCGAGGAATCGATACTCTCCGCGCAGTGCCTGCTCGATCCGGGCGAGAATCCCCAGCTCACCCTGACCGTCCGGTTCCTCCAGTTGCAGCGCCGCCAAGTGGTGAACGGCGACGGTACGCCCGTCCCGGAACTGACCGATGGGGAGCGGTCGTGGCTGTCCTGGGACGAGGCGGTCGAACGGGAGGTCGTCGTCGGCCCGGTCGCTCCCGGGCGTCTCGTCCGGCCGCTGGACATCCCGGGCGGCGCGGACACCGAGGAGATCGCCACCGCATCCGCCCCCGCCGACGGCGCCTTCGTGCGGACCCGGCTCCCGCTGGCGGGCGAACTCGAACTCGCGTCCGACCGGGACGACGGCTTCCTACGGCTGACGGTCGTCCTGCGCAACGTCGGCAGGCCCGCGGCCGACGCACGCGACGCTATCGCCCGCTCGCTGATCGGCGCGCACGTCATCGCGGAGGTCACCGGCGGTGAGTTCGTCTCGCTGCTGGAGCCGCCGCCCGGCGCGGTGGCCGCGGCCGCCCGCTGCGATCGGTACCGGTGCTTCCCGGTGCTCGCCGGTCCGCCCGGCGACTACAGCTTGCTGCTGATCTCACCGATCATCCTCTACGACCACCCGGAGATCGCCGAGCAGAGCGAAGGCGCGCTGTTCGACTCCACCGAGATCGACGAGATCCTCACGCTGCGGGTGCTGACGATGACCGACGCGGAGAAGGCGCAGGCGCGGGCCACCGATCCGCGCGCGGCGGAGATCATCGACCGCTGCGAGGCCATGACACCCGACGCGATGCGGCAGCTGCACGGCGTCCTGCGCGACCCGCACGCCGATCGCCCCCGGCTGATACCGGAGATCCCCGAGGGCATCGATTGGTGGGACCCGCTGGCCGACGCCGCCGTCCGCCCGGACGCCGACGCGGTGCCGGTCGCGGGGGTGCTGGTGCGCAAGGGCAGCCGCGTCCGGCTACATCCGGCGCGGCGGGCCGACGCCCAGGATCTGTTCTTCGACGGCCGCCCCGCCCGGGTCGTCTCGGTCCACGCCGACGTGGACGGGCATGCGCACGTCGGGGTCGTGCTCGACGACGACCCGGCGGCCGAATTGCACGAATGGTACGGCCGCTACCTGTATTTCGCACCCGACGAACTGGAGCCGCTCGACGGCCCCGAGAAGTGAAAGGAAGTCCGCTATGGAAACCGTAGGAGTGGTCTCGACGACGGTCGTCGCCGTGCTGGTGGCGGCGGGGCTGTATCTCGGGGTGCGGTCGATACCGGATCTCCGGCGATACCTGAAGATCCGGCACATGTAGCGGCCGACCGGAAAGGAACATCATGGCTGAGCATCGCGAAGAGCCGCAGTCGGCACGAGGCGCGCCGGGTTCGCGCGACACCGGCGCCGGCGTAGCGGCCGGAGGACCGGCGGAACGCAAGCCCGGGGATATCGGTCACGAGGAGATGACCTCGGCGCACTCCGAAGACGCCAAGAAGGAGACCGACTTCACGTCGCAGGCCCCGCCCGGCACCGAATCGGCGGCGCCGCCCTACGGCGAGCGCAAGCAGACCGCCAACGCCCCCGGCGAGACGGCGACCGGAAAGGTCGACGACGCGCGGGTGGGTGGCGCGACCACGCCCACCGAGAAAGAGGGGTGAGTCCACGGCCGCGGTGCTGATCGCCGGGATCGGCAACATCTTCCTCGGCGACGACGGATTCGGACCCGAGGTGGTGCGGCGGTTGCCGCGCCACCCCGACCCCGGCGTGCGCGTCGAGGACTACGGCATCCGCGGCATGCACCTCGCCTACGACCTGCTCGATTCCTGGGACGCCTTGGTGTTGGTCGACGCGGTGCCAGGCCGTGGCGTGCCCGGCCGGGTCGAGGTGTTCCGCGCCGCGGCGGAGGACACCGGCGTCGCGCAACTCGACGCGCACGCGATGAGCCCGGACGCCGTCTTCGCCGGGGTGCGCGCCCTGGGCGGCGTGCTGCCGCCCACCGTGGTGATCGGCTGTCAGGTCGCCTGCGTGGACGAGGGCATCGGCCTGTCCGAGCCGGTCGCCGCGGCGGTGGACGAGGCGGTCGCCGCGGTCGGCGGTGTGCTCGCCGACCTACTGCACGCCGGCGCCGCACAGGCTGCCGCGCCGCTTCCACCGGCCACAGCGGGACAGGAGGACTGACCGATGTGTCTCGGCATCCCCGGACGGGTGGTGGAGATCCCCGACGGCTACCACGAGCAGATCGCGCTGGTCGACGTGTCCGGCGAGCAGCGGAAGGTGAACATCGGCCTACTCGACGAGGATCCGGCGCGACCGGGGGACTGGGTGATCATCCACATGGGCTTCGCGGTGGAGAAGACCGACGAGGCGGGCGCCGCGGCGGCGCTGGACGGACTGCGGCTGCTGCAACGCGGAGACCTGCCGTGACCACCGAGCGGCTGCGGCGGCGGCTCCTGGTGCGCGGCGTGGTCCAAGGTGTCGGGTTCCGCCCGTTCGTCTACACCACCGCCGCCGAACTGGCCCTGTCCGGCAGCGTGAGCAACGACAGCAGCGGCGTCGTCATCGAAATAGAAGGCGCGCCACCGGGTCTGGACGAGTTCGCCGAGCGGCTGCGGCTGCGGCCGCCCCCGCTCGCGGTGGTCGAATCGGTCGAGCAGACCGACATCCCGGTCCGGGGCGGCACCGGATTCCACATCGCGGACACCACGCGCGACGGTGGCGGCCGCACGCTGGCCTCACCCGACGTCGCGATCTGTGCGGACTGCGAACGCGAGTTGCGCGATCCCGGCGATCGCCGCTATCGCCATCCGTTCGTGAACTGCACCAACTGCGGTCCGCGTTTCACCATCATCGCGAGCCTGCCCTACGACCGCGAGCGTACGTCGATGGCCGACTTCGCCATGTGCGACCGGTGCGCCCGGGAGTACGCCGATCCCACCGACCGGCGCTTCCACGCCCAGCCGATCGCCTGCCCCGACTGCGGTCCCACGCTCGCGTATACCGGACCGGGAGCCGGTGCGCCGCTGACGGCCGCGCGGCAACTGCTGCGCTCGGGCGGGATCCTGGCGGTCAAAGGCATCGGCGGATACCACCTCGCCTGCGACGCCACCAACGAGTCGGCCGTCGCGGAGCTGCGCAGGCGCAAACGCCGCGGTGACAAGCCGTTCGCCGTGATGGTCCCGGATCTCGCCACGGCACAGGCGATCGTCGCCGTCGACGCCGCCGCCGCGACGCTGCTGACCGGCCCGGCTCGGCCGATAGTGCTGCTCGCCCGCCGGGTCGCGCCGGGAGAACCCCGTTCGGCCGTCAGCGCAGGCGGCGTCACCGCTGGACTGGACGAAGGTGCGGCCTCGGCGATCGCCGTGCTCGGCGACACTGCCGAGGCGCAGCCGGTTCCGGCCCCATCGGTGGCGCCCGGCAACCCGGACCTGGGCGTGCTGATCGCCTACACCCCGCTGCACCTGTTGCTGTTCGGCCTGCCCGGCGATCCGCCCGGCCCGCAGGTGCTGGTGATGACCTCGGGCAATCTCGGTGGCGAGCCGATCTGCTACCAGGACGACGACGCCCGGACCCGCCTGGCGGGGCTCGCCGACGGCTGGCTGTCGCACAACCGGCGCATCCTGGTGCCCTGCGACGACTCGGTGGTGCGCTCGCTCGACGGCCGCGAACTACCCGTGCGGCGCTCGCGCGGTTACGCGCCGCTGCCGCTGTTGCTGCCGGTTCCGCTGCCACCGACTCTCGCCGTCGGCGCCGACCTCAAGAACACCTGCGCGATGGCCGAGGGCCGCTACGCCTGGCTGAGCCAGCACATCGGCGACATGGACGACCTGGCGACGCTGCGCTCCTTCGACGCCGCCCAGCGGCACCTCGGGAAACTCACCGGGGTCCGCCCGGAGCAGTTGGTCGCCGACGCGCACCCCGGCTACCGCTCCACCGCATGGGCGCGCAAGCACGCGGGCGAGCGCGCCGTGTACACCGTCCAGCATCATCACGCGCACATCGCCTCCGTCATGGGTGAGCACGGGCTCGACGCCACCGAACAGGTGGTCGGGATCGCCTTCGACGGCACCGGGTTCGGGCCGGACGGCGCGGTGTGGGGCGGCGAGGTCCTGCTGGCGGGCTACAAGGGCTACCGGCGTCTGGCGCACCTGAAATACGTGCCGCTCGCGGGCGGCGATCTCGCGGTGCGCAGGCCCTATCGCATGGCGCTGGCGCATCTGCGGGCGGCCGGGATCGACTGGGACGAGGACATTCCCGCGGTCGCCGCGTGCCCGCCCGCCGAGCGATCGGTGCTGGCCCACCAGTTCCGGACCGGACTGGGCTGCGCACCCACGTCGAGCATGGGCCGGTTGTTCGACGCCGTGTCGTCGCTGTGCGGCGTCCGCCACGTGGTCGATTACGAAGCCCAGGCCGCGATCGAACTGGAAGGACTTTCCCGCGCAGGCGCGGAAGGCGCCACCGCCTACCGGTTCCCACTGGCGGACGGCGATCCCGCCGTGATCGATCCCGCGCCGGTACTGGCGGCCGTGGTGGCCGACGTTCGCGCCGGCGCGCCCGCATCGGTGGTGGGCGCCCGGTTCCACGCGGCTCTGGCCCGGTTGGTGCTCGACCTCGCGGTCCGCTACGCCGCCCCGGCGACGGTCGTCGCGCTGTCCGGCGGGGTCTTCCAGAACGCCCTGCTGCTCGCGCGATCGTGTGCGCTGCTGCGCGACAACGGGTTCACCGTGATCACCCACCGCCGACTGCCGCCCAACGACGGCGGCCTCGCGTTCGGGCAACTCCTCGCGTGCAGCGAGGGATGAGCGAAGGAGAGCAACGATGTGTCTTGCGGTACCAGGAAAAGTGCTCAGCCTGCACGAGCGGGACGGCACGCTGATGTCGGTCGTCGACTTCGGCGGCGTGCACAAGGACGTGTGCCTGCAGTACATCCCGGACGCGGCGGTCGGTGACTACGTCGTGGTCCACGTCGGCTTCGCGATCCAGCGGCTGGACGAGGACTCCGCGCTGCGGACCCTGGCCGAGTTCGAGCACCTCGGCGTACTGAACGAGGAATTCGGCGACGGCTTCGAGATCGCCGCCAAGCAGGCGGGTGTCGACAACCCCGCCGCACAGCCAGCACGTGAGCAACCGGAGGCGACGTCATGAAGTACCTGGACGAATTCAGCAATCCCGAGCTGGCCCAGCGCCTGCTCGATCGGATCCGCGCCGCGACCAGCCGCCGCTGGGCGATCATGGAAGTCTGTGGCGGCCAAACCCATTCGATCATCCGCCACGGCATCGACCAGCTGCTGCCCGACCAGATCGAGATGATCCACGGCCCCGGCTGCCCGGTCTGCGTCACCCCGCTCGAGGTGATCGACAAGGCGCTGGAGATCGCCGCGCAGCCGGGCGTGATCTTCTGCTCCTTCGGCGACATGCTGCGCGTGCCCGGCAGCTCGAAGGACCTGTTCCGGGTCAAGAGCGAGGGCGGTGACGTGCGGGTCGTCTACTCCCCGCTGGACGCGCTCGAGTTGGCCAGAGCGAATCCCGATCGGGAAGTCGTGTTCTTCGGCATCGGTTTCGAGACCACCGCTCCGGCCAACGCCATGACGGTGTATCAGGCCCAGCGGCTCGGCATCCGGAACTTCTCGCTGCTGGTGTCGCACGTGCTGGTCCCGCCCGCCATCGCCGCGATCATGGAGTCGCCGACCTGCCGCGTGCAAGGTTTCCTCGCGGCCGGACATGTCTGCACCGTCATGGGCACCGAGGAGTATCCGCCGCTGGCCGAGCAGTACCGGGTGCCGATGGTGGTCACCGGGTTCGAGCCGCTGGACATTCTGGAGGGCATCCGCCGCACTGTGCTGCAACTGGAGTCGGGCAGGCACGAGCTGGAGAACGCGTACCCCCGTGCGGTGTCCGCGGCGGGCAATCCCGCGGCGAAAGCCATGCTGCAAGACGTCTTCGAGGTCACCGACCGGGCCTGGCGCGGCATCGGCGTGATCCCGCGCAGCGGCTGGCGGCTGTCGGAACGCTATCGCGAGTTCGACGCCGAACACCGTTTCGCCGTGGGCGACATGCACACCGCCGAGTCGACGATCTGCCGCTCCGGCGAGGTGCTGCAGGGATTGATCAAACCCAACGAGTGCGCCGCCTTCGGCAAGCAGTGCACGCCGCGTAACCCGCTGGGCGCCACCATGGTGTCCTCCGAAGGCGCGTGCGCCGCCTATTACCTGTACCGGCGCCTCGACCTGCCCGCGGAGGTGGCTCATGCGTGAGGAAGGCGCCGCCCCCGCGACGATCGACGTGGAGGGCTGGGTCTGCCCGATGCCGCTGCGGGATTCGCCGAACATCGTGATGGGTCACGGCGGCGGCGGCGCGATGTCCGGCGAGCTGATCGAGCATCTGTTCCTGCCCGCGTTCGGCTCGGCCGCCACCGCGGATCTGACCGACTCCGCGGTCGTCACGCTCGACGGTGCGCGCTTGGCGTTCTCCACCGATTCGTTCGTGGTCAAGCCGATCGTGTTCCCCGGAGGCACGATCGGCGAACTCGCGGTCAACGGCACGGTGAACGACCTGGCCATGTCCGGTGCGCGGCCGATGGTGCTGTCCACCGCGTTCATCCTGGAGGAGGGCACCGCGCTGGCCGACATCGCGCGGATCGCGCAGGCGGTCGGCACCGCCGCTCTCGCGGCGGAGGTCCAGCTGGTCACCGGTGACACGAAGGTCGTCGACGCCGGGCACGGCGACGGGATCTACATCAACACCGCAGGAATCGGTGTGGTCGGGCCCGGCGTGGACATCCGGCCGCAGCGCGCCACGCCGGGTGACGTCGTGCTGGTCAGCGGCGACATCGGCGTGCACGGTGTCGCGGTGCTCAGCTGCCGCGAGGGCCTGGAGTTCGGCACCACCGTGCTCAGCGACACCGCGCCGCTGCACGGTCTGGTCGCGGCGATGCTCGCGACCGGCGCCGACGTGCACGTGCTGCGCGATCCCACCCGCGGCGGGGTCGCGGCCTCGCTCAACGAGATCGCCCGCGCCGCGAACATCGGCGTGGCGCTGGACGAGCGGCAGCTCCCGGTGCCCGACGGGGTGCGCGACGCGTGCGGACTGCTCGGCCTGGACCCGATGTACGTGGCCAACGAGGGCAAGCTGCTGGCGTTCGTCCGGCCCGAGGACGCCGACCGCGTGCTCGCGGCGATGCGGGAACACCCGCTGGGCGCGCAGGCCACCGCGATCGGCCGGTGCGTCGCCGAGCATCCCGGCATGGTGGTGGCTCGCACGGCGCTCGGCGGTACGCGTGTGGTGGACCTGCCCGCGGGCGAGCAGCTGCCGCGAATCTGCTGACGGCGGACCCGAACCGGTCCGGAGCGAGAAGGCGAGGTGGGCGTCATCGTTCGGATCGCCGATACTCCCGCGGCGCCGCGCGGCCCGCTGGCCCGGCTGGACGGGCGGCAGCGGCGCGGCGTGGCGGGAATGGCGTCGGTCGTCGTCGCGCTGCACGTCCTGGGCTGGTCGGCGCTGCTGTTGCTGGTGGTCCCCGGCGGGTATGTGGTGGACGGCGCGGTGTTCGGCGTCGGTCTCGGCGTCACGGCCTACACCCTCGGGATGCGGCACGCGTTCGACGCCGATCACATCGCCGCGATCGACAACACCACCCGCAAGCTGGTCGCGGACGGACGCAAGCCGCTGTCGGTCGGGTTCTGGTTCTCCCTCGGGCACTCCACCATCGTCTTCGCCCTCGTCGCGCTGCTGGCGTTCGGCGTCAAGACGCTCGCGGGGAACCTGCGCGACGAGAACTCCGGGCTGCAACGGTGGACCGGCCTGTTCGGCACCGGAATCTCGGGAACCTTCCTGCTCGCCATCGGGCTGTTGAACCTCGCCTCGCTGATCGGGATCTGGCGGGTGTTCCGCGGGATGCGCCGCGGTACCTACGACGAAGCGGCGCTGCGGCAGAAGTTGAACGACCGCGGCACCTTGCAACGGGTGATCGGACCGCTGACCCGGGCCGTGCGCGCACCGTGGCAGATGTACCCGGTCGGGCTGCTGTTCGGCCTCGGCTTCGACACCGTCACCGAGGTGAGCCTGCTGGTCATCGCGGGCGGCGCGGCGGCCACCGATCTGCCCTGGTACGCGATTCTGGTGCTGCCCGTGCTGTTCTCGGCCGGGATGACCCTGTTCGACGCACTGGACGGCGCGTTCATGAACTACGCGTACGGGTGGGCGTTCGCCGGACCGCTGCGCACCGTCTACTACAACATCGTCGTCACGGCTCTGTCGGTCGCCGTAGCCCTGCTGATCGGCGCACAGGAGGTGATCTCGCTGCTGACCGACGAACTCGGCATCGCCGAGGGTCCACTGGCCTGGGTCGGCGGACTCGACCTCGGGGCGATGGGCTTCCTCATCGTCGGGCTGTTCGTGCTCACCTGGGCGGTGGCCGTCGCGGTGTGGCGATTCGGCAGACTCGAGCAGCGGTGGACTCCTGGGCGCGCCGGCGAAAGGCCCTGCTGATGGCGGGCAGCGGAGCGGAGATGTTCGCCCGGTACGCCTACGCCCCCAATCGGCTCGGCTACTGCGGGCCGCCCGACGCGGCCGCCCTGGCAGACGGCTCGGACGAGCAGGTGCGGGCGGTGGCGCGCCGGTTCACCGGAGCATGGCCCTACCTGCAGGTCATGGCGCGGATGACCGGCATCGCCGACCCGCTGGACCACCGGCTCGTCGAGTCCTACTGGCTGGGCGGCGGAATCGGCGCGGACCTGGACCCTGGTGAGTTCACCGCGGAGCTGCTCGGCCTGCTCGGCCCGGTCGCGGGCGGGTATTGGACGCACCTGACCCCGCGGCTGGCCGAGGAGGCCGCGGCCAACCACTGCTTCCACGTCTTCGGCGTGTACCCGTGGTCCCGGTTGCTCCGGCACGGCAACGACCATCCCCTGCACGTGCTCGACAGCTGCCGGATCACCTGGGGAACGGTGCTCGATCGTACCGGCGGCGAGGTCGTGCTGCGCTGTCGCGGGCTCGGTTGGGACGGCGAGCGTCTCGCGCTGTCGACGGAGACTGTGCGGTCGCTGCCGATCCGGGTGGACGGGTATGCGGCGGTGCCGGACGTGGCGGCGGGGGAGCAGGTGGCGGTGCATTGGGGGCGGCTGTGCGGGCGGCTGGACGATGCCCAGGCGAACGCTCTGGAGGCGGGGACGCTACGTCAGCTGGAGGTCACCAATCGGCGACTGGCCGCCCATCGGGGTCCGGCGACCAGCTGACGAGCTGCGCGTCGTGCTCCCGATCATGCATGCCGAGCCGGGGCGGCGGGATTCGTCGAACGGGCGAGGCCGCCCTCGTCAGCGCGGCCGACGGCTCTGCGCTCGTTTCCGGGCACACGAATCCGAGCTTCGGAATTGTTCCGAACCCGACGGTTCGGCGAAATTCCGAAAGCTCGTCGGCGTGTTTCGGTAACCAGTGCGCGGAGTATGATGTATATGGCTGTCGAGCCCGGCCTCGAGGAGCGACGCGTGGATTCGCCGATGGTTGCCAGGGCGAAAAATTCATTGCACCCAAGAAATTGTCCTCGGTGATTCTCGCGGTGTGTCTCAGCGTTCCCTCGATTTCGTGCCCGATGAGCCGGTCTGTGTTACACGTCCTGCTCGAAGGGAGGTGAACTACCGTGATGGACCAGATGATGGGGATGGCACGTGACTGGTGGAATCGCATGTTCCCCGGCATGCCGATGCCGATGCTGCCCATGATGTAGCAGCTGCCCACAACCAGGGAAAACGAATTGATGATCCCGCGGTGAGGCGTGTCGACGGTGTTTCGGTCACCGTGCCGGCGATCGAAAACCGGAGCATCACTCTCCGACCATTCCTGCCGGAAATTCGCCCCTCGGGTTCGAGTCCCAACCCGATGCGCGGTGTGATGTTCGGCGCGGTGGGTACGCATTTATCGTAATCGACCGTAAAGAATTCACCATCCGCTCGCACGGGGAGTGGCCCGCTATCGGGTTCCCCTGGCTCGGTGTTCACGCGGGAGTGAGCGGTCTCGGCAGGCCGGGACGGAATCCGGCTCGGTCGGGGTCGGCGGATGGCAAGTAATCGACCTCGGCGGAGGTATGCGATGAGCGGAGATCCGCAGCAGGGGAAGCGGCCGGTGAGCGCCGTGCTGGCCGGTCCGTACGGGCATCCGTTCCATCCGATTCTGGTCACCGTCCCGATCGGCGCGTGGGTCGCCAGTCTCGTGTTCGACCTCGCGTCCCGGTTCGCCGACGATCCGGAGTTCCTGGTCAAGGGATCGGTGTGGCTGATCGCGATCGGAATCCTCGGTGCGTTGGCCGCGGCGACGATCGGATTCCTCGATCTGCTCGCGATCCCGACCGGCACCCCTGCCTTCCGCACCGGCTTGCTACACATGACCCTCAACCTGCTGGTGACTCTCGCCTATGCCGTCGGCTTCGTGTGGCGGCAAGGCGCCGATACAAGGGTCGCGGTCGCGGCCGGACCGCTAGCGCTGTCGGTGGTAGCCCTGGGGACGTTGGGGGTCTCGGGGTATCTCGGCGGCAAGCTCGCCTATCGCTATGGCGTGCGCGTCGCCGACGAAGCCACCCAGGCCGGCGGCTTCACGCACTGAATCCCTTCTCATCCGTCAGGAGGCACACATGGGCATCGCCGCGTTGATTTTCTGGTTGCTCACCGCGGGTGGCGGTTTCTTCCTGCTCGGCACGTGGATCGCCCGGGGCGGTGCACGGCAACCGAACTCGACCCAACTGCCCGCGCCGGTCGTCTTCGGTCACTTCGCGCTCGCCGTGACCGGATTGATCGTCTGGATCGTGTACCTCTTCGTCGATACCGAATCGCTGGCGTGGGTCGCGTTCGTACTGCTGATCCCGGTCGCGCTGCTCGGATTCGCGATGCTGTTGCGCTGGATCCCCACCTACCGCGCCCGGTCCGCCGGTACGGCCGGTACTGCTGGTGCCGCCGGTACCGCCGGTACTGCTGGTGCGGCCGGTACCGCCGGTACGGGCGGACCGCCGGAAGGGCACTTTCCTGTCGCCGTCGTCGCGGGCCACGGCGTACTGGCCGTGGTGACCGTCGTGCTGGTGCTGTTGACCGCACTCGGCGTCGGCGGGAGCTGATCACCTGCACCGTGACGAACGATGGCCGCGCGGATTGCCGCGCGGCCATCGAACCATGGTCTCGCCGGAGCGTCAGATCTTGCGGATGACCGTGACGACCTTGCCCAGGATCTGCGCGTCGTTGCCGGGGATCGGCTCGAAGACCGGGTTGTGCGGCATCAGCCAGACGTCCTTGCCGGTGCGCTTGAACGTCTTCACCGTGGCCTCGCCCTCGATCATCGCCGCGACGATGTCGCCGTTGTCGGCGACGTTCTGCTGCCGCACGACCACCCAGTCGCCGTCGCAGATCGCCGCGTCGATCATGGACTGGCCGACGACCTTCAGCAGGAACAGCGAACCGTCGCCGACCAGTTCGCGCGGCAGCGGGAACACGTCCTCCACGGCCTGTTCGGCCAGAATCGGGCCACCGGCGGCGATCCGGCCGAGCACCGGAACGAACGTGGGGACGGGCCGGTCGACGTCGACGGTCACCTCGCCGTCGTCCACCGCGGCCACCGGCAGGCTGGTCACCGACCGCACCACCTCGTCCAAGCCTCGGACGTCCACGGCGCGTGGCCGATTCGGATCCCGGCGCAGATAGCCTTTGCGCTCCAGAGCGCGTAGTTGATGGGCGACCGACGAAGTGGACGTGAGGCCCACGGCGTCGCCGATCTCCCGGATGCTCGGGGGGTAGCCGCGCTCGCTCACCGAGGTGCGGATCACCTCCAGCACTCTGCGCTGACGCACGGTGAGATCCGCCCCGCTACCCGCCGCGTCGGCGCCGCTGTCGGTCTCGTCGCCCGTGTCGTCCGTGTGCCTCACCGCAACCGCCCTTTCCTGCTGTGCCAGGCGGATCCGTGCCCGGCTTGTGCCTGCATGACCTGTCCTGTCTTCGGTTCTTCGAATCTAGTCCGGTCGCGTCGCTCGATCAAACATCTGTTCGACGCATGTCGGGCGTTTCTGCTGACTTTGTCACCGGGCCGTGGTAGAAATCGAACACCAGTTCTTCGAACACATGAGCGAATGAGGACTGCACATGTGTTCGAACACGGCGTCCGGCTCGAATGGCGACGGAGCACCCACACGGAGGTTTGTCCGATGCGCACTGCGCTCAGCGATAGCACCCCATCCATCGACGCGACGGCCGCGGAACTCGATCGCGGCGTCGCCGGCCTCGGCCAGGCACCGGACGATCTCGGATACGAGACCGCCCAGTTGCTGTTGCGCGGCGGTGCGCGCGCACGGGCGCTGACGCCCGCGCACCGGTCGGCGGTCGATCGGCGGCCACTCGGCGCTCGTCCTGGTGGCGGCATGGTCGACTATGACCGTGGCGCAAGGAGTTTCACGCACCGGCGCGCCTATGGCGAACACCCGATGCGCCGGGTCGAGCAGGCTCAGATCGGTTTCGCGGCGCTCGCCGTCGCCGCGTTGCTCACCGCCCTCGTGGTGGTGGGTCTGATCGCCCTGGCGCATGTGCGGGCGGGTGAGTGGGGTGGCGGGCCCGGTGGGTCGGTGCCGGCGATGGTGCACGACTCCGGTGCGCCCGGGGGCGGCAATCTCCGCTGAGTGACAAGGAAATCGGCCACTGTGGGCGGCCGAAAATGTTGATCGACAAACTGGAACGTGTTGCTACCGTGCTGAAAACGTGATCCGGGCAACACCGCCCGAACGATGTCGGGACCTTTCAGCACATGACACTCCTCACCGCAGGCCGCTCGGTTCGCGTCTTCACCCGCGCGGCCGCCCTGTCCTTCTGCCTGGTTCTCGGCATGGGCGCGGCGGTCACCGCCCAGGCGGAACCGGCCTACGCCGCGTATCTCGATCTGCCCTCCGTCAACGGTGACGGTGCGGGGGCGGGCGGGCTCAATCCCCTGCTGCCGCTGGACGAAGCGGACCTCGCGGAGGCCTTGCGGCAGGCGCGGGCCGACTCGGTGGCGCCGCGCCGGTACGCGACCTTGCTCCACCAGTACTGGCTGGTGATCGCCACCCGCAACGCCGACATCGATGTGGCGGCTTGGGATCCCGGGCGCGGCCCCCGCGCGAACGAACGCACCTTCAACCAGGTGTACGTCAACTATCTGCGGCTGGCCACCCAGCATCCGGAGTTCTACTGGGCCGGGCTGGCCGGGATCGCGGGCGGATCGTTCGCCTCCGGATTCTTCGACATGAGCGACGTGGGTGTCGTCTTGGACGTACCGGGCATCCATCAGCTCGGCACCGCGGTCGCCGACCTCCTGCGCGCGACCCCGCCGGAATTGGTGCATGCGCTGCCCGAGGACATTCGTCTGCTCGCCACCGAGGGTTCCCGCCTGAATGCCGCGGACATCGCCTGGTACCAGACGCGCCTGATGATCATGCAGAAGCACATCTTCACCGACCTGGTCCCGATGCACGAGGCCTACGTCGCGCTCGGCCTGCCCGGAATCGAGGAGATGTACGCGGCGGGCGTGCTCGACGACGACATCCGCACCGCCTGGCGGGCGATCGCCGCGGGCACCCGGGACGGCTACATCGACGCGCTGATCCGGATGACCGACCGGGAGCAGAACCACGTGGTCGCCGACCAGTGGGACGAGACATCAGCGGGACGTGCCCCGATCGGCCGCGTTCTCACCTACGTGAGCACCGTCGCGGGCAAACCCGCTGTCCCCGGCGTCCGCGCGCCCGGCGTGTTCGCACCGGTCGTGGTCAGCGCCGACGTAGGAGGCCGCAGCCTCGCGCTGCGGGTCCCACTGCCCGGCTTCAACTGGGCCGATCGCGAGACGCGCTGGGACTACATCACCGGTGACCTGGTACCCCGCCACATCGATCTGGAGACCGACCCCGTGCTGGCCGCCGCCGTCCTCGGCGAGGCGTTCTGGGGCAAGCTGGCCCGTGGTCGGCTCGCCGCCCGTCTGCCGGACATCCTCGCGGACCTGACCGCGCACTGGCAGATCACCGGATGAGCAAGCCGGTCCGGTTGCCGGGGTGAGTGCGACGATCCGAAGACCCGGACGGGTATCCTCGAAGTGTTATGCAGGCATTCCGCGTGTCGCACGAGGAATGTCTGGTGCCGGGGTATAGACCTCTGTACACGGGCTCGCCGGACCGATCGCCGCCATCGGCGCCCGGTTCGGACGCGAGCACGCGCATCGACGAAGGATTTCTCGGATGCATTGCCCGTTCTGCCGACACCCCGACTCGCGGGTGGTGGACTCGCGTGAGGCCGACGAAGGCGCGGCCATCCGCCGCCGCCGCGCGTGCCCGCAGTGTGGGCGGCGGTTCACCACGGTGGAGACCGCCATCCTGTCGGTGGTCAAGCGCAGCGGCGTCACCGAGCCGTTCAGTCGCGAGAAGGTCATCCGCGGCGTGCGCCGGGCCTGCCAAGGCCGGGAAGTCGACGACGACGCGCTGAACCTGCTCGCGCAGCAGGTGGAGGACGCGGTGCGCGCCAAGGGTTCTCCCGAGGTGCCCAGTCACGAGGTGGGTCTGGCGATCCTGGGCCCGCTGCGCGACCTGGACGAGGTGGCCTACCTGCGGTTCGCCTCGGTCTACCGGTCGTTCACCTCGGCCGAGGATTTCGAACGCGAGATCAGGGAGATGCGCCGGGCGCGCGCCGAAGCGCTGTCGGCCGCGGACTGACTCAGCGCCGGACCGCGGCGATCGCCTTCTCGATTCGCTTGGCGGACACCGGGTACGGGGTGCCCAGCTTCTGTGCGAACAGGCTGACCCGCAATTCCTCGATCATCCACCAGATCTCGGTGACCGCGGGCGCATGTCTGCGGTTCGCCGGTAGCGACTCGACGAAGCGGTCGTAAGCGCCGAGCACCCGATCGAGTTCGGCCATGCCCTGCCGATCGCGAACGGCCGAGCCGGGCAGCGCCTCCAGTCGCGCCACCGCCGCGTGGAGATAGCGTGGCAGTTCGCGCAGCCTGGCCGCGCCCGTTTCGGACACGAAGCCGCGGAACACCAGGTTGTCGAGCTGATGGCGGACGTCATCGGCGATGTCGCGCTCGCTGGTTCGCGCGAGCGCAGCGGAAACCTGATGGGCGCCGGCGAGAACCGGCACGACCAGGCGTACGTACCGTGCGACGGCGGAGGCGAAGTCCGGACGGATCCGGGCGACGAGTGCGTCGAACGCCGCCGGGTCGTGCACCGGACCGCCCGCGGCGGCGAGCAACTCGTCGGCGGCGGCCGCGCGGCAGTCGTCTAGCAGCGCTTCCACCGAGCCGTACGGATTCTGGCTCAGCGCAAGGCGATCCGAGGGCGAAAGACCCGCGGTGGCGGTACGGGCCGACGCGGGCAGTGCGCGCAGCAGCAGCGCTCTGGTGCCGAGGCGCATCGCGGCCGCCTGCTCCGCGGCGGAGCTGAGCACCCGGACCGCCACGCCCTCGCCCTCGGCGACGAGCGCGGGGTACCCGGTGACGGTCTGCCCGGCCACCTCGCGCCGCACCGTCGGCGCGAGGGTGCCGAGCGATTCGGAGGTCCACACCGTGGCCGGTGGGCGTTCCGCCCCGGCGGTGACCCGGGCGACCGCGGCGGAAACCTGCTCGGCGAGCTGGTTTTTCAGCGCGGCGAGGCTCTTTCCCCGTGCGAGCGTGGCGCCGTCCGCGCCGACGGCCGCGAAGGTCATGCGCAGGTGACCGGGCAGCGCGGAGAGGTCGAAGTCGGTGGGTGCGATCGACACCGAACCCAGCCGGGACAGCTCGCGCGCCAGTCCGGCGCGCAGCGGCTCCGCACGCGGGGTCAGCGCCGCCAGTGCGGCGGCGGCGAAGTCGGGCGCGGGAACGACGCTGCGGCGCAACGCCTTCGGCAAGGTCTTGATCAGCGCGGCGGCCAGCTCGTCGCGCATGCCGGGCACCAGCCAGTCGAAGCCGACGGCCCGGACGTGGGCGAGCTGTTCCACCGGAATGCGCACGGTGACGCCGTCCTCCTCGGTGCCGGGCTCGAACTGGTAGGAGAGCGGGAAACTGAGCTCGCCCTGGCGCCAGGAATCGGGGAAGGCCGCCGGGTCCAGCGCGGCCGCGCCTTCGTTGACCACGGTGGAGGTGGAGAAGTCCAGCAGCTCGGGATCTTCTCGCCGCGCGGAACGCCACCAACTGTCGAAGTGCCGCACCGAGACGATGTCGGCGGGCAGGCGCTTGTCGTAGAACTCGAACAGCACCTCGTCATCGACCAGGATGTCCCGGCGGCGGGCGCGGTGCTCGAGGTCGGCGACGTCCTCGAGCAGGGCGCGATTGCGGTGGAAGAACTCGTGCCGGGTCTGCCACTCGCCCTGTACCAGGGCATGCCTGATGAACAGCTCGCGCGACAATTCGGCATCGATCCGGCCGTAGTCGACGGCTCTGCCGGTGACCAGCGGGATCCCGTACAACGTGACCCGTTCGTAGGCGCGCGCCGCACCTCGCTTGGCCGACCAGTGCGGTTCGGAGTAGGTGCGTTTGACGAGGTCGCCCGCGAGTCGTTCGGCCCATTCGGGCTCGATCTTCGCGGCCATCCGGCCCCACAGTCGCGAGGTCTCGACCAGTTCGGCGGCCATCACCCACCGCGGCGGCTTCTTCGCCAGCGACGATCCGGGGAAGATCATGAACTTGGCGTTGCGGGCGCCGAGGAATTCCCGGGATTCCGCCTCCCTGACCCCGATGTGCGAGAGCATGCCCGCCAGCAGCGCCTGATGGATGGCGGTGGAGTCCCAGGGCACCCCGTCGTTGTCCACGGCTACTGCCGCGGGGTCGCGATCGGCGCCGGATCGCCCGTCGCCTCGGCGGCGCGCCGGGCCGTTTCGGCGTGTTCGGTTGCCGGACTTGCGATCCGGCGTCGTCGCGTCGGCTCCGGCCGATCGCGCGCCGTCGGCCGGCTCGTCCGCTCGGGTCGACCATCCGAGGCCTTTGGTGATCGTGCGCAGTTGCCCGTGCAGGTCCTGCCACTCCCGGATCCGCAGGTAGTGCAGGAACTCCTCCCGGCACATCCGCCGGAATTGGTTGGACGACAACGACTTGCGCTGACCGCCGAGGTACTCCCATAGTCGCAGGTAGGCCAGGAAGTCGGAGCCCTCGACCGTGAAGCGCGCGTGTTCGGCATCGGCTGCCTGCTGGTGTTCGGCGGGCCGCTCCCGGACATCCTGGATCGACAGCGCCGCGACGATGACCAGCACGTCCGCCAGGCAGCCGTTGCGGTTGGCCTCCACCAGCATTCGTGCCATCCGGGGGTCGACCGGCAGCTGGGCCATCTCCCGGCCGATCGGCGTCAGCGAGAGCGCGGCGTCGTTGTCGCCGCCGGCCCGGGCGGCGGAACCGCCGTCGCGCCGCGCGAGGGCGCCGAGCTCTTCGAGCAGGGCGACGCCGTCGCGGATGGCGCGGCGATCCGGCGCCTCCACGAACGGGAAGTTCTCGATGTCACCGAGCCCGAGCGCGGTCATCTGCAGGATGACCGCGGCGAGGTTGGTGCGCAGGATCTCGGGTTCGGTGAAGGTGGGCCGGGATTCGAAATCGTCCTCGGAGTACAGCCGGATGCAGATGCCGTCGGCGACGCGACCGCACCGGCCGGATCGCTGCCGCGCCGATGCCTGGGACACCGGTTCGATCGGCAACCGCTGCACTTTGGTGCGCATGGAATAGCGCGAGATCCGTGCCGTGCCCGGGTCGACGACGTACCGGATGCCGGGCACCGTGAGCGAGGTCTCCGCGACGTTCGTCGCCAGCACCACCCGGCGCCCGGTGTGCGGGGCGAAGACGCGGTGCTGCTCGGCGGTGGACAGCCGGGCGTACAGCGGAAGGATCTCGGTGCGCGGCAGCTTCAGATCGCGCAGGGCGTCGGCGGTGTCGCGGATCTCGCGTTCGCCGGACAGGAACACCAGCACGTCGCCGTCGCCCGCGTCGAACAGCTCGGTCACGGCGTCACCGATCGCGTCCACCGGATCACGGTCGACGACGCGAGTGTCCTCGTCGTCCTCGTCTTCGGCGGCGCCCGGCAGCTCCAGCGCGAGCGGCCGGTAGCGGATCTCCACCGGGTACGAGCGGCCGGAAACTTCGACGATCGGTGCGGGGTTGCCCGCCTCGTCCGCGAAGTGCCGGGCGAACAGCTCGGGATCGATGGTCGCCGAGGTGATGATCACCTTGAGGTCGGGCCTACGGGGGAGCAGCTGCTTCAGGTAGCCGAGCAGGAAGTCGATGTTGAGGCTGCGTTCGTGCGCCTCATCGATGATGATCGTGTCGTAGCGGCGCAGCAGCCGGTCGCGCTGAATCTCGGCGAGCAGGATGCCGTCGGTCATCAGCTTGACCAGCGTGTGCTCGGAGGCATGGTCGGTGAACCGCACCGTGTAGCCGACGACATCGCCGAGTTCGGTGCCCAGCTCTTCGGCGATGCGCTCGGCCACGGTGCGCGCGGCCAGCCTGCGCGGCTGGGTGTGCCCGATGGTGCCGCGGATGCCGCGGCCGAGTTTCAGACAGATCTTCGGAATCTGGGTGGTCTTGCCCGAGCCGGTCTCGCCTGCGACGATCACCACCTGATGCTCGGCGATGGCCGCGGCGATGTCCGCGCGGCGGGCGGTGACCGGTAGCTGCTCCGGGTAGCGAATCTCCGGCACGGCGGCGCGCCGCGCCTCCACCCGCAGCTCGGCCGCCGCGATCTCGGCTTCCACCTCGCTCAGGTCGCCGCCGCGCGCTTTGTCGAGCTTGCGCCGCAACCGGTGTTCGTCGCGAAGGGAGAGATTCGCCAGACGGGTGCGAAGTTCACGGGAGTCGGTGGCGGCTGTCCTGGTCATTGCATCGACCAGCCTAGCGAAAGCCGCCAGCGGATTTTCGCGCCAGGCGCCAGGGCTGGTAGCTGGGTGGAAGCTGACGGTGCCGCGCTTGCGGGAGCGGCGCGGATCGGGATCCGGTAAAGGTGGAGGTATGAACGCGCTATGGCACGGCTTCGCCGACATGGGCGCCGTCGAGCGCGACGGCGCGTTCGTGGTCGCTCGCGGTGACGGCGCCTACGTTTTCGATCGGGCGGGCAATCGCTACTTGGACGCCACCGCTGGTCTGTGGTTCGCCAATGTGGGCCACGGCCGCGGGGAGATCGCCGACGCGGTGGCCGCCCAGTTGCGCAGGATCGCCCACTACTCCAATTTCGGCGACATCACCGAACCCGCCACCCAGGAGCTCGCCGAGCGGCTCGCCGGCCTCGCGCCGGTGCCGGGCAGCAAGATCTTCTTCACCTCGGGCGGCTCCGACTCCGTCGACACCGCGGCCAAGCTCGCCCGCCGCTACTGGCACGAACTCGGTCGGCCGGGCAAAACGATCCTGGTGGGGCGGCGGATGGCCTATCACGGCATGCACGTGGCGGGCACGGCGTTGGCGGGCATACCGGGGAACCGCGAAGGTTACGGCGAGCTGATGCCCGCGGCGCGGACCGTCGCATGGGACGACGCGAAAGCCCTGCTCGCACTGATCGAGGAGGTCGGCGCCGACCGGATCGCCGCCTTCTTCTGCGAACCCGTGATCGGCGCGGGCGGTGTGTATCCACCGCCGGAGGGCTACCTCGCCGAGGTGCGGCGCATCTGCCGCGACAACGACATCCTGTTCGTCGCCGACGAGGTCGTGACCGGTTTCGGCCGGATCGGCGGAGCCTGGTTCGCGTCGTCCCGCTTCGCGCTCGAACCCGACCTGATGACCACCGCGAAGGGATTGACCTCCGGCTATCTCCCGATGGGCGCGGTGTTCGCCGCGCCGCATGTGGCGGAGCCGTTCTTCGCGGGCGGGGTGTGGTGGCGGCACGGCTACACCTATGGCGGCCACGCGGGCGCCGCGGCCGCCGCACTGGCGAACCTCGACATCGTCGAGCGGGAAGGCCTGCTCGATGCGGCCCTGCGCCTGGAGTCCAGCCTGCACGATCAGCTGTCGGTGCTCGCCGCGCATCCCAGGGTCGCCGTGGTGCGCAGCGGGCTCGGTGCCGTCGCCGCGATCCAGCTGGCCGAGCCCGCCGAAGGGCCCGCACTGGTCAAGGCGTTGCGCGCGCACGGCATCTCCGGTCGTGCCGCGGGTCAAGGCGCCATGCAGGTCTCCCCGGCGTTCGTCATGACCGACGAACAGGTCGCCGAACTCGTCGACGGATTCACCCGCGCACTGAACGATGTGTGATTCGCCACGTCCGTGATCGGCCGGCACTCCGGTGTCAAAGGGCGCGGTCATGGAAACGCTGTACGGGTCCGGGCGATAGTCGCCGAAAGGCGCGCAGTAGCCGAAGTCGTGCACGGCATAGAGCCGCCGCGTGGTTCACCATGGTGGGTCGCCCGGCGCTCCCCGCATCCCGGTGCTGACTCGGAACCCCGACCGTGCCGCATCCGAGCATCGGTGGGCGGTCCCGAGTCACCGCTCGCGGCGCGTTGCCGACCTTTTCCGAAGCGGTTGCCGAGGGGAATGGGGTTGCCGAGGCGACGCATTTCCGAGGCCCGCTGTCCGACAAGCCGTCTCGGCATCGCGGAACGAGAGTGATCATCCCCCAGTGCGACATCCGAAGAGCAAAGCTGCACTCGCACTTGCGAAGTCACGAGCCAGACATGACCTGGATTGGACCAGAATGCCGCGATGATTCGGTACCCGGGACGAACAGCGAGGTGACCGAGGCCACCTATCGCTCACCTCCGCCCGGGAAGCGCTGGGTGGTCGCTGTAGCCGGATCGATCGGCGATGTAGCACAACAGAAAAGGGCACCCTGACCGCTCCGGGATGCGAGCATGGAAGGGCGACGACCGTGGTCGCCGTGCTGAGAGGTGGTGGGGTGTGGCGCAGTTCGTGCAGGACTATGCGGTATTGCGGTGGATGGTGGTGGCCGCGTTCGTGATCGCGGCGGGAATCGTGCTGACGCGGGTGACGGCGGCTCTGGCGTCACCGGCCGACGCTGTCCCGGAAACGTCCGGGCCGTCGGATGTTTCGGGCGAGCACGCCGAATCCGATGCGGCGCACCTGGTGATGTGCCTGGTCATGCTCGGCATGCTGGTGTTTCCCTCAACAGCGAGCCCGCACGCGCTGCGCGGCGTGCTCACGGCGATGGCCGTGGTCTTCGCCGGACTGCTGATGATCCGCGCAGCGGAGTACGCCACCCAGGGGCGGCCACTGCCGATCGACCGGCTGGTCCCGCTCGGCTACCACATCGTGTCCGCCGCGGCGATGCTCTACGCGATGTCCGGTCACACGGCCTCCGGACACGTGGGCGGTCCGGCTCCCGGCCCGGCGCTCGGTCTCGCCGCCCTGTTCCTCCTCGACGCACTCCTGGTCGTCTTCGCCGCCCGTACCGGCTGGGCGCGTGCGCAGCTGCCGGGTCCGCTGCGGTTGCTGGCGCGTTCCGGAGGATGCGTCGCCGCACTCACCGGTCCCGTGAAACCGTGGGCGGCGGTGCCGCACGTGGTGATGGATGCCGGTACCGCCTACATGCTGGTGGCCGTGATCGCTCGTTGACCAGGGACCAATCCGGTTCCCGCTGCATACCGAACCCCTGTTCATGCAGGCACGGGATTCGGCCATGAGCAACGAACACGGTTCTGCTTCATCCCATCGATCCGGCGAGCCGGCACGGGTGCGGGAGGAACCCGGCGACTCCGCCCTCGCGTGCCCGCTGCCCGCCCGCCCGCAGGCCACCCTCGCGAGCCGCAAGCTCGCGGCGTTGCTCGCCGCCGCCGGAGCGGGCGATCGCGGCGCGTTCACCGAGTTCTATCAGCTGACCAGTCCGCGGGTGTTCGGGTTGACAGTGCGGATCCTGCGCAGTCACGCCGCCGCGGAGGAGGTGACCCAGGAGGTCTACCTCCAGGTGTGGTCGATGGCCGATCGCTACGATGCCACGCTGGCCAGTCCGGTCGGCTGGATCATGATGCTCGCGCACCGCCGGGCGGTGGACCGGGTGCGCTCGGAGAGCTCGGCCACCAGCCGGGATCTGGTCTACGCGCACGAGCATCTGGGGCGAGACCACGACGTGGTCGCCGAATCGGTCGCCCAGCGCATCGAAGAGCAACAGGTGGCAGGTTGCTTGGAGACCTTGACCCCCACCCAGCGCGAAGCCATCGCGCTGGCCTATTACAGCGGGCGGACCTACCGAGAGGTCGCCGACCATCTGTCGGTTCCGCTGCCCACGATCAAGACCCGCATCCGGGACGGGCTGAAACGATTGGAGAAGTGTTTGTCCGGGGAACGCACCGATGGTTGACACCTCGCCGCGGTCGGACGCGGATCTCATCGACCTCGCCTACCCGTGCGCGCTGAACGCGGTCGCTGACATCGAACGCAGGCATATCGATGCCCGTCTGGCGGCCGCGGACCCCGACGTGCGGCGGGCCTTCTCGGACGCCGTCTGGCAGGCGCGTGACGTCATGGGGCGACTGGCCGTGCTCGACGAACTCGCGCCGCCGCCGGAACTGGAACGCCGCATTCTGGCGGCGCTGCCGGACTTGCGCGAGCGACGATCGGTCACGCGGATCGCGTCGTGGCGACGGCCGCTGCGCTGGGCGGTGCCGATCGCGGCAGCCGCGTGCCTGGTGGTCGGCGGAAGCCTGGTGGCCGCCCAGTTCACCGGCTCGTCGTCGGACCCGGTCGCCGCCAGCGAGGTACCTGGGCAGCCTGGGGTACGGACGGTCGACGGGGCGTTCGACGGCGGCGGTCTGCTGGTCGTCGACGCTTCCCCCGAACTCGGCCGCGCGATCGTCGTGTTCGACCGGGTGGCGCCACCACCGGCGGGGCGGGTCTATCAGGTCTGGCTGATCGGCTCCGACGGGCAGCCCCGCTCGGTCGGGGTCCTGAGCGACGTGCCCTCGGCCGAGCGGCCGTTCGTGACCGGATTCCGGTCGGGTGAGGTGCTGGCGGTGAGCGTCGAACCGGACGGCGGCTCGGCGGCGCCCAGCGGCGATCCGGTCGTCGGAGTGACGCTGCCGTGAGCCCGGCCTAGACCTCCACCGGCTGATCGGCGACGACGCGGCCGCCGAGGCGCACCCAGCCGTCGGAGTCCCACTGGGTGAACAATTGCGAGCCCTTGCCCTGGGTGATGACCAGGCCTTTGCGCAGCAACGCCGTCAAGGCCACGGCAGCGGCTCCGGTCGCCTCGTCCTCCGAAATGCCCATGGTCGGCGCGAACATGCGCGAACGCAGGGCGGCGCGATGCTCGTCGGTCCAGGCCCACAGGTAGTGCGGGCCACCGGGGAACTCGTCCGGGTGCACGGTGGCCAGCTCCTCGGCGTCCTCCAGCTGATGAAAGGTGAACGTGGGCGCCCATTCGCCGCGCGCGGTGATCCAGGTCAATCCCTCGGTGAGTTCCACCGTCACCGGGCCCGCTGGGACATCCAGCACCCGCACCGGAATGCCCTGGGCCGCGAACCACCAGGCGGTGCCCACGGACGGGTGCCCGGCGAAGGGGAGTTCCACCGTGGGGGTGTAGATCCGCACCGCGACGGTGCCGTCCACCGGTTCCTCGACCACCACGGTCTCGCTGTAACCGGCTTTCGCCGCCAACGCCTGCCGATCCACCGCGGCCACGTGGGCCGCCCGCGCGATACCGAGCTCGTTGCCGAACCGGCCCGCCGCGTCGGTGAACACTCGCACCACATCAACCTGTGTGCTCATGCTCCCCGAGCCTACCCGGGTACGCCGCCGCCGAGCTGTCGTCCGGACCACAGGGAAACGCGAAAGAGGCCCCCGTCGCAGGACAGGGGCCTCTTTACGGAGAAATCAGATCGCGGCGGTGCTGAGGGCCTCGGTCGACTGCACCGCTTGGCCGACACCGGCCACGATGGCGGCGGCGCGCAGCGATTCGAAGATCACTTCGCGGGACACGCCCGCTTCGCGCAGCGTGTGCTCGTGCGCCTCGAGGCAGTGCGCGCAGCCGTTGATCGAGGAGACCGCGAACGACCAGAGTTCGAAATCGGCCTTGTCGACGCCCGGCGTGCCGATGATCTGCATGCGCAGCCCGGCCCGCAGGTCGTCGTAGCGGCCGTCGAGAAACGCCTTGCCCCGGTAGAACACGTTGTTCATGCCCATGATCGAGGCGGCGCCGAGCGCGGCGTTGTACGCCTCCGCCGACAGCACGTCGGCGGCTGCCTCGGCGATCTCGCGCAGTGTGGTCGTCGACCGGGTCGCGGCCGCCGACGCCAGCAGGGTGCCCCACAGTTGCTGCTCGTTCAGCACTGTGCTGCGCGCGATCGATGACAGGTTGAGCTTGAGGTCCTTGGCGTACTCGGGGAGGGAGTTCTTCAGGTTCTCAATGCTCATGCGGCGATTCCTCTGCTCGATGCGGTCCCGTGCGGGGACCGGGTCGTTTCTCGGTGATGGGGTGACGTACCCGGAAACCCGGGTGCGACGGCTGTTTTCAGACGCTGGCGGCCAGGAGTTCGCCGGCGTCGATGGTGGGGTCGCCCTTCTTCCAGTTGCAGGCGCACAGCTCGTCGGACTGCAGCGCGTCCAGTACGCGCAGCACCTCATCGACGTTGCGGCCCACCGAACCCGCGGTGACCGAGACGAACTGGATCTCGTTGTTCGGGTCGACGATGAAGGTGGCGCGGTCGGCGACACCGTCGGCGTTCAGCACGCCGGTGGCCGCGGCCAGTTCGCGCTTGAGGTCCGAGAGCATGGGGAAGGGGAGGGTCTTGAGATCCTCGTGCTGTGCGCGCCACTGGAAGTGCACGAACTCGTTGTCCACCGACGCGCCGAGCACCTGGGCGTCCCGGTCCTCGAACTCGTCGTTCAGCTTGCCGAACGCCGCGATCTCCGTCGGGCACACGAAGGTGAAGTCCTTGGGCCAGAAGAAGATGATCCGCCACTTGCCCGCGTGGTCGTCGCTGGTGATCCGGGTGAAGTAGTCGTCAGGCTGCTGAGCGTCGACCTTCGACAGGTCACCGCCGATGACCGCGGTGAGGTTGTATGCCGGGAATTGGTCGCCGATGGTCAGCAGGGCCATGCTCGTCTCCTCGTCAAGTTGGTTTGCTACCTGTGTTCTGCGGTGTTGCGGGCCCGTCGCGGTCACGCGAACCACCGCCTCGGACCGGGCACTCACACCGCGGGTGAAAAGCTCACCGGCGATCTTGCCCAAGGGTGCGTAAAAGGTAAAGGTGATCAGTCGCACTACACTGATAGGCGTGACTGATCAGACTTATCAGCCCACCCTGTCACAGCTGCGTGCGTTCGTGGCGATCGCGGAATACCGCCATTTCGGCACCGCGGCCGCCCGCCTCGGTGTGAGTCAGCCCACGCTATCGCAGGCGCTCGCGGCTCTGGAACACGGGCTCGGGCTGCAGCTGATCGAGCGGAGCACCCGGCGGGTGCTGGTGACCGCGGCCGGGATGCGCTTGCTGCCCAAGGCGATGGCGACGCTGGAAGCCGCCGACCGCTTCGTCGCGTCGGCCACCGGCGACGGACTCGGCGGCACGCTGCGGATGGGCATCATCCCGACGGTCGCCCCGTATGTGCTGCCCGGGTTGCTGCCCGAGTTGCGCAAGCGGCTGCCCGAGTTGCGCCCCCAGATCATCGAGGACCAGACCGCCCGGTTGCTGGACGGGCTGCGCACCGGCGTGCTCGACGTCGCGCTGCTCGCGGTGCCCACCGAGATGCCCGGCCTGGTCGAGATTCCGCTCTACACGGAGGAATTCGTGCTGGTCACGCCGCGCGGTCACGAGCTGGCCGGGCGCACCGACCTCGTGGCGTCGGTGCTGGACGCTCAGCCGCTGCTGTTGCTGGACGAGGGGCACTGCCTGCGCGACCAGACGCTCGAGGCGTGCCGCTCGGCCGATGTGCACCCGGCCGCCGTCGGCGACACCAGAGCCGCCTCCCTCTCGACCGTGGTGCAGTGCGTCGCGGGCGGGCTCGGCGTGACGCTGATCCCGCAGATGGCCGTCGCGACGGAAACCGCCCGGGGCACATTGGATGTCGCGCACTTCTCGGCCCCCGCTCCCGGACGCACCATCGGCTTGGTCTTCCGTACTTCCAGCGCTCGCGCCGACGATTACGAATATCTGGCCGCCATCGTTCGTGCTCAGCGGCCGATGTAGCTGCGCCCATCGGGCCGGGCGGGCACAGTAAGGGCAGGGCGAGAGGAGCGGCGAAGTGGAACCCGCGGCGCTGGGATCGGGGCGGCTGGGCCGCCTGTTCGGCTTGGACCATGCGCTGTTCGTCTACGGCACGCTGCAGTTTCCCGAGGTGCTGCAGACGCTGCTCGGGCGCGTCCCCCCGCTGGAACCGGCCGAGCTGACCGGTTGGCGTGCCGCCGCGCTGCCGCGGCGGATCTACCCGGGACTGGTCGCCGCGACGCACGGGCTGGCCCGTGGCGCCGTGTTGAGCGGTCTCACCGCGCCGGAGTGGGCGGTTCTCGATGCGTTCGAGGACGACGAATACGACCTGCGCCGAGTGCGAGTCGAGGCAAGGAACGTTCCGGTGTGGACCTACGTCTGGGCGGTGGGGGCGGATCCGGCGGACTGGCAACGGGATCGGTTCGCCGCCGAGCACCTCGCGCGTTTCGCCGCTCGCTCCGCGCGGTGGCGCCGGGATCCCGCGAGCTTCTCGGACTTCGCCGGGCCCGGGTGGGCGGGTCCGGAGGCGTGAGGGCCGAGCGACTCGCGTACTCCGAGTTGCCATTCCAAGACGACCGGTCGTATAGTCGGCGTATGGCTAGACCTCGACGCAGCGAAGACACCCGGCGACTTCTTGTCGAAGCGGGCGCCTCGGGGTTTCTGACCAACGGCTATCACGGCACCGGAATCAAACAGATTCTGGACAAGGTCGGTGTGCCGAAGGGGTCGTTCTACAACTACTTCGACAGCAAGGAGAGTTTCGGTCGCGCGATCATCGAGTACCACTCCCGGTGCGTGCAGCGGAATCTGACCGACGCGTTCGGCGCCGCGGCAGACCCGGTGAGCGGCCTGCGGGCGTTCTTCGCGCGGCTGATGGACGATTTCGTCGCGGCCGACTTCACCGGCGGCTGCCTGATCGCGAACCTGGGCGGCGAACTCGAAGGCAGTGAGCTACTGCGGGAATCGCTGTCGGCGGCATGGGGCGCGTGGCGCGATCGCGTGGCCGAGCAACTCGCGCAAGGGCAGCGCCTCGGCATGATCCGCTCCGACATCCAGGCGGGCGAACTGGCCGATCTGCTGCTCGAATCCTGGGAGGGCGCGGTGATCAGGATGAAGATCGACCGCACCCTCGCGCCGCTGCACAAGTGCCTGGATCGGCTGCTCGGCGACTACTTCCTGCCCTGAGTCGGGGCATCACCTGTCCGGCGTCTTTTTGTGCCAATTAGAAGACGACCGGTCGTATCAAAGAGAGGAAAGATATGACGAAGACGGTCATCGTGACCGGTTCCTCCAGTGGGATCGGCCGCGATATCGCGAGGGCGTTCGTGGAACGCGGCGACAACGTCGTGCTCAACGGGCGGAGCGCGGAGAAGCTGACACGGGTGGCCGCCGAACTGGGCGCGCCGGAACGGGTGGCCACGGTGGCGGGCGATATCGGTGCGGCCACTACCGGAACGACCCTGGTGGATCTCGCTGTCGAGCGGTTCGGCGGCGTGGACGTGCTGGTCAACAACGCGGGCATCTTCGGAGCGAAACCGTTCGTCGAGGTCACCGAGCAGGACCTCGACGGCTACCTGAACGGAAACCTGAAAGGCACCTACTTCACCACGCAGGCCGTGGTGCGGCGCTTGCTGACGCAGGGGCGGGGCGGCAGCATCGTGAACATCGGCACGGTGCTGATCGACCACGCCCTCGCGGGACTGCCCGCCTCGGCGGCCCTGGTCAGCAAGGGTGGGGTGCACGCGCTGACGACCAGCCTCGCCGCCGAACTCGCCGCCGACGGAATCCGGGTCAATGCGGTCGCCCCCGGCATCATCCGCACGCCGCTGTTCGGCGACGGCGACGAATCCGCCTCCGGCAGGCTCGCGCTGTTGAACCGCATCGGGGAAGTCGCGGAGACCACGGCGGCCGTGCTGTATCTCGCCGACGCCGCATTCACAACCGGACACATCTTGCCCGTCGACGGCGGGTTCATCTCGGGAAGGACAGCTTGAAATGCCATACGTGAACATCAAAGTCACCGACGAAGGCGTGACACGCGAGCAGAAGGCACGGCTGATCGAAGGCGTCACGGCTCTGCTGCACGACGTGCTCGGCAAGGCGCCCGCGAGCACCTACGTCGTGATCGACGAGGTTGCCCTGTCGAACTGGGGCGTCGGCGGGGTGGATGTCGAGCGGTGGCGCGAGCAGCAGCGCTCCTGAACGGGAGTCGTTGCGTTTTCGCTCGCGGCTGAGATCCAGATAGGACATATACAGCTCGACGGAGGGGAGCTGCGGTGCCGACACTGCTGGAAATCTCGACCCACTTCTTTCTACAGATCGTGGTCGTTCTCGTGACATACCGCCTGCTCTGGCCGCTGTTCCGGCGGCTGGGCCAGGTGCAGGTGGTGGCGATCATGATCGCCGGATTCCTGCTCGGACCGTCCGCGCTCGGCTGGTTCTGGCCGCAGGCGCAGGAGTGGTTGTTCCCGACCGAACTCGCGGTGGGAGATACGAGCATCGTCCACCCGAATCTGACCGCCATCTACGTGGTCGGGCAGATCGGCCTGGTGCTGTACATGTTCCTGGTGGGCAGCTCGTTCCAGCTGGATATCTTCGGAAAGCATCTGCGCCAGGCCGGGGCCACCTCGGCGACCGGCGTCGCGGTGCCCATGGTGCTCGGCGGCGTGGTCGGCTGGTGGATGGCCGAGCAAGGCGGGTTCTTCACCGGTGGCGTGGCGAGCTGGCAGGGCGCGCTGTTCCTCGCCGCCGCCGTCGCGGTCACCGCATTCCCCATCCTGGCCTGGATCGTCTACGACTCCGGGTTGATGAACACCCGGCTCGGCACGATGTCGCTGGCCGTCGCGGCCGTGGACGACGCGTGCGCGTGGGTGCTGCTGGCCGTGGTCGTCGCCACCGCGAAGAACAGCCCGGGCGGCGTCTACCTCGCGGTGGGCGGCGGCCTGGCCTACGTGTTGTTCATGTTCTTCGTCGCGCGCCGCTGGCTGGCCCGGCTGCAGACCTGGACGCCACGCCGCGGTGACGGCGAAACCGCGGGCGGACTGCCGGTCGGGCAGCTCACCGCGGTCCTGCTGGTGGTGCTGTCGGCCGCCTGCTTCACCGACTTCGTCGGGATCCATTCCGTGCTCGGGGCCTTCGTCGCGGGCATCGTGATGCCGCGCGGTGAGCTGCTGGACCGGATCCGTGCGCGGTTCGAGCCGCTGGTCGGCTATCTGCTGCTGCCCGCCTTCTTCATCTACACCGGTTTGAACACCGAACTCAGCTTGATCCTCGAGCCCAAAGTGCTGCTGATGGCCGTGGTGGTGCTCGTGGTGTCGTTCGTGGGCAAGTTCGGCGCGGTCGGGCTGGTCGCCCGCTCGCAAGGTATGGGCTGGCGCGAGGCGGGCGCGATGGGGGCGCTGGCCAACGCGCGGGGACTGATGGAGCTGGTCCTGCTGAACGTCGGGCTATCGGCCGGATTGATCACCCCTGAGCTGTACACCGTGCTGGCCATCATGACGACGGTCACCACCTTCGTCGCGACCCCGCTGCAGCGGATGTTCGAGCGCAGCGCCTGGAAGAACGGCATGGTGTTCGGGCCCGGCGGCGAGGAGCCGAAAGGAGCGACAGCGCCGCGACAGCCGCAGCAGTCGTCCGGTGCGGCGCTGACCGGGTGACGAACGCCGAATGCGCCGGTCCCGATCGGAACCGGCGCATTCGGGCGCGTCGTCTAGACCCGCAGGGCGTGCGGTTCGATCGCGCCGCGCACCAGCGCTCGCGCGTCGATGGTCTCGGGCTTGTAAGGCAGTCGCGCCAGGCGATCGGTCATGCGCCCGACCGGGTCGTCGATCGAGTCCACCAGACCGAACAGGAACGACCACTCGTGCTCGTCGCTGCCGTAGTGCACGACGGTGCCGAACTGATCGTGGAAACGCTGCCAGGACCGCTTCAGCGTCTCGTTGCGCCACATCGTCGCGCAGCCGGCCTGCGCGCTCAGCACGCCGCCGGGCGCGAGCAGCGCGCGACATCGGGACAGGAACTCCGCCTCGTAGAGCCGGTTGTGCTGCGCGTCCTCGACACGCTCGTCCGGCAGGTCGATCACGATGACGTCGTAGCGGGTGCCGGACTTCGCGGCCGTGGCCAGGAAGTCCCAGCCGTCGGCGTAGTGCACCGTGATCGGCCCCTCGCCCGCGACCGCGGCGGCCAGCTCGTCGCTGGTGTAGCCGTAGGGCAGGTGCCGGGCGCACAGCTCGACCTCGAGCTGGTCGATGTCCACGTGATCGACCTGGGTGGCGCCCGCGGCGACCGACATCTGACTGGCCACGCCCTCGCCGGAACCGATGATCAGCACCTTGTCCAGCTTCTCGGCCAGCGCGAAGGCGGGAACCATCATCGCCTCGTGGTAGGTCAGCTGGGAGAATTCGGTGGACTGGCGGTCGTCGTCGGAGAACAGGCTGATGCCCTGCTCGGTCCGCGCGATGATCATGTGCTGGAACGGGGTGTGCGTGTCGACGATCACCTCGTGCAGGTCCCAGATGCGGGTCAGGCCCGCGCCCACCGGTTCCTCGATCCGCTGGCTACCGTGTCCCCTGCGGATGACCTGCATGCGAACATCCTTGGGCGACAACGCGTCCCGTAACAGATCGACCGCTGTCGACGCGCCGGCGCCGATGCTGCCGCAGGTGAAGACGTCGACGAAGATGTCGCCGGACTCCGGATAGGTGTGAATCGAGGCGTGAGACTCCGACAACAGCGCGAGGACGGTCACCCCCTGCGGTTCGAACTTCTTGTGTACGACATCGCAGATGGTGACGCCCGCCGCGATCAGAGACTCACGCAACGCCGATTCGAGTCGTTCGAGATCGTCGCAAAGGGCTGCGTCGACACCACCGAACTCGGCCAGCACATGCCAACCGGTGAATTCCGCCGTCATGGGCAAACTCACTCTCGCTCAGCGCCCGAGACATGAACGGTCAAGGGCGGAAAACCATTGAAGGACACCGACGAATAGCTCGCGGTATAGGCGCCGGTGTCGAGGATTCGAACGCGATCACCGGCTCGCAACGTGGTCGGTAGGAGGACTCGCGTGCGTTGATACAGTACATCGTCGCCGTCGCAGGTCGGACCGGCCACCACCGCCTCGTCGACGGGGTCGCCGTCCCGGTCGGTGACGAACCGGTAGGCGATGTACTCGTTCTCGGTCTCGGCCATTCCGTTGTAGCGGCCGATGTCGAGATACACCCAGCGCCGGCCGTCCGGCGCCATGCGGACGCCGACGACCTCGGCGTGGATCGTGCCCGCCGAACCGACCAGTGCCCGGCCCGGTTCGACGACCAATCCGGTGTTCCCGGAAAGGAATTCGGCCGCCGCGTGGTTGACCACCGCGGCGATCTCGCCCAGCGTGGGCGCCGGGTCGGCATAGGAGATCGGCAGCCCACCGCCGATGTTCACCGAGCTGACCGGAATGTCCTTGTCCGCCAAGGCTTCCGCGATGCGGCCCGCCTGTTCGATGCCGATCCGCCATGAGGTGGGGTCCAGCTGCTGGGAGCCGACGTGGAAGTACGGTCCGGCGACGACGAGCCCGAGATCCCTGGCCCGGACCAGCAACCGGAACGCCTCACCCGGGGCGCAGCCGAACTTCGTGCCGAACGGGGTGCGTGACTCCGGCGCCGAGGCGAGGAAGCGGCACTCCACCTCGGAGCCGGGTGCGTGCTCGGCGATGCGCAGCAGGTCGTCCTCGGTGTCGAAAGCGAACCGGCACACCCCCAGCGCATGGGCTCGGGCGATGTGGGCGGCCTTCTTGATCGGGTTGCCGTAGCACAACCGGTCCGGCGCCACGCCCAGCCCGAGGCACAGCTCGATCTCGCCGATGCTGGCGACGTCGAATTCCGCGCCCTCCTCGTCGAGCAGGCGCACGATCTCCGGCACCGGGCTCGCCTTCACGGCGAAACGGATCCTCGTCGCGGCGCCGTTGCCGGTGGACAGGGCGGCGTCGAGCGCGCGGTAATTCCGGCGGACACGCTCGGGATGGATGACAAGGTAGGGCGATTCGGGCATAGTTGATCTTTCGCTTGGGCAGCGGGGGAGAGAGTATCAGCGGCCCGTACCCAGAAACGAATCCGTCCAAACCTGGGTTCGCCACGAGGTCGCGCGACCCTGACCTTCTCTCACGACGATGCTGCTGACCTGCGTTGATGCGGGACAGTCAGGTGGTGCGGGCTCAGCCTGCGGACACCGTGACGTCGTCGAAGACGACCTCGCCCGCGGCGTCGGACTCGGCGAGATCGACCACCCCGACGATCGACCAGCCGTGGTCGCCTGCCGGGTCGTCCAGCACCTGCCGCACCTGCCAGAATCCGGGTCTTCGCTCCACCTGGAACAGCTGCGGGCCTCTGGCGTCGGGGCCCGTGCCGATCCGCTCGTACTCCGCGTAGTAGTCCGCGAGCGCCGCCGCCCAGTCGGGGCCGGGGCCGAGCTCGGCGAGATCGTCCCAGCGCCGCAACGCGGCCAGCTCGACCCGGCGGAACATCGCGTTGCGGATCATCACCCGGAAGGCGCGCTCGTTGGCGGAGATCGGGCGCACCGTCTCCGCGCCGAAGGCGACCTGGTCGGCGTCGCTCTCCGCGCCCGGGTTGGTCAGTTGCTCCCACTCGTCGAGCAGGCTCGAATCCACTTGGCGGACAAGCTCGCCGAGCCATTCGGTGATGTCGTCGAGGTCCTCGGTGCGCGCCGACTCGGGCACCGTGCGCCGAAGCGCGCGGTAGGCGTCGGCGAGGTAGCGCAGCACCACGCCCTCGGAGCGGGCCAGCTCGTAGAAGGAGATCAGCTCCGCGAAGGTCATGGCGCGCTCGATCATGTCGCGCACCACGGACTTGGGCGCGGGCGCGAACTCCGACACCCACGGGTGCCCGGCGCGATAGGTCTCGTAGGCCGGTTCGATCAGCTCGGCCAGCGGCTTGGGCCAGGTCACCTCTTCGAGCAGCTCCATCCGCTCGTCGTACTCGATGCCGTCGGCCTTCATCTCCGCGATCGCCGCGCCGCGCGCCTTGTGCTGCTGGGCCATCAGCAGCTGGCGCGGGTCCTCCAACGTGGATTCGATGAGCGACACCACGTCGAGGGTATAACTCGGGGACGTTTTGTCCAGCAGGTCCAGTGCGGCCAGTGCGAACGGCGACAGCGGCTGGTCGAGGGCGAAGTCGCGCTGCAGGTCGACGGTCAGGCGGGCACGGCGGCCCTGCTCGTCCGGTTCCGGCAGTTGCTGCACCACCCCGGCGTCGCGCAGCGCGCGATAGAGCCGGATGGCGCGCAGGATGTGCCTGCGCTGGGCCGGGCGCGGCTCGTGGTTGTCCTCGAGCAGGTGACGCATGGCGGTGAAGCAGTTGCCCGGCCGGGCGATCACGTTCAGCAGCATGGCGTTGGTGACCGTGAAGCGCGACACCATCGGCTCCGGCTGCGCGGCGACCAAGCGGTCGAAAGTCTCCTCGCTCCAGGAGACGAAGCCTTCCGGCGGTTTGCGCCGCTGCACCTTGCGCTGCTTCTTGGGATCGTCGCCCGCCTTGGCCAGCAAACGGGTGTTCTCCACCTCGTGTTCGGGGGCCTGCACGACGACGGTGCCCATGGTGTCGTAACCCGCCCGGCCGGCTCGGCCCGCGATCTGGTGGAACTCCCTGGCCTTGAGCCTGCGGGTGCGCACGCCGTCGAACTTGGTCAGGCCGGTGAGCAGCACCGTGCGGATGGGGACGTTGATGCCGACGCCGAGGGTGTCGGTGCCGCACACCACCTTCAACAGGCCGTCCTGGGCGAGGCGCTCCACCAGGCGCCGGTACTTCGGCAGCATGCCCGCGTGATGCACCCCGATGCCGTGCCGGATCAGCCGGGACAGGGTCTTGCCGAATCCGGCGGCGAACCGGAACCCGCCAAGCGCGTCGGCGATCGCGTCCTTCTCCGCACGCGTGGCGAAGTTCACGCTGGTCAGCGCCTGCGCGCGCTCGAGGGCGGCGGCCTGGGTGAAGTGCACGACGTACACCGGGGCCTGGTGGGTGGTGACGAGTTCTTCGAGGGTCTCGGTGATCGGGGTGCGGGCGTAGGAGAAGGTCAGCGGCACCGGGCGCTCGGTGCCCGCGACGACCGCGGTGGAGCGGCCGGTCCGGCGCTTCAGGTCGCGTGCGAAGAAGTCGACTTCGCCGAGTGTGGCCGACATGAGCAGGAACTGCGCGCGGGACAGTTCGAGCAACGGGACCTGCCATGCCCAGCCGCGATCGGGGTCGGCGTAGAAGTGGAACTCGTCCATCACGACCTGGCCCACGTCGGCGTCCGCGCCCTCGCGCAGCGCCAGATTGGCCAGGATCTCCGCGGTCGCGCAGATGATCGGCGCCTCCGGGTTCACCGCGGCGTCGCCGGTGACCATACCGACGCGCTCGGCCCCGAACACCTCGCAGAGAGCGAAGAATTTCTCGCTCACCAGCGCCTTGATCGGGGCGGTGTAGTAGGTGCGCAGCCCCTGGCTGAGGGCGAACAGATGTGCGCCGACGGCGACCAGCGACTTTCCGGAACCGGTCGGGGTGGCGAGGATGACGTTGGAACCGGATGCCAGCTCGAGCAGCGCCTCGTCCTGCGCCGGGTAGAGCGGGGTGCCCTGCTCGGCGGCCCACATCCCGAACGACTCGTACAGCGCGTCGGCGTCGGTTCCCGGGATGTCGAGCAGTTCGGTCAGATCCACTCCGACCACCCTACGGCCTCGCGCGCAGGGGCGATCGGGGACCCGACCGCCGCCGAATCAGTCCTGCTCGCCCTCGTCGTCGCCGTTCAAGCGGCCCTGCTCGGCGAGGAATCGCTCGAACTCGGCGCCCAGTTCGTCGCCACTGGGCAGCTCGCCGTCGCCGACCAGCAGGCTCGACTGCCGCTCCTGCGCGGTGACGAAACTGTCGTACTGCCGCTCCAGGGCATGCACCACGGTCTCCACCTCGGCGTTGCCCGCGATGTGCTCGTTGACCTGCTCGCGCACTCGTGCGGCGGCCTCGCCGAGCGCGGCCAGCGGGAACTCCAAGCCCGCGTTGTCGGCGACGTTCTCCAACAGCGTTTGCGCGGCTTCCGGGTACGCGGTCTGCGCCAGGTAGTGCGGGACGTGCACCGAGAAGCCGACCGACTCGTGACCGTGCTGCGCCATGCGGAATTCCAGCAGCGACGACGCGCTGCCCGGTACCTGGAGCTCACCCGGCCACCGCTGATGATCGGAGATCAGGTCGCGGTCGGAGGAATGCGCGGTCACGCCGAGCGGGCGGGTGTGCGGAATCGCCATCGGAATGGCGCTCAACCCGATGCTGCGGCGCACGCCGAGCTGTTCGGCGAGCAAGCGGACCGCGGTCGTGAACTTCTCCCAGCGTAGGTCGGGCTCCAGACCCGCGAGCAACAGGAACGGGGTCCCCGCGGTGTCGCGCAACGCCCAGAGATTGAGTTCCGGTTCGGCGTACTCGGAGAAGTGATCGGTCTTGAACGTCATGAGCGGACGCCGCGATCGGTAGTCCAGCAGCTCGTCCACGGCGAACGAGGCGACCAGTTCGCTCTCGAGGCTCTCGCGCAGGTGCGTTGTCGCCAGGCGCACCGCGTGCCCGGCGTCGGTGAAACCTTCCAGTCCGTGTACCAGGACCGGGCCCGCGCCGTCTGCGGATGACAGCTGCGGAGCGGGGAACTCCAATTCGTACATTCGCGACTCGTAGTCCATCGCGTACTCCTTCCTGCGCGGTTCCTGCGGCCCGGACGCGCACCGCACGCGCCAGTGTGGTTGGCTGCCCGGTCGTTCGCCACCCCTGGTGGTGGCGTGCGACGAGCAGTCGTCCGAACCGGGGACCACCGTCCATTGTCCCCCATGTCGATGGCGGTCATCGCGCACGGCCGGACACCGACCCATACTCCGAGCCAACAGCATCGGCGGCCTGTGCATTCCCGGCTCGGCGGCGTGGCATCACCGGCTGGGCACGGGGAGTTTGGCACAGTGGGTGTGTGACCGTGGCGGATTCGACGCGCATGCGGCTGGGCTGTGTGGTGCCCGTCGCCTGCGCGGTGCTGCTCGCAGGATGCGGGTCGACGGTGCCGGGGCGCCCGGCCACGCCGGCGCCGACCACGGTGACCCGGCACGTGAGCGCCGAACTACCGACGCTACTGCCGGATCCGGCCCAGTTCCCCCCGCCCTACGCGGCGGTGATGCTGCCCCAGGAGGCGGTGGCCCAGGCGGCGGGCGATCTGGACGGGATGGGCCGCGGCGCCCACGTGCAGCCCAGCCGGTGTGTGCCGCCGCACCAGGATTTCGGACCCGATCGCACGGCGATGGCGGTCGGCACGGACGACGCCACGCGCGCCACTCTGACCGTCGAATTGACCCGCACCGGCGAGCCCTTGACGTCGCTGCGCGCCAGGACGCAGCAGTGCGGGTCGGTGCGGGTGAGCCGGGCGGGCGCCACCACGACCGTGACGACCGAACTCGATTCGCCACCGCCGATCGACGCCGACGATGCCCTCTCGTTGCGCAGGACCGTGCGGCCCGAGTCCGGGGGCGCCGGATTGACCCAGTCCATGCACACCCATGTCGGGCAGATCGGCGACGTGCGAATCACGGTGACCTACATGTCGTTCGCCGAGGGCGAACCGGATAGCACGGCATTGGATGCGCTGTTCGCGACCGCCGTTCGCAAAGTACGGGAGAGATAAACGCGGGAGAGACGGCGGGCCCCGGCGGCACCGTAGCAGGGGCGACCGACACGGATCGCGAAGCGAGAGACCTGCGGGGCGAGTCGTGCACAGCGCGAAGCGAATTCCCCAGGCCCGACGAATCGCCAGGTCGGTGTCGGAGGGCGGAGACCGCCGAGCCGCATGGTCGAGGCATGACCACTTCCGCGACTCCGTTTTCCACCCCCGAACCGGTCGATGACGGGTGTGCAGGCAAGCACGACGCATCCCGGCTGTGCCACCGCGGTAATCGCGCGTCCGGCCGCGCTACCGAGGCCGCGGGGCGAATCCAGCCCGGCGTCGCCGCGCGAAGACCGGCTCCGTACTCGATCAAGGGCGAGCCGAGCTCGGGAAATACGGAAGGACCGGCTCGGCATGCCCGGTGTCGCGACGATCCTCCGCCGTTCCGGGGCACGCCGGATCACGCGGTGCGCGTCGATGATCCAGGAGAGCTGATCGCTGCCGTGCCCGCGATGCTGGGATTCACTCCGGAACGATCGGTGGTCGTGTGCGTGTTGCGGCCCGGGACTGCCGACGGGGCGATAGTCGACGCGGTGGTGCGGTTCGATCTGGATTCGCCCGGCGGCAGGCGCGTGCGAGGCGCGACACTGGCCGCCGCGGTCGCGCGGATCTGCGCCCATGACGAGGCGGCCGAGGTGCTGGCGGTCGTCGTCGACGATCGCGCCGTGGAACCGGAGGCAGGCGCCGACCGGCACGGCTGCGCGGGCGGGCGATTCGACGTGCTGGTCGGTTCGCTCGGCAGGCGGTTGGCCGCCGGGGACATCGCGCTCGGCGGGGTATGGGCGGTGCGTGCGATCGCCGCTGGACAGCGTTGGTGGGCGTTGGCGGGACCGGAGCGACGCGGGGTGCTCCGGGATCCGGCCGCCTCCCTGGTGGCACTGACCCACGTGCTCGACGGCAGGCCGATCCGTGGTTCGCGTTCCGAGCTCACCGCTCTGGTCGCACTGGATCCCCTCGCTCGCGCCGAGGTGGCCGCGCACATGGAGGACGCGCTCGCCCAAGCCCGTGAGCGTGCCGCGCGTGCCGCGCGGCGCGGTGATGCGATCGGATACAGCAGGCAAGCGCTCGACTACGTGCTGTGGCAGATCGCCAACACCGCGTCGGGCGCCGCTCCGCTCGCTCCCGAGTTCGCCAAAATAGTTGTCGCTCTTCGTGATCGAGCCGTACGGGACACGATGTTCGCGCTGGCGGTCGGCGATCACGCCGACGCGGCCGAGGCGGTGTGGGCCGCGCTGACCCGCGCTCTGTCCGGTACCGATCGCGCCGAAGCCGCCGCCCTGCTCGGCTACAGCGCCTACGTCCGCGGCGACGGACCGCTGGCGGGCATCGCGCTGGAGGCCGCGTTGGAGGCGGATCCGGGACATCCGATGGCGATGCTGCTCGATACCTCGCTGCGCCTGGGCATGCGTCCGGAACAGTTGCGTCGCCTCGCGCACAGCGGCTACCGCACCGCCGCGGGCCTCGGTGTCGACCTCGATTGGTCGGCGTCGTGAAACCGGAACCTAGGGCAGGTGACCGCCCCGGCGGCGCGCAGCCCGATGGACCTGTACTCAGCTCCGGCGATTCCGGGGCGCGCACTGCTTCGTCCGGCTACACCATCCGGTGGCGGTCTCCACGTCGGTGGGCCGGTGCGGGCGGGTCGGCCCGAGCCGGCGAGTGGCCGACCAAGGCGCTGCGGAGCCGGTTATTTCGCGCTGTGTGCGCGCGGCCCGAGCGACTGGAGGAAATCCCAGGCGTCGGTGACGATTTCGTCGAGGTCGTTGTGCTCGGGACGCCAGTCCAGTTCGGCGATGGCGCGCGCACTGGACGCGATCAGGGTCGCCGGGTCGCCGGGGCGGCGGGGAGCGTCCTGCACGGTGATCGGCAGGCCGGTGACTCGCTCGCAGGCCGAGATTACTTCGCGCACGGAGAAGCCGGTGCCGCTGCCGAGGTTGTAGATCCGATGGGTGCCGGCTTCCGCGGTCGCCAGGGCCAGCAGATGGGCCTGCGCGAGGTCGCGGATGTGGATGTAGTCACGGACTGCGGTGCCGTCGTGCGTGGGCCAATCGGTGCCGAAGACCGAGATCGCCTTGCGATGCCCGGCCGCGACCTGCAGCACCAGTGGGATGAGATGCGTTTCCACCACTCGGTTCTCGCCGAGACCACCGTAGGCGCCTGCGACGTTGAAGTACCGCAGACTGGTCGCCGCGAGCCCGTGGGCGACCGCGTACGAGGTGATGGCGTGGTCGATGGCCAGTTTCGACGCGCCGTAGGGGTTGGTCGGACGGGTCGGGGCGTCCTCGGTGATCGGCACCTGCTCCGGCTCCCCGTACACCGCCGCGGTGGAGGAGAATACCAGGCGCGGCGTTCCCGCGCGCCGCATCGCCTCCAGCAGTTCGAACGTCTTCACGACATTGCCGTGCCAGTACTTCTCCGGCTGCTGCACCGACTCGCCCACCAGCGACTGCGCCGCGAAATGCAGGACACCGTCAAAGGTTTCGGCGGCCAGCAGCTCGGGCGCGGCCACCGCGATGTCTCCCTCGACGAACCGGGCGGCGGAAGGGACGCCGTCGGCATTGCCGGTGGACAGATCATCGAGCACGACCACCTCGTGGCCGGCTTCCAGCAGAACCTGTGCGCACACGCCACCGACGTAGCCCGCGCCACCTGTGACCAGAAGTTTCACGTATCAAGCCAGCTTCACTTGGACGGCGTGCGCCATCTCGTCGGGCAATTCGAAACCGTCGTGGCCGGGCACGGTGATGACGACCGAACCGGCCTTCGTCTCCACGGTGACGCGCGCGTCGGGCACCACGCCCGCCTCCCGCAGGCGGCCGATCACCTCCGGATCGGTCTGGATGTGCTCGGCGAGCCTGCGCACCACGACAGCGTGCAGTTGGCCCTGGGGCAGATCGGACAGGCGCAGCAGTTTCTCGTCGGCGGCGGCGGGCGGGATGATGCCCAGCTCGTCCAGGCCGGGAATGGGGTTGCCGTAGGGGGAGGTGGTGGGGTGGTTGAGCACTTCGACCAGACGGCGCTCGACGTCCTCGCTCATCACGTGCTCCCAGCGACAGGCTTCGGCGTGCACGTTCTGCCAGTCGAGACCGATGATGTCGACGAGCAGCCGTTCGGCCAGCCGGTGCTTGCGCATGACCGCGACGGCCATGCTGCGCCCCTTCTCGGTCAGCTCCAGATGACGGTCTCCGGCGACCAGCAGCAAACCGTCGCGTTCCATCCGCGCGACGGTCTGGCTGACGGTGGGGCCGCTCTGTTCGAGGCGCTCGGCGATTCGGGCGCGCAGGGGCACCACGCCCTCCTCCTCGAGGTCGTAGATGGTACGGAGATACATCTCCGTGGTGTCGACCAGATCCTTCACCTGTTACCCCTTCGTCGGCACGAATTCTACCCACGCACGACGGCGCCCCCGTGTGCCGGATCGCGTCGTTCCACGTTGCGCACGACGTCTCCGGCGGCACTGCGGCAACCCGATCGGCGCACGGCAGGCGGCCGTGAGCGTCTTTCTTGTATTTGTACTGCATAGGAACGTTTCGCGGGGTTCCTTGCTTCCCGCTAGCGTTGCGATCATGGCCACTGCACCGCGCGGCGAACCTCGGGCGCCGATCTCGCCCGGGACGAGCCGGTCCGGAACCGTCGTCTGGACCGAGCGGTTCCTGGATTACGCCTGGACTCCGGAGCATCCGATGAAGCCGGCGCGCCTGAAGTTCACCATGGCGCTGGCGGAAAGTCTCGGACTGCTCGAGGGTGTCGAGCTGCTCGAACCCGCCGCCGCGGGACGTCCGGACCTGCTGCGTATCCACACCCCCGACTACCTCGACGCGGTCGAACGCGCCGTGCCGCCGGTCGGTTCGCCCGCCGCACCGCCCTACGGCCTCGGTTCCCCGGACAATCCGGTGTTTCCACGGATGCACCAGGCCGCGTCCACGATCGTCGGCGGAACCCTGGCCGCGGCCAGGGAGATCGCGGAGGGACGCACCAAGCGAGCGGTGAGCATCGGCGGTGGCATGCATCACGCGATGGCGGATTCGGCGTCCGGCTTCTGTGTGTACAACGACCCGGCGGTGGCCATCTCCTGGCTGCTGGATCACGGTTTCGACCGGATCGCCTACATCGATGTGGACGTGCACCACGGCGACGGCGTGCAGCGCGCTTTCTACGGCGATCCCCGGGTGCTGACCATTTCGCTGCACCAGCATCCGGCCACGCTGTGGCCGAACACTGGGTGGCCGGAGGAGACCGGCGCGGGCGCGGCCGAAGGCACGTCGATCAACCTGCCACTGCTGCCCGGTACCCGGGATGCGCAATGGCTGCGCGGTTTCCACGCCGTCGTGCCGGGCGCGGTGGCGGCGTTCGGTCCGCAGATCGTGGTCAGCCAGTGCGGTGTGGACACGCATCGTGAAGACCCCTTGGCCGATCTGGAACTCACCGTGGACGGGCAGCGAGCGGCCTTCCGCGCCATGCGGGAGCTCGCCGACCGATATGCCGAAGGACGCTGGCTCGCCGTCGGCGGCGGCGGATACGGCCTGATCCGGGTGGTGCCGCGGGCCTGGACGCATCTGCTGGCCACCGCGCTGGATCGCACCGTCGACCCCGCGACGCCGATTCCGCAGGACTGGATCGAGACGATCCGCGCGGCGGCGCCGCAGGCGGACCCGCCGCACACCATGGGCGACGGCGGTGACGTGGCCTACCGTCCGTGGGACGGCCCCGGCGGAACCGGTGAGACCGGTGACGCGCGGGTCGACCGCGCCCAACGTGCCGTAGACATGGCCGTGCTGGCCACCCGCCGAGCGACTTTCGGGTTGCTAGGTCTCGACCCGGAGGACCCTCGTGACTGACTTCCCCGACACCCCGGACGCTCCCGCCGCGCCGCCTCCGCCACCGCAGCACTGGTTCGCCGATGTGCTGGCCTCCGACGGCGGCGTCGTACGACTGCGCCCGATCACCCCCGGCGACGCCGAGCCGCTGCAGGAGTTCCACAGCGCGCTGTCCGATCGCACCAGGTATCTACGGTATTTCGGGCCCTACCCGCGGATCTCGCCCAAAGACCTGTACCGCACCACGCACGTGGACTATCGCGACCGAGTGGGACTGGTACTGGAACTGGGTGAGGCGATCGTCGCGGTGGGCCGCTACGAGCTGCTGGAGCGGGACGGGCCGCGGGCGGCGGAGGTCGCGTTCGTGGTGGCCGACGGGCATCAGGGCCGCGGGCTCGGCTCGATCCTGCTGGAGCACCTGGCCGGCGCCGCCGCCGAGAACAAGATCGAGACTTTCGTCGCCGAGGTGCTCGCGGAGAACACCGTGATGGTGACGGTCTTCCGCGACGCGGGCTATCAGGTCGAGCGCAGCAGGGACGGATCGGTCCTGCATCTCGAGTTCGCCATCGATCCCACCGAAGCGCTGCTGTCGGTGCGTGATTCGCGCGAACGCGCCTCCGAGGCGCGCAGCGTGGGCAATCTGCTGGCCCCGCGGTCGGTCGCGGTGATCGGCGCCACCCCCGCGACGGGGCGCGTCGGCGGCGCGCTGCTGGCGAATCTGCTGTCGGGTCTGTTCCAAGGGCCGGTGTTCCCGGTGAACCCGAACCGCAAGTCGGTGCGCGGTGTGCGGGCATACGCGACGGTCCGGGAAATCCCCGACGAGGTCGACCTCGCCGTGGTCGCGGTGCCGCCCGCGGCGATCGGGTCGGTGCTCGACGATTGCATGGCCAAGGGCGTCAAAGGGCTCGTGGTGTTGACCGCGGGCTTCGGCGAGACCGGGGAGGGGGGTCTGGCGGCCGAACGTGAACTCGTGGCCGCCGCTCGTGGCCACGGCATGCGCGTGGTCGGACCGAGCGCACTCGGCATCGCGAACACCGACCCGGCGGTCGCCATGAACGCGACCCTGGCCCCCCTGCTGCCCGGTCGCGGGCGAATGGGATTCTTCTGCCAGTCCGGGCCCTTGGGCGCGGCGATCCTGGGCGAGGCGGCGGCGCGCAACCTCGGCTTGTCCACGTTCGTGTCCGCGGGTAATCGCGCCGACGTCTCCGGCAACGACCTGCTGCAGTACTGGGACAGCGACCCGGACACCGATGTGGTGCTGCTGTATCTGGAGAGTTTCGGCAATCCGCGCAAGTTCTCCCGGCTCGCGCGCCGGGTGGCCCGGACCAAGCCGATCGTCGCGGTGAGCAGCGGACGCTCCGCCGCCCAGCCCGCGGGGGACATGGACCGGTCGATCGTGCGGGATCTGTTCGCTCAGGCGGGCATCGTCCAGGTCGACTCGATTTCCGAACTCTTCGACTGCGCCGCTCTGCTGGGCTATCAGCCGTTGCCGCGGGGCCAGCGGCTGGCGGTGGTCGGCAACAGCACGGCGCTCAACTGGCTGGCCCTCGACGCGGCGCGCGGCGAGGGCCTCGTGGTGGGCGAGCCGGTCAACCTCGGCCCGCAGGCGACGCCGGGAGCGTATCTGGACGCCCTGGTCGCGGCCCTGCGGTCGGAGGAGACGGACGCGGTGATCGTCGTCTTCGCGCCGCCGGTGCCGCTGCCGACCGCAGGCTTCGCCGACGCGATCAGGGCGGCGGCGGCCGCCGTGCCCGAGGCGGGCAAGCCGATCCTCACCACGTTCGTCGCCGAGCAAGGGATCCCGAACCTGCTCGCGGTGCGCGGTCCGGGCGCGGCGGCGGTGCACGGGTCGATTCCGTCGTATCCCGATCCCGAACGCGCCGCGCGGGCGTTGGCCCGGGTCCGGCGATACGCCGAATGGCGCACCAGGCCCGTGTCGCCGGTGGTGCGGCCGAAGGGCATCGACACCGACCGCGCGCGCCAATTGGTGGCGGACTGGATGGCCGGGTCGGGCGGCCGCCGGCTCACCGATCTCGAGACGGTGGAACTGCTTGCCTGCTACGGCATTTCGGTCGTGGAATTCCGCGAGGTGCGCAGCGCGGAGGAGGCGGTCGCGGCCGCGGAGGAACTCGGCTATCCGGTGGCGGCCAAGGCGACCGGCGAATTGTGGCGGCGCAGACCGGATCTCACCGGTGTGCGGCTCGATCTGTGGCGGCCGGAAGCGGTGCGCCAGGGATACGCGGACCTGGCGGAGTTGTGCGGTGACCCTGTGTTGCACATCCAGAAGATGGCCACCAAGGGCGTCGGTTGCATCCTGCGCGTACAGGACGACCCCTCGTTCGGCTCGGTGATCGAGTTCGGCCTGTCCGGGCTGATCATCGAGTTGCTCGGCGACCGTGCCTATCGGGCACTGCCGTTGACCGCCGACGAGGCCACAGCTCTGATCGACGCGCCGCGCGCCGCGCCGCTGCTGTCCGGTACCCCGGCGAGTCCGCGCGTGGACAAGGCGGCCCTCGCCGAACTCGCCCAGCGCATTTCGGCCCTGTTCGACGACTTGCCGGAGATGCGGGAACTGGCCTTCGACCCGGTGCTGGCCTCGCCGACCTCGGCGGAAATCCTCTACGCGCGCGGCCGTATCGGCCCGGAGCCGAGCCGTTTCGACACCGGCCCGCGCCGACTGGGTTGAGCACCACCGGGTTTGCTGAGCGAGTTGGCGGCCAGGGACGTGGCGCGGCTGCGACGTCGGCTCGCACATGTCACGCGCGGGGTGTCCGATAACGGGCGATCGCTTCTGCCGCGATGTGGGGATGCCAGGTTCATCCGAAGAAAGGCCCGCTCGCCATGAAGATCCGAAGTGTTGCTCTGCTGTCGCTGCTCGCCGCGGCACTCACCGCGTGTTCGGTCAGCGTCGGCACTCCGAAGGTCCAGGAGGCCGATTTGGAGAAATCGGTCAAGGACTCGCTCACCGAAAAGGTCGGCCAGGAACCCGATTCGATCGATTGCCCCGGCGATCTCACCGGCAAAGAGGGGACCACCATGCGCTGCACGCTGACCGCGGGCGCCGACACGCTGGGCGTGACGCTGACGGTGACCTCGGTGGAAGGTGACACCGTCAAATACGACATCGAGGTGGAACAGGGCTGAACCCGTTCGAAAAAGGGGGATACGACACCGCCGACCGGCTCGCGCGTCACCCGGAGGGGACGGGTACGCGCGGTCACCGGTCGGCGCGGGAAGGTGACCCCGACGGGAGGGTCACCGAGCCGAACGCCGGAGCTGTCTCGGAGCAGTCGGCGGCCGGGGGATGATCAGCTGGCGTAGGCGCGGAGCCGGTCGGCCCGCTCGCCTTTGCGCAGCTTCGACATGACTTCACGCTCGATCTGACGCACCCGCTCGCGGGAGAGACCGAAGAGCTTGCCGATCTGGTCCAACGTGCGCGGCTGGCCGTCGTCCAGGCCGAACCGCAGCCGGATGACCTGCTGTTCGCGCTCGTCCAGGGTGGCGAGGACGCTGCGCACGTCGTGGTGCAGCAGGCCGGCGATGACGGCGGACTCGGCCGAAGTGGCCTCGGAATCCTCGATGAAATCGCCCAGCGGGGCCTCTTCGTCGTTGCCGACCGGCATGTCCAGGCTCACCGGGTCACGGCTGTGGTCGAGCAGATCGGAGATCTTGTCGACCGGGATGCCGGATTCGGTGGCCAGTTCCTGGTCGGTGGCCTCCCGGCCCAGCTGCTGGTGCAGTTCGCGCTTGATCCTGGCCAGCTTGTTCACTTGCTCCACGAGGTGGACGGGCAGGCGGATGGTGCGGCTCTGGTCGGCCATGCCGCGGGTGATGGCCTGCCGGATCCACCAGGTGGCGTACGTGGAGAACTTGAAGCCCTTGGCGTAGTCGAACTTCTCCATGGCCCGGATCAAGCCGAGGTTGCCCTCCTGGATGAGATCGAGCAGCGGCATGCCGCGACCGGTGTAACGCTTGGCGAGCGAGACAACAAGGCGCAGGTTGGCTTCCAGTAGATGCGACCGGGCGGCCTGACCGTCGCGCACGATGATCGCGAGATCACGCTTGCGGGTAGCCGACAGTCGCTTGCCGGTTTCCAGCAGGTGTTGCGCGTAGAGGCCCGCCTCGATGCGCTTGGCCAACTCGACCTCGTCAGCAGCGGTGAGCAGCGCGGTGCGGCCGATTCCGTTCAGGTACACACGTACCAGGTCGGCGGCAGGGCTCTGAGCGTCGAGGTCCGAATCGCTGATGCGCACACGAGTGGTGGCGGGGCTTGTCATGACTTGCCTCCTGTCGGTGGTGTCTCATTCCGATCAACGGACCCGACAGGAAGAAAGTTCCCCGTTACGGCCGGCATAAACCGCTCTGAGCAGCGGTTTTCGCCCTTCTCGTCTGAGAAGTTCCTGAGAAGCGCCGCAGTCGGGGACAATCCCCGGCCAGGACCTGCACCGACCGGCGCACGGCTGCCGTGGAGTCACACGGGCCTGATGAGCCCGTGCCGTACCAATCCGGTGACCACGGACAACGCGTCGGCCGCGAACTGGGCACTCACCTCCTCGGATCCGTGCGCGAGCGCCAGCAGCTCGATCAGCTCGTACAACGGCAGGCCGTCGGCGTGCATTCCCGCCAGCAGCGAGACTGTGGCCTCATCCACTTCGTGCTGCCAGCGCGGTCCGTCGCCACGATGCAGCCGTGCCACTTCGGGAGCCCAGCCGTCGGCGCCGGGGAGATACACCCGTTCCAGTGCGGTCGCGGGGTCCACGACGAAACGTGAAGACCACGCGAGACTTTCGTCACCGGCGACGGCACGCAGCCAGGCCGAACGCTCGAAATACCGGACTGCCTCGTCGCCGAGCGGATCGTCGAAGCCGTGGGTGAGATCCTCCGCGAGCAGTTCGGTCGGTCCGTCGATGGCGCGCAGATACACGAAACCGAATCCGATTCCCTCGACGCGTGCCGCGTCGAAGGCATCCAGCCAGCGCTCCGCGCGGGCTTGGGCGGACGGGTCCCGCGGGTCGGCGCCCGCGTCACGCAACCAGGTGCCCACGTAGAGCGCGGGGTCGGCGACATCGCGCTGGACCGCCCAGGCGTCCACACCGTAGGCGGGCAGCCAGGACGAGACGCGCCCGCGCCAGTCCTCGTCCTCGGCATGCACCCAGGCGGCGAGCATCGCGGCGGTGCCGCCGGGTGCGAGCAGATCCGCCGCCTGTGCGATGACCAATTCGCTTGCGCCGTCGAGCGCGAGGCCGGAATCGCGGTAGGTGTGCTCGATGCGCGCCGGGCCCACCACGAACGGCGGATTGGCCACCACCTGGTCGAAGCGCCTGCCCCGGACCGGCTCGAACCAGGAGCCCTCCACCAGTTCGATGTCCAGGCCGTTGAGCGCCGCGGTCGCCTCGGCCAGCCACAACGCGCGGGGGTTGACGTCGGTGCCGGTGACGCGCTGCGCATAGAAGGCGGCGTGCACCGCCTGCACGCCGCAGCCGGTGCCGAGATCGAGCACCGTGCCGACCGGGCGGGTGGGGGTGGCGCGCAGCAGCGAGAGGGAGGCGTGGCCCACGCCCAGGACGTGGTCTTCGGTCAGCGTGCGCCGCCGCATCGAATCGTCGAGGTCGGACAGGATCCACCGGGTGCCGCCGCCCGCGTCGAGCGGACGCAGGTCCAATGCCGCCCGCACCTGGTCGCCGTCGCGGTCCAGCAGGCCCGCGGCGACCGCGCGGTCGATCGCCACGGGCGCGAGCGCCGCGGCCACCTCCCGCTGCGGCAGGGCGTCGCCGAGCAGCAGCAGGCGGATGAGCGTGCCCAGCTCGCCCGCCTCGCGCGCCGCTCGGCGCACGGGGACCGGCTCCGACCGGCTCAGCGCCGCGTGCGCATCACCGAGTGCCTCGAGCAAGGTGTCGGCGTCGTAACCCACCCTGGTGAGCGCGGTCCGCAGGTCCGGGCACAACGCGGTGAGCAGCGATCCGGTGGTGGTCGAGTGGTTCGTAGGCACACCGGTACTCTGCCACCGCGGCTCCCGCGCGCAGATCAGGTGCCCGCGGTGTCACCGGGCCCAGCGGCGCGACCGAACCACACAGACCCACCACGCGCTCATGTGCGGCTCCGCCGCGAAGTGGCAGGAGTTCGGCGCAGCACCGGCAGCTGCTGAGCAGGCCCGATCACCAGGGAGCTGGACGGCGGTCTGAGCGTGGTGCTGGGCGACTGGCGCGCCGCCGAGCTGCCCTACCAGGGCGAGTCCGGGGCGGAGGCTCCGTGGGCGGTGCGGCCAGACGTACGGCGCCGGACCGATGGTCAGACGCGCGGCCGCCGGAGGATGGTCGGACGTGCGGCGCCGGACCGATGGTCGGAGGCGCGGCCGCCGGAGGATGGTCGGACGTGCGGCGCCGGACCGATGGTCGGAGGCGCGGCCGCCGGAGGATGGTCGGACGTGCGGCGCCGGACCGATGGTCGGAGGCGCGGCCGCCGGAGGATGGTCGGACGTGCGGCGCCGGACCGATGGTCGGAGGCGCGGCCGCCGGAGGATGGTCGGACGTGCGGCGCCGGACCGATGGTCGGAGGCGCGGCCGCCGGAGGATGGTCAGACGCGCGGCCGCCGGACGATGGTCAGACGTACGGCCGCCGGACCGAAGGTCAGACGCGCGGCGCGGGACCGATGGTCAGACCCCGTTGGGATCGCGAGCGGTGACGCAGTACAGCGCGTCGCTCGGATCGCTCAGTACGATCCAGTGCTCGTACCGCTGCACCACGGTTGCGCCGAGCGACTCGTGCCAGGCGGCGGTGGCTTCGATGTCGCCGGCGGCCAGATCGATGTGCGCGCTGGTCGGGCGGTTCTCGCCGAGGCGCTGCAGCAGCAACTGCGTGGGGAGCTGGCGCTGCGCGGAGCGCAGCAGGGCGAATTCCGGCCGCCTGCCGGGCCGGTACGTCCAGCCGGTCAGCGAGGTCCAGAAACGGGTCTCCACCTCGTGGTCGTCGGGACCGATGTCGAGGCACACCTGGTCCAGGCGCGAGAAGGTGCCGTCCGGCGCCCGGACGGCGGGCGCGGGCGTGCTCGTGGCGCGGCCGCTCGGTGTCAGGCAGAACGTCTGACCGCCGGGGGACCGCAGCACGGCGTAGTCGGGGTGGTTGGCGACCAGCTCGGCACCCAGATCGAGCGCGGTGCGAACGGCGGAGGGGATGTCCTCGACGTCCAGATCGAGGTGCACACCACCGAGACCGGTCACCGCCTGCATCTTCACACTCGCCGCGGCGAACAGCGCCGGGTCCGGCAACAACGTGAGGAACTCGTCGTTCGCGCCGCGCCGAGCGGAGAGCTGGGTGCCGGTGACCGTGGACCAGAATTTCGCGCAATCGTCGAAGCGTTGGGTCGGCCGGTCCAGGAAGACCCAGATCCACCGAATCATGTTCACTCCTGTCTTGTGGCCCGCAACGGTGATCATGGTGCCGCAGGCTTCCTGCGACCCTAGGGACGCGTGCCCGCCTTGTCGAGAAAATACCGGGACCGGCGCGAATGGCACGAATTTGATGGTATGTGGCATTCCGGCCACTCGATGCGTGGGCATAGTTCCGGCAGGCTCAGCCGGTGACCGAACTCCAGACGCCGACCCCGGTTCCGCTCCACTCCCCGCCGCGGCGGCGCTTGCACCCGGCGTGGCCGGTCGCGGGTGTCGGCTTCGTCGCGCTGCTCGGCGCGGCCGCCTTCCGATCCGTGCCCGGCGTGCTGATGGACCCGCTGCAGCAGGAGTTCGGGTGGTCGCACGGCACCATCGGAACGGCCGTCTCGCTGAATCTCCTGCTCTACGGGCTGATCTCGCCGTTCGCCGCCGCACTGATGGATCGCTTCGGCATCCGCCGGGTGGTGGCCTGCGCGCTGCTGCTGGTCGCTGGGGGCAGCGGACTGACGGTGTTCATGTCCCAGCCGTGGCACCTGGTGCTGACCTGGGGCCTGCTGGTCGGGATCGGCGTCGGGTCGATGTCGATGCCGTTCGTCGCCACGATCACCGGCCGCTGGTTCGTCCGTCAGCGCGGCCTGGTGACCGGCGTGCTCACCGCGGCGGGCGCGACCGGACAGTTGATCTTCTTGCCGCTGGTATCGGCGCTGGCGAACGCACACGGCTGGCGAATGCCGTCGCTGATCGTCGCGGGCGCGGCGCTGGCCGTGGCGCCGCTGGTGCTGCTGTTCATCCGGGACTATCCGAGCGACCTCGGGGTGCGGGCCTATGGCGCGGCGCC
>NZ_BAFP01000100.1 GCF_000308455.1 Nocardia abscessus NBRC 100374 | reverse complement strand
GTCCGGCTGCCGCGCGGCAACGGCGAGATCATCCGGCTCGCCCGCGGCGCGTCGCTGTCGGACTTCGCGGAGAAGATCGACGCGAACCCGGCCGCGCTGGTACAGGCCCTGTTCAACCTCGGCGAGATGGTCACCGCGACCCAGTCGGTGAACGACGAGACCCTCGAGCTGCTCGGCAGCGAGATGAACTACGTCGTCCACGTGGTCAGCCCCGAGGACGAGGACCGCGAGCTGCTGGAGTCGTTCGACCTCACCTACGGCGAGGACGAGGGCGGCGAGGAAGACCTCGAACAGCGTCCGCCGGTGGTGACCGTCATGGGTCACGTCGACCACGGTAAGACCCGACTGCTGGACACCATCCGCAAGGCGAACGTCCGCGAGGGCGAGGCGGGCGGCATCACCCAGCACATCGGCGCCTACCAGGTGCTCACCCACCTCGGCGAGGAAGACCGGCTCATCACCTTCATCGACACCCCGGGTCACGAGGCGTTCACCGCCATGCGTGCCCGCGGTGCGAAGGCCACCGACATCGCGATCCTGGTGGTCGCCGCCGACGACGGCGTCATGCCGCAGACGGTGGAGGCGATCAACCACGCGCAGGCGGCCGACGTGCCGATCGTGGTGGCGGTCAACAAGATCGACAAGGAGGGCGCGAACCCGCAGAAGGTTCGTCAGCAGCTCACCGAGTACGGTCTGGTCGCCGAGGAATACGGTGGCGAAACGATGTTCGTGGACATCTCCGCCAGGCAGAACATCAACATCGACGCTCTGCTCGAGGCCGTCCTGCTGACCGCGGACGCGGCGCTGGACCTGCGGGCCAACCCGGACATGGACGCGCAGGGCGTGGCCATCGAGGCCCACCTCGACCGCGGTCGAGGCCCGGTGGCGACCGTGCTCATCCAGCGCGGCACCCTGCGGGTCGGCGACTCGATCGTGGCGGGAGACGCCTACGGCCGGGTGCGCCGGATGGTCGACGAGCACGGCGACGACGTCGAGGCGGCGCTGCCGTCGCGGCCGGTCCAGGTCGTCGGCTTCACGTCGGTGCCCGGCGCGGGTGACAACCTGCTCGTGGTGGACGAGGACCGGATCGCCCGGCAGATCGCGGATCGCCGCAATGCGCGCAAGCGCAACGCGCTGGCCGCACGCAGCCGCAAGCGGATCAGCCTGGAAGATCTGGATGCCGCGCTGAAGGAAACCAGCGAGCTGAACCTGATCCTCAAGGGCGACAACTCGGGTACGGTCGAGGCCCTCGAAGAGGCGCTGCTGGGAATCCAGGTGGGCGACGAGGTGCGTCTGCGGGTGATCGACCGCGGTGTCGGTGGCGTCACCGAGACCAACGTCAACCTGGCGTCGGCGTCGAACGCGATCATCATCGGGTTCAACGTCCGCGCGGAGGGCAAGGCCACCGAGCTGGCCAACCGCGAGGGTGTCGACATCCGGTACTACTCGGTGATCTACCAGGCCATCGACGAGATCGAGAAGGCCCTCAAGGGCATGCTCAAGCCGATCTACGAAGAGGTCGAGCTGGGCCGGGCCGAGATCAGGGCGATCTTCCGTTCCTCGAAGATCGGCAATATCGCCGGTTGCATGGTCACGTCGGGTTCGGTCAAGCGCAACGCCAAGGCGCGCCTGCTCCGGGACAACGTGGTGATCGCCGAGACGATGACGATCTCGTCGCTGCGCCGGGAGAAGGACGACGCCACCGAGGTCCGCGAGGGCTACGAGTGCGGTATGACGGTCACCTACTCCGATATCAAGGAGGGCGACATCATCGAGGCCTACGAGCTGCGCGAGAAGCCGCGCGACTGACAGACCGATACGAACCCGGACGCCGCGCGAAGTGCGCGGCGTCCGGCTCGGTCGTCCCGACACTGGAGGGTGTGTGTACCTGGGTGCACTGGAGTTCGACCTGCTGCTCGGCGACGTGCACTCGCTGAAACAGAAGCGCTCCGTGATCCGGCCGATTCTGGCCGAATTGCAGCGATTCGGTGTGAGTGCGGCCGAAGGTGGGGAACACGATCTATACCGTCGCTCGCTCCTGGGCGTGGCCATGGTCAGCGCGGGCATGGATCACCTGACCGAGGTGCTGGACCGTTGTGAACGGCACGTCGCGGCCCGTCCGGAGTTACAGTTGCTGGCGGTGCGCCGCCGAATCTTCGGCCCCGAAGACTGACGCGGCCCAGCGACGGCGCGGAGGACGGAGCTCGGGTGGGCCACACCGGTCCACGCTCCGCCCGCCATCGACAGAGTTAGTAGTGAGGAGGAAACGGCCATGGTGGATCAAGCCAGGGCACGCCGACTCGCCAAGCGGATTTCCTCGATCGTCGCGACCGCGATCGAATACGAGGTGAAGGATCCGCGGCTGCGTTTCGTGACCGTCACCGACGCCAAGGTCACCGGCGATCTCCGGGAGGCGACGGTGTACTACACCGTGATGGGCGAAACCCTCGACGCCGAACCGGATTACGAAGGGGCGGCGGCCGGTCTGGAGAAGGCCAAGGGTGTGCTGCGCTCCAAGGTGGGCGCCGGCACCGGGGTGAAGTTCACCCCGACGCTGGCATTCGTGCTGGACAGGGTGCCCGACGCGGCCCGCCAGATGGAGGAGCTGCTGGCCAGGGCGCGGGCCGCGGACGACGAGGTCGCCAAGGTGGCCGCGACGGCCAGGCACGCGGGCGAAGCCGACCCCTACAAGGCCGAACGCGACGCCGACGAGTGACATGCGGTAGTCGATGACGACGATGCGGGAAACGGCCGACCTGGACACGGCCGTGGCGGCGCTGGAGGCCGCGCGCTCGGTGACCGTCGTCTGCCATGTGCAGCCCGATGCGGACACTGTGGGAAGCGGTCTCGCGCTGGCGCTGGTGTTGCACCGGCGCGGGATCCCGGTGCAGGTGTCGTTCGCCGAACCGGCGGAGCTGCCCGCGTCGATGCGGTCGCTGCCCGGCGTGCGGTATCTGGTGGAGCCCGGCGCGGTGCGTGCCGAGGTCGACCTGCTCGTCGCGGTCGACTGCGGCAGTGCGGGCCGGCTGGGCGCGCTCGCCGACCGATTGTCCGGCGCGGCAACGACAATGGTGATCGATCACCACCGGTCCAACACGCGTTTCGGCGCGATCAACGTGATCGATCCCGCCGCCGAGTCCACCACGAGCCTGGTCGCGCGGCTGCTCGACGTGTGGGGCGTGCCGATCGACGCGGAGGTGGCGCATTGCCTCTACGCCGGTCTGGTCACCGACACGGGCTCGTTCCGGTGGGTGCGGCCGGGTACGCACGAACTGGCGGAACGGTTGCTGGCCACCGGGATCGACGGCGCGCAGATCGCCCGCACGTTGATGGACACGCACCCGTTCGGGTGGCTGCCCATGCTGTCGCGGGTGCTCGGGACGGCGCAGCTCGTCCCGGACGTGCGCGGCGGTGTCGGCCTGGTGTACGCGTTCGTGCGTCGCGACGACATCGATGACGTGCGGTCGGAGGAAGTCGAAAGCGTGATCGATATCGTGCGCACGACCGCCGAAGCGGGAGTCGCCGCGGTATTCAAGCAATCCCGTCTCGTACCCGACCGGTGGACGGTGTCACTCCGATCGCGCGACAGCGGATCGTGCACCGGCGACGGGGTGGACGTCGCGGAGGTGGCGACAGCGTTGGGCGGCGGCGGCCACCGCTTCGCCGCCGGATACACCGCGTACGGCACGCCCGACGATCTGGTCGGTGCGCTGCTGGCCGCCCTCGGCTGACCGTGGTCCTCGGTAGCAGCGGATTTTGGGTCGGCTCCGACGAAAAAGCGCTGGATCGCGTCACTTTCGGCTCTTGCCGCGCGGCCCGCTCGTGTCCGGGCCTGTTCGCGGATCGACCGAGCCTCGTGGCATTCGCAGGCTGGTCTACGGGTGCGCCGCACGCCTCGGCAGTCGTCGGTCGCGTCCCGGGCGGCTCGAGCCCCGTGGCGGGAGTGCGCCCGCTTGCCATCTCGCACACGTCGCCGAGCCGGGTCGCTCGCGCGGTCACCCAGACAGTGGTTATCGGTATCGCCCTGCCGATCCGGAACCGTTGGCTGCGACGCTTGCCGCGATCCGAGCCGCACGCCGCCGGCTGGACGACGCCCGCTCCCCGGGGCCGCACGCTGCCGTGGTTGTCGGTGAGCCGTGCGAAGGTGAGCGAACGATGGTGGTCCCGGAGGTGTGCGAGCGGGGGAGGTGTGCGTGAACGGGCAGGGTTCCAGTGGCGCGGAAATCGGTGATCCGGTCCTTCCCGCGGACGGGCCGGGACGCGCCGCCGCGGCCGGGCCGATGCGCATTCTCGGGCTCGCGTTGCCCACCCTCGGCGTGCTGGTCGCCGAGCCGATCTACCTGCTGTTCGACCTTGCCGTGGTCGGCAGGCTCGGCGCGCTCGCGCTGGCCGGTCTCGCCGTCGGCGGTTTGATCCTGGCGCAGACCAGTTCGCAATTGACCTTCCTGTCCTATGGCACCACCGCTCGCTCGGCGCGTCGCCACGGCGCGGGCGACCACCGGGGAGCCGTCGCGGAAGGCGTGCAGGCCACCTGGATCGCGATCGCCGTCGGCACCGCGATCCTGCTGCTGGTCCAGGCGTTCGCCGTGCCGGTGACCAACGCCATCGCGGGCGGCGGCGACATCGCGGAGGAAGCGCTGGCCTGGGTGCGGATCGCGCTGTTCGGCGTGCCGCTGATCCTGATCTCCATGGCGGGCAACGGCTGGATGCGGGGCGTGCAGGAGACGCGCAGGCCGCTGGTCTACGTGGTCGCCGGGCTAGCGGTGTCGGGCGTCCTCTGCCCGGTACTGGTGCACGGACTGCTCGGTGCGCCGCACCTGGGACTGCCGGGCTCTGCCGTGGCGAACGTCGCGGGTCAGGTCGTCACCGCCATCCTCTTCCTGAACGCGCTGGTCCGCGAACGCGTTCCGCTCGCCGCTCGGTGGCCGGTCATGCGGGCCCAGCTCGTGCTCGGGCGCGACCTCATCGCCCGCAGCTTCGCCTTCCAGGCCTGCTTCGTCTCGGCGGCGGCGGTCGCCGCGCGTTTCGGCGCCGCGTCCGTGGCGGCGCACCAGCTGGTGCTGCAACTGTGGAACTTCCTGGCGCTGGCCCTGGACGCCCTGGCCATCGCCGCGCAGACCCTCACCGGCGCGGCTCTGGGCGCGGACGACGCCCCCGGCGCCCGTGCGATCGCGCGGCGGGTGACCCGCTGGTCGGAAGTCTTCAGCCTCGGCCTCGCCGCCTGCTTCGCGGCCGGGGCGATGGCGATTCCGGCGCTGTTCACCGACGACCCGGCGGTGCTCGAGCGCACCCACGTGGTGTGGTGGTTCTTCGTCGCGCTCATCCCGGTGGCGGGCGTCGTCTTCGCCCTCGACGGTGTTCTGCTCGGCGCGGGCGACGCGGCGTATCTGCGCACCACCACCCTCGGTGCGGCGTTGCTCGGCTTCCTGCCCGCCATCTGGCTGTCGCTGGCCTTCGATTGGGGCGTCGCCGGAATCTGGTCCGGCCTTGCCGCGTTCATGATGTTGCGGCTGCTCGCCGTCGCGTGGCGGGCGCTGTGGGGCCGGTGGGCTCAGGTCGGCGCCGAAATGCCGAGGTGACCGACACCCGGCTCGGCCGGTGCGTGCGAATCCGAACGGATGTGCCAAGGTAGGTGTGGTGATACCCAAGTTGATGGCGGTGAGCGACATTCACGTCGGTCACCAGGGGAATCGGCCGGTCGTCGAGCAGATCCGGGCGGACTCGCCGGAGGACTGGCTCATCGTGGCCGGCGACGTGGGGGAGAAGACCGAGGACATCCGGTGGGCGCTGGAGCTACTGCGCAGCCGGTTCGCCACGGTGATCTGGGTGCCGGGCAACCACGAGCTGTGGACCACGGCGAAGGATCCGGTGCAGATGTCGGGGGTGGCGCGCTACGACTACTTGGTGTCGATGTGCCGTGACCTGGACGTGCTCACTCCCGAGGACCCCTATCCGGTCTGGCAGGGTGCGGGCGCCGAGGAGCACGGCGGATCGGTCACGCTGGCGCCGATGTTCCTGCTGTACGACTACTCGTTCCTGCCGGAGGGTGCGACCACCAAGGCCGAGGGTCTCGCGATCGCCCGGGAGCGCAATGTGGTGGCGACCGACGAGTTCCTGCTCTCGCCGGAGCCGTACCTGACCAGGGACGCCTGGTGCCATGCCCGGGTGCAGGCGACCAAGCGCAAGCTCGACGCGCTCGCCCCCGGCACCCCGGTCGTCCTGATCAATCACTTCCCGTTGGTCCGGCAGCCGACCGACGTGCTGTTCTACCCGGAGTTCGCGCTGTGGTGCGGCACCGAGCTGACCGCGGACTGGCACACCCGCTACAACGTCGTCTGCTCGGTGTACGGGCACCTGCACATCCCCCGCACGTCGCACTACGACGGCGTCCGGTTCGAGGAGGTCTCGCTCGGCTACCCGCGCGAATGGCAGCGCCGCGGCCTGCCCGAGCGACTGTTGCGCCAGATCCTGCCTACCCCGGAGTACCCGCCGGGCACGTTGAACAAGTGGGGCGGCCACTTCCAGGTGACCCCGGAGATGGAAGCCACCGCGGCCGAGATGCGGAGCAAGGCGCAGCAGCGGCGCGGGCTGGCGTAGGCCCCGCCCGCTCGCCTCGTGGTCGCGAAGCAACCGCGCCCGCGACGGCTGGGCTCATGCCGTGCGATGCGCCGGCTCGCGGCCGGCCTGGGCAACGCTGGACGTGCGCGGGCTCATGGCGCTGCGAGTCCGCCCGTTGGGGCTCGACTACGCTCTTCGGTGATGATCGAGAACATTCTGCCCGCGGGTGTGGCCTCGGCCGAGTTGCTGGCATACCCGGAGGACCTGCGGCCGCATCCGGCGGAGGAGCATCTCATCGCCAAGTCGGTGGAGAAGCGGCGTCGTGACTTCATCGGCGCGCGGCACTGTGCCCGGCTGGCGCTCACGCAGCTCGGCGAGCAGCCGGTCGCGATCGGCAAGGGGGAGCGCGGCGCTCCGGTGTGGCCGCGCGGGATCGTCGGCAGCATGACCCACTGTGATGGATATCGGGCGGCCGCGCTCGGCCACAAGCTGCGCTTCCGCTCCATCGGCATCGACGCCGAGCCGCACGCCACCCTGCCGGACGGCGTCCTGGATTCGGTCAGTCTGCCGGAGGAGCGGGAGTGGCTGAAGACCGCCGACTCCGAGCTGCACCTGGACCGGTTGCTGTTCTGCGCCAAGGAGACCACCTACAAGGCGTGGTTTCCGCTGACCGTCCGCTGGCTGGGCTTCGAGGAGGCGCGCATCACGTTCGAGATCGAGGACAGCTCCGCCGATTCCGGGCGCGGCAGCTTCCACACCGAATTGCTGGTGCCGGGGCAGACCACCGACGGCGGGCCGCCGCTGCACTCGTTCGACGGTCGTTGGCTGATCACCGACGGGTACATCCTGACCGCGATCGCGCACATCTGATGGACGCACTCGGCGGGCTGCTCGTCGTCGACAAGGACGGTGGCTGGACCAGCCACGACGTCGTCGCGAGATGCCGGAAGCTGCTGCGCACCAAGAAGATCGGTCACGCGGGCACCCTGGACCCGATGGCGACCGGTGTGCTGGTGCTCGGCGTGGAACGCGCGACCAAACTGCTCGGCCTGCTCACCCTGACGACCAAGGCGTACACCGCGACCATCCGGCTCGGGCAGGCCACCAGCACCGACGACGCCGAGGGCGAGGTGCTGGTCACGACCCCGGCCGGGCACCTCGACGACGCCGACATCGCCACGCGCACAGCCGAACTGACCGGAGACATCGACCAGGTCCCCGCCACCGTGAGCGCGATCAAGGTGAACGGCGAGCGCGCCTATGCCCGCCACCGCGCGGGCGAAGAAGTGCAATTGGCCGCCCGTCCGGTGACGGTGTCGCGCTTCGATGTGCTCGCCCGCCGCGACAACGGTGATTTCGTCGACTTGGACGTGATGGTCGAGTGCTCCTCGGGCACCTACGTGCGGGCGCTGGCCCGAGACTTGGGCGCCGCGCTCGGCGTCGGCGGCCACCTGACCGCCTTGCGCCGCACCAGGGTCGGCCCCTTCACCCTCGAGCACGCGCGCACCCTGGACGAGCTGGCCGCCGCCGCGGAATCGGGCGCGCCACCCCTGAGCCTCGACATGGACCAGGCCGTGCGTACCGCCTTCCCGCACCGCGACATCGACGCCGAGCAGGCCGATGACCTGCGTAACGGACGCTGGCTCGACCCGATCGGGATACCCGACGTCTACGCCGCCATCGATCCGGAGGGCCGTGCGATCGCACTGCTGCGGGAAAGCGGCAAGCGAGCGGCATCGGTGATGGTCGTACGCCCGGCGAATCTGTAGGGACTGCTGCCCCGCCTGCGCTGTACCGAGCGTTCCCGGGGTTCGGTCTGAGCATCTCACGCCCCCAACGGAATCCGTACAGTGTGGGGTGGTCGTCCGCGCGGTTCGCGGGCGGTAGTGGCGGCGAAGGTAGCGGGCATGAGTGATGGACCGGTGGACACGTTCGGATTGTGGGACCGCGACGGGGACGGGCTCGTTTCGGTGGAGGACATCACGGCGGGCATCCGTGCGCTCGGTCTGGAGGTCGACGACGCGGCGGTGGAACGGCTCGTCGCGGCCGCCGACACCAACGGCGACTTCCTGGTCTCCCGGGCCGAATTCGACGCGGCGCTGGTGGGCGGGCGTATCGAGGTGACCGACGCCGACGCCGCGTTCAAGGTCTTCGATGTCAACGGCGACGGCCGCATCTCGGTCGAGGAACTCGAATCGCTCATCCGACACTGCGGCGCGGGCCGGATCGATGAACCGGCCGACGCCTTGCTGGCCGCCGCCGACCTCGACGGCGACGGGTATCTCTCGCTGCCGGAATTCCGCGCGCTGCTGGAGTTCCTGTCCCGGTAGCGCCGCGGCCGCTCGTTCAGGAGCCGAGTTGGCGGCGAAGTCGTTCCACGGCGTCGTCCATGTGCTCGACGAGCAGGGCGCGGGCGCGCGCGGGCTCGGCGGTGGCGATCGCTTCGCGCAGGTCGACGTGTTCGTCGGCCTGCTCCCGCAGGTCCGGGTAGGTGGTCTGCAAAGCGCCCAAGCACATACGCGTCTCGATCAGCAGGGTGCGTGCCGCGCGCACCAGGCGCGGGCTGGCCGCGCTCTCCACCAGCGCCTCGTGGAAGGCTTGGTCGGCGTCCGAGACACCCACCGCGTCACCGCGTGCGGCGCACGCGACCATCTCGTCGACGCTGGGCCCGAGGGCCTCATAGGCGATGGGGCGGCGACCGTCCAGGATCAGCTCCAGCGCGCCGCCCTCCAGCGCCGTCCTGGCCCGGTAGATGTCGACGACGTCGTCGAGGCTCAGTTCGATGACGAAGATGCCGCGGTGACGGATGCTGTGCAGCAGGCCTTCGGACACCAAGCGCTGCATCGCCTCGCGTACCGGTCCGCGCGAGACCGCGAACCGCGCGGCGAGATCGGCTTCGCCCAGCTGCGACCCCGGCGCGAGACTGCCGCGCATGATCGCTTCGCGGAGCCGATCGGCGATCATCTCCGCGGTCGATTGCCGGTTCACCGGCTCGAAATCAACGACGGACATCGGTCTGCCTTTCCGCGAACAAGGTGCCGAGTCCGGGAACGACCGGCTCGGCGCCGGCCAGCCGCAAGCCCGCCCAGATCGTCACCTGATTGGCCGTCAGCACCGGTTTGCCCAGCGTAGCTTCCAGGTCCGGCAGCACAGCCAGGGTGTGCATCGCGGTGTCGGGGATGAGCAGCGCCTGCGCGCCGGGGTGGTCGTTGTCCGCGGCCAGCCGCAGCACCTGGCTCGCGGTGAGGGTGCCGACCTCCGCGGCGGTATCGATGCCCGCGCTGGACATGGAGACGACCTCGATGCCCGCGTCGGCGAGGAAGTCCACGAACAGCCGGGCGACCTCGTCGGGATAGCTGGCGGCGACGGCGACGGTGCGCAGCCCCAGCGCGTGCACGGCCTCGGCGAACGCGATGCTGGTGCTGGTCGCGGGCACACCGGCGACCTCGGCGAGCGCGCGCACCTGGTCGCGGGCGCCCGCGGGGCCGTAGACGAAACTGCCGGAGGTGCAAGCCCAGACGATCGCGTCGGGGCGGTGCGGGGCCAGCAGCGAAGCGCCGAGACGCAATTTCTCCGGACTGCCGAGCTCGAGCAGTTCGGGGACGGCGTGCAGATCGGTGCCGTAGATGTGGGCTACCGGAAGGTGCGCGCCGAGCGTCGCCGCCGCGAGCGGGTAGTCGTCCTCCGCCGCGTGGTCGGGGTAGATGAAGCCGACGGTGGGTGCGTGCATGCGATGTTCTTCCTTCAGAAAACGTTGAGTAGCCACTTGCCCGGGCCCATCATCGGCAGCTTCATCCGGCCGAGGCAGGCCCACATGGTGAGCTGGTTGGCGGTGAGCACCGGTTTGCCGAGTGCGTTCTCCAGCGGCTCGATCACGTCGTAGGTCGGCAGGTTGGTACAGCTGACGAAGACGGCCTGGGCGTCGGGATCGTCGGCGGCGAGGATGCGTTCGGCGATCGTGCGATAACTGACCTTCCAGATGCCGCCGCCGAGCCCGAGGTGGTCGGAGCGCACCACCGCGCATCCGGCTTCGGCGAGGAACTCGTGCAGCCGGTGAGTGAGGATCTCGTCGTACGGGGTGAGCACCGAGACCCGCGTGAGGTTCAGATGGCGGATTGCTTCCAGCAGCGCGCCCGAGGTGGTGACCGCGTCCTGCGCCCCGGCCTGACAGATGGTGTCCCGCAGCGACTTCTCGTAGCTGAGACCTTTGATGAAGCTGCCCGACGTGCACAGGTAGGCCACCACTTCCGGCTCCACGTGCAGCACGTTGCGGGTGGCCGCGGTGAGGTGCGCGGCGTCCGAGACCAGCTCGGCCATCTCCAGCGACACCGGGACCGGCTCGTAGGGTGTGCGCGCCAGATGCAGGCTCACCTCCAGCGGCGCCCAGCGCCAGAGCTCTCGTTCGAGTGCGAGATCGAACGGTGCGATGATCCCGATACCTCGTTGGGCAACGGGCCCCTCGAGGTCGGGAAAGCTCAGATCCACTACGGCCCCTCTCGCGCTCAGCCGGGACGACCTCCGAACACGATCGGATTGTTGACAATCATACGATGTGATCTTAGTGTGTCAATGTGGAACAGGGCCCGATCGTCGCCGTCCTGCACAGTGACAGTGTGCCCGACGCCGAGCGCATGGACCGGTTAGCAGACCGCGCCACCATTCGGTACACGGAGGAGCGCGGCTTGGCCGACGCCCTGCGCGGGGCGGAAATCTTGTTCGTCTACGACTTTCGAACCCGCGCGCTACCCGGCGCGTGGCACGCCGCCGACCGGTTGCGGTGGGTGCATATGGGGTCGACGGGTGTCGACCCCGCGATGTTTCCCGAGCTGCGGGCGAGTGACGTGGTCGTGACCAACACCCGGGGCGTCTTCGACGCCGCGATCGCCGAATACGTGCTCGGGCAGATTCTCGGTTTCGCCAAAGATCTGTCCGGCTCGCTGCTGCTGCAGCAGCGGCACGAGTGGCGGCATCGGGAATCCGAACGGGTCGCGGGGGCCACGGCGCTGATCGTCGGCACCGGCTCGATCGGCCGCCACATCGCCCGATTGCTGCGCGCGGTCGGGATGAGCGTGCGCGCGGTGGGCAGGCGGGAGCGCGCGTCGGATCCGGATTTCGGCGAGGTGGCCACCGATCTGCACGCCGAACTGGCCGGTGCCGACTACGTCGTCGCGATCGCTCCACTCACCGACCAGACCAGGAACATGTTCGATGCCGCGGCCTTCGCCGCGATGAAGCCGCACGCGAGGTTTGTCAACGTCGGCCGCGGGGAACTCGTTGTGACCGACGATCTCGTCGCCGCGCTGCGCACCGGATCGATCGCCGCGGCGGCGCTCGATGTGGTGGACCCCGAGCCGCTCCCCGCCGATCACCCCCTGTGGGAACTGCCCAATGTCCGGATCACTCCGCACAACTCCGGTGACTTCATCGGATGGCGCACCGAGATCGTCAATGCGTTCACCGAGAATTTCGACAACTGGATCGCCGGACGTCCGCTGGACAACGTGGTCGACAAAAGGCTGGGATACGTGCCCGGCTGAAGGAGCCCATCCATGAGCTACCCCGACAGGAACCATCCCACCGACCCGACCGCTATGACCGCGGTCGAGCTGGTCTCGGCCTACGCGGCGGGCACCTTGTCGCCCGTCGAGGCGACCGAGGCGATCCTGCGCGCGATCGCCGACCGCGACGGCGCGCTCAACGCCTTCTGTCTCGTCGACTCCGATCGCGCCCTGGTGCAGGCGAAGGATTCCGAGGCGCGCTGGCAGTCCGGCCACGCCCGCGGCCTGCTCGACGGTGTGCCGATCTCGATCAAGGACGTCTTCCTGACCGAAGGCTGGCCCACCCGGCGCGGCTCCACCTCGATCGATCCGGCCGGACCGTGGCCGGTGGACAGCCCCGTGGCGGCCCGGCTGCGCGAGGACGGCATGGTGTTCCTCGGCAAGACCACCACTCCGGAGATCGCGTGGAAGGCGGTCACCGACAGCCGGCTGGCGGGTGTCACCCGCAACCCGGCCGACCCGTCCACCACCGCGGGCGGATCCTCCGGCGGCAGCGCGGCGGCCGTGGCCGGTGGCATGGGCCCGGTGTCGGTGGGGACCGACGGCGGGGGCAGCGTGCGCATCCCGGCCGCTTTCTGCGGCATCGTGGGGTTCAAGCCCACCTATGGCCGGATTCCGCTGTTCCCGGCCAGTCCGTTCGGCCCCCTGGCGCACGCGGGGCCGATGACGCGCACCGTCGAGGACGCGGCGCTGCTGATGGACATCCTGTCGCTGCCGGATCCGCGCGATCCGACCTCGCTGGCCCCCACGCTCACCGTGTTCCGTGCCGAAATGCAGCGCGACGTCCGCGGATTGCGGGTGGCCTACTCGCCGACGCTGGGCTACGCCGCGGTCGACCCCGAAGTCGCCGCGATCGTGGAGGCGGCGGTGGCTCGCCTCGCCGAGGCCGAACTCCGGGTCGGTGTCGCGGATCCGGGCTTCGGCGATCCGCGCGAAGCGTTCGAACTGCTCTGGGCGGCCGGCGCGGCCACCATGCTGTCCGGCTTCCCGGAGGGCACGCGCGACCGGGTGGACCCCGGTCTGCGCACGGTATGGGAGCGCGGTGAAACCGTCACGGCCGTCGAGTATCTCGCCGCGCGCAACGTGGCGGCGCAGATCGGCATCACCATGGGCGCCTTCCATACCGACTACGACGTCCTGATCACCCCGACGGTGCCGATTCCCGCGTTCGAAGCGGGCCACGACGTGCCACCGGGTAGCGGCCTGCGCAGCTGGCCGGAGTGGACCCCGTTCACCTACCCGTTCAATCTCACCCAGCAGCCCGCGATCAGCATCCCGGCCGGCACGACCCGGGCGGGCCTGCCGGTCGGCCTGCAGATCGTCGGCCCGCGCCACTCGGACGAGCTGGTGCTGGCGGTGGCGCGCTACGCCGAATTCGTGCTGGCCTCCTGAACGCCGATGGCCCCGCGGGTTACCGCGGGGCCATCGTTGGCCGGGCTTCAGGCGCGGGCGAAGGCGAGTGTCTCACCCTGCACGCCGTGCAGCCACAGCGTGTTGCACGCCGCGGCCATCTCGGCGAGCCCTTCTTCGATCGTGGCGAAAACATTGCCCGGCACCCAGCCGAGGTCGCCGTTGATCAGCAGATTGTTGCGGCCGTAGAACAGCGCCAGATCGGTGGCGCCGCGCTCGTGCTCGGCCGCCGAGCCGGGCTCGTAGCCGTAGGCCGGATTGCCGATCTCCCACGGCTCGAAATCGAACAGGCAGACGTCGCCGGGGATCGGGGTCACCGTCGGATTCTCCCGGTGCGGGGCCGCGCCGATCCGGGGGAGCAGGGTGTAGACCTCGTTGCGGGCGTACTTGGCGTGGAAGGCGTCGCCTTCTTGGGGCAGGGCGTTCCACACCGCCGCGCAGGTGCGCGGAGCCTCCTCGTCCAGCAGACGGGCGCGGCAGGTCACGGCGGCTTTGGTGAGCGTGATGGTGATGTAGCGGGCCATGCGGTCCTGCTTCCTGATCGGTGCCGCCGGTCGGGCCCGGCGGGTGGACGGATGGGGTTCGCCGGCGCTACAGCTCGGCGAGCACCTCGGACCAGATCGCCAGAGCGTCCTCGATCTGGGTATCGGTCACGATCAGCGGTGGAATCATCCGGACCACGTTCATGTGCGCGCCGCAGGTCAGCAGCAGCAGTCCCTTGTCCACCGCGGCGCGCTGGGCGGCCGCGGCGGTGGCCGGATCGGGTTCGCCGGTGGCCGTGGTGAACTCGGCGCCCGCGAGCAGACCGAGGCCGCGGACGTCACCGATCGCCTTGACGGCACTGTCGCGCAGACCGCGCAGCAGCTGTGCGCCGCGGGCGGCTGCGTTGTCCACCAGCCCTTCGGATTCGATGACGTCGAGCGTGGCGATGGCCGCCGCGCACGCCACCGCGTTGCCGCCGTAGGTGCCGCCTTGGGAGCCGGGCCACGCCCGCGACATCAGCTCGCGCGAGGCCGCGATGCCCGACAGCGGGAACCCGCTGGCCAGGCCCTTCGCGATGGTGATCACGTCGGGCCGCACGCCGAAGTGCTGATGGCCGAAGAACTTTCCGGTGCGCCCGAAGCCGGTCTGGATCTCGTCGAAGACCAGCAGGATGCCGTGCCGGTCCGCGCGTTCGCGCAGCCCGCGGAAGAACTCGGTGTTACCCGGGACGTAGCCGCCCTCGCCGAGTACCGGCTCCACGATGAACGCGGCGGTCTCGGCGGGCGAGGTGAGGGTGGCGAACAGGTAGTCGAGTTCGCGCAGCGCGAAGGCGGTGGCTTCCGATTCGCTCCACCCGTACCGGTACGCGGTGGGGAACGGCGCGACGTGCACTCCCGACATCAGCGGGCTGAACCCGGCGGAGAACCGGGTGCCGGAGGTCGTCATGGTGGCGGCGGCCACGGTGCGGCCGTGGAAGCCGCCGTGGAAGACGACGACGTTCGGCCGCCCGGTGGCCTGCCGGACCAGCCGCAGCGCGGCCTCGATCGCCTCGCTGCCGGAGTTGGCGAAGAACAGCGCGTCCAGCCCCTCGGGCAGCACCGCGCCGAGCCGTTCGGTCAGCTCCAGCAGCGGCCGGTGCAGCACGGTCGTGTACTGGCCGTGGATCAGCGTCGCGACCTGCGCCTGCGCCGCCGCGACCACATGCGGGTGGCAGTGACCGGTGCTGGTGACGCCGATACCGGCGGTGAAGTCCAGATACCGGCGGCCGTCGGTGCCGTAGAGATAGCACCCCGCGCCGTGGTCGACGGTCACCGGAGTGGCCTGTTTCAGGATGGGCGAGAGCTCGGTCATGGTGGTTCGCCTCCCGGAGCGCGGGTCGATGCGGGGGTTGTCTATTGTCGGATTGTTGACAATATGCATAACATGGCGGCACGGGTCGCAGCAATGGCCGAACGCTGCGCGGTGACGAAAGGAGCCACCGACGATGCTCACCGAAAGCGCCCTCAGCGCAGCCGAGCGCGCCGCTATCGATACGGTGCCGCGCGGCCTGTTCATCGATGGGCAGTGGCGTGCGACCGCGCGGACGCTGCCGGTTCTCGATCCGGCGACCGGTGCACCGCTGTGCGCGGTCGCCGACGCGGACCCGGCCGACGGGCTCGCCGCGCTGGACGCGGCATGCGCGGCGCAACCGAGCTGGGCGGCCACGCCGCCGCGGGAACGCAGCGATCTGCTGATGCGCGTGCATCGCGCGCTGCTGGCCGAGACCGACCGGCTCGGGCTGATCGCGACGCTCGAGATGGGCAAGCCGCTGGCCGAGGCGCGCAGCGAGATCGCCTACGCCGCGGAGTTCTTCCGCTGGTTCGCCGAGGAAGCCGTGCGCCTGGACGGCGGGTACATGCCCGCGCCGACCGGTGGCTCTCGTTTCCTGGTGGCCCGGCAGCCGGTCGGCCCGAGCTTGCTCATCACGCCCTGGAACTTCCCCGTGGCCATGGGGGCGCGCAAGATCGCGCCCGCGCTCGCCGCCGGCTGCACCTGCGTGGTGAAACCTGCCGAGCAAACGCCCCTTTCGATGTTGGCGCTGGCCGAGGTGATGGCGGGCGCCGGGCTGCCCGCCGGGGTGGTCAACGTCATCACGACGGCCGACCCCGCCGCGGTGATGACGCCGCTGATCCTGGACGATCGTTCCCGCAAGCTGTCGTTCACGGGCTCGACGGCGGTCGGCAAGCAGTTGCTCGCGCAGTGCGCGCAGACGGTGATGCGCACCTCGATGGAACTCGGCGGCAACGCGCCGCTGCTGGTATTCGACGACGCCGACCTGGACGAGGCGATCGAGGGCGCCTTGGCGGCGAAGATGCGCAATATCGGCCAGGCGTGCACCGCCGCCAACCGCATCCTCGTCCAGCGCGGCGTCGCCGCGGAGTTCGCCCGCAGGCTCGCCGACCGGATGGCGGCCCTGCCGATGGGCCGGGGCACCGAACCGGACGTCGTGGTCGGGCCCCTGATCGACGGCGAGGCCGTCGCCAAGGTCCAGCGCCTGGTCGATGACGCTCGCGCCCGCGGCGCCACGGTGCTCACCGGCGGGACCGCGCAGGCCGGGCCGGGCACGTTCTATCCCGCGACCGTCCTGGCCGACGTCCCTGACGACGCCGAGCTGTGCCACACCGAGATCTTCGGACCGGTCGCGGCGATCGGCGTCTTCGACACCGAAGACGAAGCGGTGAGCCGGGCCAACGACACCCCCTACGGGCTGGTGAGCTACGTGTTCACCGAGAACCTCCGGCGCGGTTTGCGGGTGTGCGAGGCGCTGGAGACCGGCATGGTGGGACTCAACCAGGGCGTGGTGTCGAACCCAGCCGCACCGTTCGGCGGTGTCAAGGAGTCCGGGCTGGGACGCGAGGGCGGGCTCACCGGGATCGACGAATTCCTGGAGACCAAGTACATCGGAGTGCGACTGTGAAGGAGTGCCAGTGAGGGAGTACCGCATCGCCACCATCCCGGGTGACGGGATCGGAGTCGACGTCACCGCGGCGGCGGTGCGCGTGCTCGACGCCGTGCTCCCCGGCGTGGAATGGACCGAATTCGACTGGTCCTGCGAGAACTACCTGCGCACGGGGGCGATGATGCCGCCGGACGGCGCGGAACGCCTCGCGGACTTCGACGCGATCCTGCTCGGCGCCGTCGGGTTTCCCGGTGTGCCCGACCATGTCTCGCTGTGGGGGCTGCTGATCCCGCTGCGCCGTGCCTTCGGTCAGTACGTCAACCTGCGTCCGGTGCGCCTGCTGCCCGGCACGGAGTCGGCGCTGCGCGACCGGACCGCCGACGACCTGGACATCCTGATCGTGCGGGAGAACTCCGAGGGCGAGTACTCCAGGATCGGCGGCATCCACAACGAGGGCCGCCCCGACGAATTCGTGCTCCAGGAGTCGGTGTTCACCCGCACGGGGTGCGAGCGGATCATCCGCTACGGGTTCGAGCGGGCCGCCGAACGGTCCGGGCGGTTGTGCTCGGCGACCAAATCCAACGGGATCATCCACTCGATGCCGTACTGGGACAGTGTCTTCGAACGCGTCGCGACCGACTACCCGCAGGTGACGACGCGGCAGATGCACGTCGACGCGCTCGCCGCCGAACTCGTGCTGCACCCGGACCGGCTCGACGTGATCGTGGGTTCGAATCTGTTCGGCGACATCCTCTCCGATCTCGCCGCCGCCGTCACCGGCGGGCTCGGTCTGGCGCCGTCGGGCAATATCAATCCCGAGCGCACCGGCCCCTCGATGTTCGAGGCCGTGCACGGCAGCGCCCCCGACATCGCCGGTCAGGGCATCGCCAACCCGGTCGCGCAGATCCTGGCGGGTGCGATGATGCTCGACCATCTCGGCGAGTCGGCCGCGGCCGCCGCGATAGACCGAGCCGTCCGCGACGTGCTCGCCGCAGGTGAGGTCCGCACCCCGGATCTCGGCGGCACGGCTACCACCGACGAACTCGGCGATGCCATCGCCGCCCGAGCGGCCGACTTGGCCCGCCCCGCCGCGGCGGAACTCGGCTGACCGATCGCCGAGATCCCGGTCGACGCTCCAGCGCCGTTTCGCCGGCCGCAACCCTGATAGTGGTGCTGGTGCGGGCCGAGGTGAGGTCGACCTCGGCCCGGTCGACGGGTGTCGGACCGAGTGGCACGGGCCGACGATGCAACCCGGCATCTCCGGTGGTTCGAAGCGTTCCGATTCGGCTGCCCGGTCCGCTCGAACGACCGGGCGGACCCGCGGCTCAGGCGGTGAGCCAGATGGCCTCGGCGGCGGGGCGGCCGAGGTCGGTGGCGGACTCGGTGGCGCCGATTCGGATGGCGATGGTGCCCGCGAAGTCGCGGCGTTCGACCACCGTGATGACGGTGTCCAAGGCGATGCCGACGGAGTCGAAGTAGCGCAGCATGTCGGGATCGGCGTCCGAGATGCGGGCGACCCGGCCGTGCTCACCGGCGTGGAAATCGCTGAGCTGGCGCGCGGGTGGGGTGGGCACCGCGCCGTCCACCGAGGGGATCGGGTCGCCGTGCGGGTCGCGATCGGGGTAGCCGAGTTTCGCGTCGATGCGCGCCATCAGCAACTCCGAGACCGCGTGCTCGAGCACCTCCGCCTCGTCGTGCACCTCGTCCCAGCCGTAACCGAGCTCGTTCACCAGGAACGTCTCGATGAGCCGGTGCCTGCGCACCATCGCGATGGCGGCGCGGCGGCCCTCGTGCGTGAGGGTGATCGCTCCGTAGCGGGCGTGCTCGACCAATCCCTGGTCGGCGAGCTTGCGCACCGCTTCGGACACGGTAGAGGCCGACACGCCGATCCGCTCGGCGAGCAGCTTGGTGGTCACCTTCTCCTGGGACCACTCCTGCGCGGTCCAGATGACCTTCAGGTAGTCCTGGGCGACCGACGAGAGCACAGGCGCGATCGTCGCGGTACCGCCGTGCGGATCGCCCGGAACCGGGGCGTCGGCCAACTCGCGTCGAGTGGCGATATCTCGTTTACCGGGCACACACCCGAGCTTAGGCACTGGCGTGCCGATCCACACATCCTGCGACTCGCCGTTGGGGCATCGCAAACGAATCGCGATTCGTCGTTGATCCGCGAGCGGGCGGACCGGCGTCCGCTCCGGACGCGGAGCCGTGCGGGCCCTGACCTCGACGTCGTCACGCGGTTGCGGAGCGGTTCAGCGCAGCGCGATGCGCGGCCGCGCCGTCGAACCGTCTACCGCTCAGGCGTGCCGTGACCGGGGCGCGGACCGGTGCGCCGGACAGTTCGTAGAAGGTCGCCGTGGCGGATCCGGTGAACCGGTCGCCGGTCACTTCCAGGTCGAAGGCGACGATCCCTTTGCGCACGACGGCGGGATCCGTTCGATCGACGGTGAACTCCAGGAACGCGCCGGTGACCCGGTCGCCGTCGGATCGCCAGGTGCCCATGCCGTTGCTGTCACTGGTGGCGCGGTTTCCGTGGTCCGGATTCGATTGCAGCATCGTGCCGCCCGGGTGGAACTGCATCACGTGGTAGCCGAACGGAGCGCCGTCGGCGATGACCTCCCAGGTGCCCAGCACGGGATGCCGCTCACTCATGCCGCGCCCGCGCAGACCGACGCCAGCAGCGCGACGCCGCGGTCGATGTCCTCGCGCGGCACGTTCGCGAAGCTCAGCCGCATCGTGTTGCGGTGCTGGGCGACGTCCTCGGCGTAGCAGACGCTTCCCGGCAGGAAGGCGACGCCGCGGCGCAGCGCTGCCTCCAGCAGCGCGTCGGCGTCGAAACCGGGCGGGCCCTCGACCCACAGGAACATCCCGCCGTCGGGCACGACCCAGCGGAACCCGGTCGGGAGATGCCGTTGCACGGCGGCGTCCAAGATGTCCAGTTTGGCCGAGTAAGCGTCCACGACGTGGGCCAGGTGCTCGGCCCCGGCCGAGCTGCCCAGGAACTCGGCGGCAATCGCCTGGCAGTAGGTCGAGGTCTGCATATCGATGCCCTGCTTCAAGGCGAGCACGGTTTTCAGCAGATCCGCGGGCATGACGGTGATGCCGACACGGATCGCCGGAGCGAGCGTTTTGGACAGGGACGTGATGTAGATCGAGTTGTCCGGCGCGAAAGACGCCAGCGCTGGCGGTGGCACTCCGCGGTAGCGCAGGTCGGTGTAGACATCGTCCTCGATAATCAGCGTGCCGTGGCGGACGACGATCTCGGCAATTCGTTCGCGCCGCTCGGCGGGCATCGTCCGGCCGGTCGGATTCTGGAATGTCGGAAGCAGGTACACGAATGCGACGTCATATCGGACCAGTGCCTCTTCCAGTGCTTCGGGCAGCACGCCGAAATCGTCGGACGGCACGGCGACGACGGTGGCGGCGTGGCTGCGGAATTCTTTGACCGCCGGGCCGTAGGTCGGAGTTTCCACCAGAACCACGTCATGTGGGTCGAGCAGCGCCAAACACACGTTGTGCAATGCGCCGGATCCGCCCGTGGAGATGTGCAGGTTATCGGGCGAACACCGAATATTGCGATCGCGCAATAGATTCCGGGCTTCGTCCAGGAGCGGGGAGAATCCCTGGGTCATCCCGTACTGGAGCACGGCGCTGCCGTATCTGCCGATGACGGCTTGCGACAGCGTCGCGACGAGCTCGGTGGGCAACAGGGCCGGATCGGGCGCTCCGACGGCGAACGAGACGACGTCGGGGCGGCCTGCCAGCGCCGCGAAGATGTCGTCGATCGGCCCGCTGGTCACTTCGGCCGCGCCGCGGCTGCGCTTCGAAAGGGCCATCTCAGGAGCCGACCGGCTGTTGGCCGCGCAGGCGGGCAACGATTTCGGCCACGTCGGCGTCGTATTCCGGAGTCAGCACCACGTCCTCGTTGAACAGGGGATCGGTCCGCATTTCCACCGCGACCAAGTCCTCGGTCTCGTCCAGGTTCACCGCCACGTGCAAGACGCCGTCGGGGATATAGATGAACTCGCCGGGGCCGTGGAAATACGGAGTCAACCGCGGGCCGATGAGCGTGACCGCCCGGCCGCGCAGACAGACGACGACGATCTCGCTGTGCGCGTGATAATGCGCTTTCGACATGGCGCCAGGGGGCATGGTGACCATCCCGGCCGAAATACCGGTCGCACCACAGGTTTCCGTGGTTACGCAGGGAGTGAGGCGTTGTCGTTGTCGTCCGAAAGTCTCCGCCGCGTCGGACGGTTTGATCACACGAACCTGCTTGACTGCACTTTTCATGGGTACTCCGGACACTTTTCTCGCCGATCGAACTGGACGCTAGACCATTCCCGCTGCTGGCGAGAGACGAGCTTGTGGGAGCGTGGAAAACCCTGGGTGTCCCGGCACTTTCACCAATCCGTCCGGCACGTTTCCGGTGCGCGAAGTTTCCGTCGGCGATGTCGTGATCACCGACGCCCGCGCACGGAATCGCACCGTCGCGTGAGGCCTCGGCCACTCGGCGGTTAACTCTCGGCGGCGAAATACGGCAGTGCCGTGAACGCGCCCCGCTCGGTCGGACCGGCCCGACGGGCCGACGCGGTCGGCGTCCGCTCCGGACGGGTCACGGGTCGCCCGGCCGGGCGGACGACGCCGGTGCGCCGATCCGGCCCCGCTCGCCACCTCCCGGCGCGCGGAAGTGTTGTGTGAGATCAGCACGCCCGAATACTGTTCGCTACCTGATTTGCGTAGGCTGCGCACTGTGCAGAGATGGCGAAGTCTCGACGAGGTGCCCGCGGACTGGGGGCGCTGTGTCCTCACGATCGGTGTGTTCGACGGTGTGCACCGCGGCCACGCGCAGTTGATCAGCCGGGCCGTGAAGTCCGCCGCCGCGCGCGGCGTGCCCGCGGTGCTGATGACCTTCGACCCGCACCCGATGGAAGTGGTCCGCCCCGGCTCGCACCCCGCGCAGCTGACCACGCTGACCCGCCGTGCCGAACTGGCCGAGGAACTGGGCGTCGACGTGTTCTGCGTCATGCCCTTCACTCAGGAATTCATGAAGCTGACCCCCGCGCGGTACGTCCACGATCTGCTGGTGGAGCGGTTGCACGTGGTGGAGGTGGTGGTCGGCGACAACTTCACCTTCGGCAAGAAGGCCGCGGGCACGGTCGAGACCATGCGCGAACTCGGCAAGCGATTCGGCTTCGAGGTCGACGGCGTGACACTGCTCGCCGAACACGCCGTGACCTTCTCCTCCACCTACATCCGCGCGTGCGTCGACGCGGGCGACATGGCTGCCGCGGCGGAGGCGCTGGGGCGGCCGCACCGGGTCGAAGGCGTCGTCGTGCACGGTGACGGCCGCGGCAAGCAGCTCGGTTTCCCGACCGCGAACGTCGCTCCGCCGATGCACGCCGCGATTCCGGCCGACGGCGTGTACGCGGGATGGTTCACCGTGCTCGGCCCCGGCCCCACCATCGGTACCGTCACCCCGGGTGAGCGGGCCATGGCCGCCATCTCGGTGGGCACCAACCCGACCTTCTCCGGCCGCGCCCGCACGGTCGAGGCGTACGTGCTCGACGGCGAGGCCGATCTGTACGGCCAGCACGTCGCGGTCGACTTCGTCGAGCACATCCGGGGGCAGCGCAAGTTCGAGTCCGTGGACGAGCTGATCGAGTGCATGGGTCGCGACGTGGAGACCGCGCGCAAAATTCTCATCGCCGTCGACGCCGGGTGAGCGTCAGGACTTCATGAAGTCGAGCGCCGCACGCCCGGTGCGGCAGGCCGTGCCGATCGACCTGCGATTTCGGCAGGAAGAGCCCGGTCCGGTAGGGTGGTCCCTCGGGTTTGCTGCGGTCCGCGGTGGCGCCCGCACCCGGGTAACCGGACATTCGAGCGCGGAACTGAGAAACAGGAGTGGATGCCCCATGGCGCTGACCACCGAGCAGAAGTCGGCGATTCTCGCCGAGTACGGCCTGCACGAGAAGGACACCGGCTCGCCGGAGGCGCAGATCGCGCTGCTGTCCAAGCGGATCGCCGACATCACCGAGCACCTGAAGAAGCACAAGCACGACCACCACACCCGCCACGGTCTGATGGCGCTGATCGGTCGTCGCAAGCGGCTGTCGAAGTACCTGCAGGACAACGACATCAACCGCTACCGTTCGCTGATCGAGCGGCTCGGGCTCAGGCGGTAATTTTTTCCAGTGGCTCGCGTCCGAGCGACCGCCGCTGGCGACTTCGTCGCGGACGCGGCGGCCGCTCGGACGCGAGCCGGGCCACGAACGGGCAATGCTCGGTCTCGCTTCGCTCGAAAGACGTGGCGGGGCCGATTCGGTTCCGATTCGGGGTAGCTTGCGCGCCCGTTGTCGGCCGTTGCCTTGCGGCGGTCGCACGGGCGATACCTGGAGTTCGAGTTCCATGGGATGCGGTGAGTCGACATTGAGGCGTACCGACCATGGCCACCCGGAGCGCGGTCACACTGATAGCCGGGTGAGGCTTTGCCCGCAGATCAGCGAGAATCTCTACGCATCGACGACTCGGTTCCCGTGCAGGTGGGGGCCTCGGCCGACTCGCAGGGGTCGGTTTCCCAGGTGACCGGTGACTCGATGCGGGGCGGGGAAGTGGTAACCGGCTGCTCGACACGTGGGTGTCCGAGGCGGTCGCTGGTTCAGCCGATGGGGAGACGTACAATCGCCTCGTTGGCTATTTGTGTATAGGGGTGGATCGCCCCCCTGCGCACGACAACATTGCACAGCCGTATGCACCCGCCCGCGTGGCGTCGGTCTTCGGTAGTGGCCTATCGGCAGCGAGTTGGCGCCGTCGGGCTTCGATCGATGACCGCCTCCGCGTCGCCGTCTCCAAGGGGATTCGGCCGGGTGTGCGCGTCGCAGCCACGAAGGTTGCCGCGCGTCCGTACCCGGTACGGCTGACGACAGCCGGATCGCGCCCGACGAGCGCTCGAGCCGGCGAAGACGAGAGGTTGAGAGAGAAGAATGACCGAAACAACTGAACGCAAGAGCTCGGCCGTCGAGGTCGAACCGGGCGTATTCGAATCCGTCGCGCTGATCGACAACGGCAGCTACGGCACCCGCACCATCCGGTTCGAGACCGGACGCCTCGCCCGGCAGGCCGCCGGTTCGGTCGTCGCCTACCTGGACGACGAGAACATGCTGCTGTCGGCCACCACCGCGGGCAAGCAGCCCAAGGACCAGTTCGACTTCTTCCCGCTGACGGTCGACGTCGAGGAGCGGATGTACGCCGCGGGCCGCATCCCCGGATCGTTCTTCCGCCGTGAGGGCCGCCCCTCCACCGACGCGATCCTGACCTGCCGACTGATCGACCGGCCGCTGCGTCCGTCGTTCGTCGACGGCCTGCGCAACGAGATCCAGGTCGTGGTCACCGTGCTGAGCCTGGACCCGAACGACCTCTACGACGTGGTGGCGATCAACGCCGCGTCCGCGTCCACCCAGATCGCGGGCCTGCCGTTCTCCGGCCCGGTCGGCGGCGTGCGTGTCGCGCTGATCGAAGGCCAGTGGGTGGCCTTCCCGACCGTCGAGCAGCTCGAGGGCGCCGTGTTCGACATGGTGGTCGCGGGCCGCGTGGTCGACTCCGGTGACGTCGCCATCATGATGGTCGAGGCCGAGGCCACCGACAAGGTGATCGAGCTGATCGACGGTGGCGCGCAGGCGCCGACCGAGACCGTCGTCGCCGAGGGCCTCGAGGCCGCCAAGCCGTTCATCGCCCGCCTGTGCCGCGCGCAGCAGGACCTCGCCGAGCTGGCGTCGAAGCCGACCGAAGAGTTCCCGCTGTTCCCGCCGTACGGCCAGGACGTGTACGAGGCCGTCGAAGGCGCCGCCAAGCGCGAGCTGAGCGAGGCGCTGGGCATCGCGGGCAAGCAGGAGCGCGAGGAGAAGATCGACGAGATCAAGCTCGCCGTGCTCGACCGGCTCGGCGACGACTTCGCCGGACGCGAGAAGGAACTGGGTGCCGCGTTCCGCTCGGTCACGAAGAAGCTGGTGCGCCAGCGCATCCTGTCCGACGGCTTCCGTATCGACGGCCGTGGGCTCGCTGATATCCGTGCGCTGTCGGCCGAGGTCGCGGTCGTACCGCGCGCCCACGGCTCGGCGCTGTTCGAGCGGGGCGAGACCCAGATCATGGGCGTCACCACCCTGGACATGGTGAAGATGGCCCAGCAGGTCGACTCGCTCGGCCCGGAGACCAGCAAGCGCTACATGCACCACTACAACTTCCCGCCGTTCTCCACCGGTGAGACCGGGCGAGTCGGTTCGCCCAAGCGCCGCGAGATCGGTCACGGCGCGCTGGCCGAGCGGGCGCTGATCCCGGTGCTGCCCAGCCAGGAGGAGTTCCCGTACGCCATCCGGCAGGTCTCGGAGGCGCTGAGCTCCAACGGCTCCACCTCGATGGGCTCGGTGTGTGCCTCCACCCTGTCGCTGCTGAACGCCGGTGTGCCGCTGAAGGCGCCGGTCGCCGGTATCGCGATGGGCCTGGTGTCGGACACCATCACCAACGACAAGGGCGAGGACGAGGTCCGCTACGTCGCGCTGACCGACATCCTCGGCGCCGAGGACGCCTTCGGCGACATGGACTTCAAGGTCGCGGGCACCCGCGAGTTCGTCACCGCGTTGCAGCTGGACACCAAGCTGGACGGCATCCCCTCGCAGGTGCTGGCCGGTGCGCTGAGCCAGGCCCACGACGCGCGCACCACGATCCTGGACGTGATGGCCGAGGCCATCGCCACCCCGGACGAGATGAGCCCGTACGCGCCGCGCGTCACCGCGATCAAGATCCCGGTCGACAAGATCGGCGAGGTGATCGGCCCCAAGGGCAAGGTGATCAACCAGATCACCGAGGACACCGGCGCCAACATCTCCATCGAGGACGACGGCACCGTGTTCGTCGGCGCGACCGACGGCCCGTCCGCGCAGGCCGCGATCGACGCGATCAACGCCATCGCCAACCCGCAGCTGCCGAAGGTCGGCGAGCGCTTCCTGGGCACGGTCGTCAAGACCACCGCCTTCGGCGCGTTCGTCTCCCTGCTGCCGGGCCGCGACGGCTTGGTGCACATCTCCAAGCTGGGTAACGGCAAGCGCGTGGCCAAGGTCGAGGACGTCGTGAACGTCGGCGACAAGCTGCGGGTGGAGATCGCCGACATCGACAACCGCGGCAAGATCTCGCTCGTGCCGGTCGAGGAGAACGCCGAGGAGCCCGGCGACGACGCGGCCGATGCGGGCTCGGCCGGGACCGAGTAGTACTTGTCCCTGTGACGAAGAAGAAGACGACAACCCCTCTGCTCAACACCGGGCGGGGGGGTTCGTCACTCGAGCTGCGGGCGGATTCGGACAGCGGAGTGCGGCGCACCGTCCTGCCCGGCGGGTTGCGCGTGGTCACCGAGCATCTGCCCGGCGTCCGGTCGGCGTCCGTCGGCGTCTGGGTGGGGGTCGGTTCGCGCGACGAGGGCCCGACCGTCGCGGGCGCCGCGCATTTCCTGGAGCACCTGCTGTTCAAGGCGACGCCGACGCGGTCGGCCCTGGACATCGCCGAGGCGATGGACGCGGTCGGCGGCGAGCTCAACGCGTTCACCGCGAAGGAGCAGACCTGCTACTACGCGCACGTCCTGGACGAGGATCTGCCCCTGGCCGTCGACATGGTCTCCGACGTGGTGCTCAACGGGCTGTGCCGGTCGTCGGACGTGGACGTGGAGCGGCAGGTGGTGCTCGAGGAGATCGCCATGCGCGACGACGACCCCGAGGACCTGGTCGGTGACTCGTTCCTGGCCGCGCTGTTCGGCGATCACCCGATCGGGCGGCCGGTGATCGGCTCCATCGAATCCATCGAGGGGATGCGGGCCGCGCAGCTGCGGTCCTTCCACTTGCGCCGCTACCGGCCGGACCGGATGGTGGTCGCCGTCGCGGGCAACGTGGAGCACGAGCACACCGTGGAATTGGTGCATCGTGCCTTCGAGAATCGGCTCGATCCGGCGGCGACGCCCGCGCGGCGGCGCGAGGGCCGGTTCCGGCCGAACGCCGCGCCGCAGCTGCAATGGAGTCATCGCGACAGCGAGCAGGCGCACCTGGCTTTCGGCGTGCGCGCCTTCGGGCGGCACGAGGGGGAGCGGCGCTGGCCGTTGTCGGTGCTGAACACGGTGGTCGGCGGTGGGCTGAGTTCGCGGCTGTTCCAGCGCATCCGGGAAGAGCGCGGGCTGGCCTACTCGGTGTATTCCAGCGTCGACACGTTCGCCGACACCGGTGCGTTCTCGGTCTACATCGGCTGCCAGCCGGAGAACCTGGGCGAGGTGGCGACCCTGGCGCGCGGCGTGCTGGAGGAAGTGGCCGCCGATGGCATCACCGACGCGGAGTGTGCGCGGGCCAAGGGCTCGTTGCGCGGCGGGCTGGTGCTCGGCTTGGAGGACTCCGCCTCGCGCATGAACCGTCTGGGGCGCAGCGAACTCAGCTACGGCAATCACCGCAGCGTGTCGGAGACCCTGGCCCGCATCGACGCCGTCACCACCGACGAGGTGTCCGCCATCGCGCGCACACTGCTGGCTCGACCCTTCGCCGCGTCGGTCGCCGGACCCTACAAGCGCACCCGTGACCTGCCCGCCACGGTACGGCGGCTGGTGCCGAGCTGATCCTCGCCGCGGGCGATCCGCCCGCGGCTTGGCGGGAAATCCGTCGGCGCGATATCGTTTCGGCCGCCCGGCCGTCGGTCCCGCCGGAGGGCGCTGAACTCGATTGTCCGGGTGTCGGATCCGGCGATCTCTGCCAAGGAGTCGAGATGAACCGAACGAATCGGGCCCTTCGCGTGCTGGGCGCGGTTTCGATGCCGATCCTCGTACTGGCCGGGTGCGGCGGAACGGACGCGGAGGCGGGCAAGGCGGGGGAGCCGACCGCGGACGCGCTGCGCGAGGAAGCCACGAAGATGACCGACGCGCTGGCCGCCCACGACTACGCCGCCGCCTACCGGTTCCGTTCCGCGCGTTGCAGGCTCACGCTGAACCAGGACGACTACGTGGCGTCGATGGCGCAGCTCTACGACGGCAGGGACCTGAAGTCCAAGCCGTCGAAGGTCACCGTCACCACGTCGGGATCGACGGGGACGGTCACGGTCGAGAACTTCGACGCCCGTGCGGCCCAGGACGACCGGAAGCCGGCGACCTGGACATTCATCGACGGGCAGTGGCGCTTCGACAACTGCTGAGCGCGCGTCTGCGCCGGCTGCGTCATTCCTGCCGGGCGCGGTTGGCGGCCGCGATGATCGTCGGCACCAGCCCGGGCAGGGCGGATTCGAGGTCGTCGATGCGCAGGCGCTGGCAGGTGTGCCCGTCGATGACCAGGCGCTCGATGACGCCTGCGTCGCGCAGGATCTTGAAATGGTGGGTGGCGGTCGATTTGTTGATCACCTCGTAGAGCGCGCCGCAGCGGACCGCCGTTCCCGCGTTGCCGAGCCGCCGCACCATCTCCAATCGCACCGGGTCCTGCAGCGCGTTGAGCACTGTGGGCAGCGCGGCCACGGAGGGCGCCTGCTGCTCCGCGCCACGGACATCGGTCATGATCTGGATCACTCCCAGGTTTGATGATCGTCGTACCGGAGGTATGGTCGACTCTAGTTCGATGATCATCAAACTTACCCGATCGGAGTTCCGATGGCAGCGACGATGGCGGTGGCCGTCGAGGAGCAGACCGCGCAGCGCTGGGCTTACGCCCTGGTGCTCGCGGCCACCGGCGTAGCGCTCGGGGTTTCCGGCGTGCCCGCCCCGCTCTACGGCATCTACGAGGAGCAGTGGCATCTCTCGCCGCTCACCACGACCATCGTGTTCGCCGTCTACGCGGTGGCCGCCCTGGGCGCGGTGCTGGTGTCCGGTCGGATTTCCGATGTGGTGGGCCGGAAGCCGGTGCTGCTCGGCGCCTTCGCCACGATGGTCGCCGGGTTGGGGGTATTCGTGCTCGCCGACAGTGTGCCCATGCTGCTGCTGGCGCGAGCGCTGCACGGGATCGCGGTCGGCTCGACCGTGGTCGCGGGAGCCGCCGCGCTGCTGGACCTGCGCCCGCACCGTGGCGCGCGGTCCGGGCAGCTCAGCGGCGTCGCGTTCAATGTGGGAATGGCCGTGGCCATCCTGGGCTCGGCGCTGCTGGCGCAGTACGCGCCGCATCCGCTGCGCACCCCCTACGTCGTGATCACCGTCGTCTGCCTGGCCATCGGCGTCGGCGTGCTCGCGCTGCGCGAGCCGCACTCCGCCCGGGTGGCCGGGCGCATCCGGATCGCGAAACCCGCGGTGCCGCAGGAAATCCGCGCCGACTTCTGGTTCTCGGCCATCGGCGTGATGGCGGCCTGGTCGGTGCTGGGCGTGCTGCTGTCGCTGTACCCGTCGCTGGCCGCGCAGCAGACCGGCATCCACAATCTGGTCTTCGGCGGCGCCGTCGTCGCCTCGACGGCGCTGTCGGGTGCCACCGCGCAACTGTTCGCGACCGGCGTGCCCGCCCGGTGGGCCGCGATCCTCGGCGACATCGGCATGGCGCTGGCGCTGCTGCTGACCGTGCCCGCACTGGCCACGCACCACTGGATCGCGGTGCTCGCCGCGGGTGTCGCACTCGGGGCGACTTTCGGACTCGGTTTCGGCGGTTCGCTGCGGCACCTGTCGGAAGTGGTGCCGCAGCACAAGCGCGGCGAGACGATGTCCGCGTACTACCTGCTGGCCTACTCGGCGATGGCTCTGCCCACCATCCTGGCCGGCTGGGCCGCCACCACCTGGGGCCTGAGCACCGTGTTCCCCTGGTTCGTCGGCGTCGTCGCCCTGGCCTGCCTGATCGCGGCCGGACTCGGCCTGCGCCGCGACCGGGCGGCATGAGCGGCGATTGGCTTTTTGCCGCGCGTGTCCGCTAATGTTCTGTGTCGCATCGCGGACGCCGCGATGCGAGTGCGGATGTAGCGCAGCTGGTAGCGCATCACCTTGCCAAGGTGAGGGTCGCGGGTTCGAATCCCGTCATCCGCTCCACGAAACTCCCCGGCCGTCTCTGCCGAAGCCCTCGAGCCGCGTCCTGTCCTGATTCTCGGCGCGGCGATTCTCGTATACCCCCCGGCCTGCGGCGATGTCGCATTTCCGGACCATCCGTACGATCATGCTGTAATGCGGGCGGATTTTCTCTGTCAAGCCCTTGCATCCCACTCTGTATGGTGCTATAAGAAATCTGTCTGAATAGACATAGGTTATCTTGACCCGGTGAATCAGAACGGTGTGAGCTGGAGGTGTGACCACAACCGACTCGGCCCCCAGGGAGTAACCGCGCTGTGGCTTTCCGCGGAAGTGGCCACCGGACGTCGCCGGATCCGGCGCCCCTGCCGCATCCGCGCGAGCGCGGGCCTTCCTTCGCACGGGGACCGCAGATCAATCGGAGGTACGAGGAATGAGAAAGGCAGGTGATGCTCGGACCGATCCAATCGTCACGTCACTCTCTTCCGACGCGGGCCCGGCACCGACGTCCGGGCCCGCGGCTCCCGCATCCGCGACGGCCTGAACCAGGAGGACCACCGTGAACAACTCGACGATTCCCGCCGGCAGCACCGCCGATCACCTCGAACAGCGGTCACCTGTCGACTGCCGTGAGCACACCGGAATCGACGCCACGGCACCCACGCCACTGGCCGAACGCATCCGGGAAGCGTTCGACCACGCCGACCGAGTCGACCGGTTCGAACAAGCAATCCTCACCCCGCTCCCCGACGACGAGTACCCGCTCGCCTACTGACCCGAACTCCGGCCCCACGCTCCCGTGACGACCACAACGCATTCCCCGATCCGATCGCGAGCCCTTCGCGCGCACCGCGCCCTCCTCCCAGCCACGGGGACCGAATGGCGGCACGGCACCGTCGTCCTCACCACCACCATCACCGACCACGGCCCCGAAGCGGCGACCGTTCGCCCGTACGCACCGCGTCCCTACCCGCCCAGCCGGCAGCCCGCCGCGCGGCGAGCGGAGCTCCGGAGGTCCGGTCACCGCCTCTTGTGAGCGGCGGCCCGCCACAGCCGGGTTTTCGCGATCGATGTTTCGGCCCGGGCGGCCAGGGCATGTCCGCAGGTGGCGGGCTGTCGCGGTGCGGCCCGATCGGCTACTGCGCTACTCGATCCAGTCGTCCGCGACGAAACGGAGCCGGCAGTGAAGATCGCCATGGTGTCCGACCACGCCAGCCCGCTGGCCCAGCTCGGTGGTGTCGACGCCGGTGAACAGAACGTGCACGTGGCCGAACTGTCGGCGGCGATGGCGCGGCGTGGGCACGACGTGACGGTCTCACCAGACACGACCACCGTCGGAGAGCCGCTGGTCTGCCCGTCCACCGAGAGCTTTCGGCCGTGACCGACGCCCGCGCCCGGCGCGCGACGGGACGGCGGTTGAACGTGCTCGTCTGGCACGTGCACGGCTCCTGGACGACGTCATTCGTCCAGGGCGGTCATCGCTATCTGATTCCGTTCGATTCCCGGCTCGGCACATGGGCCCGGGGGCGGTGCGGGCGTCCTTGGCCGGACACGGCCGTCGAAGTGGCGCCGGACGCGCTCGCGGGCGAATCGATCGACGTGGTGGTGGCGCAGCGCCCGCGCGAACTGGATCTGATCGGGGAATGGTCGCGGTGCAGGCCCGGCGTCGACGTGCCGGTGCTGTACGTCGAGCACAACACCCCTGACCAGCACGCGGCGCTGTCCAGGCACCCGCTCGCGGACCGTCCCGACCTGACTCTGGTCCACGTGACGCACTTCAATCGGCTGATGTGGGACAGCGGCCGCACTCCGGTGACCGTAATTCCGCGCGGCGTGCCGGACCCCGGCTACTCCTACACCGGCGAACTCCCGCGCGCCGCGACGGTCGTCGACGAACCGGTGCTGCGCTGGCGTGTCAACGGCACCGACCTGCTCGTCCCGCTGTCGCGGGCCGCCCCGATCGACGTCTACGGCATCGGCACCGAGAACGTGCACGAAGCGTTGCGCTGCTCGTCTCGGCGGGTGCACGGCGCGGGCGAGCACGTCCAGGATCGCCTGCACCGGCAACTGGCGCGGCGGCGCGTCTTCGTGCACACGCCGCGCTGGACTTCGCTCGGGCTGTCGGTCCTGGAGGCGATGCACCTGGGCATGCCCGTCGTCGCCGTCGCCGCCACCGAGGCGCACGCGTCGATTCCGCCCGAAGCCGGCGTGGTCTCGGCCGACCCTGATGTACTCACCCAGGCCGTCCGGCACTTCCTGGGCGATCGGATGGCGGCCGAGGTAGCGGGAAAAGCTGCCCGGCATTGGGCACTGACGCATTTCGGCATCCACGACTTCGTGCGGCGATGGGACGACCTGCTGGTCGACGCTGTCGCGACGGGTCCGGGCGGGCCCGGATGAGCGGCCGGGTCTCGATCGCACGCCTGGAGCGGCAGTGATGGCAGCGGGCGATCCGCTCGTCGTGATCGGCGACGCGATGCTCGACATAGACATCGACGGCCGCGCCGACCGGTGCAGCCCGGAAGCGGCGGCTCCGGTCGTCGACGTCGCGAACCGGACGTTCCGGCCGGGTGGCGCCGCCTTGGCGGCCCGGCTCGCCGCGTCCGATCACCGGGAAGTGGTGCTCATCGCGGGTTTCGCCGCGGACGAGGCGGCCGCGCGGCTGCGTCGGCTGCTGGATCGGCATGTGCGGGTCATCGCCCTGCCCCTGCGCGGTTCGACCGTCTGCAAGCAACGGGTGCGAGCGGTCGGCCCGTGGGCGAGCCCGAACGGGCACACCAAGGCCAGGCAGCTCACGCGGCCCGTCTTGATCGCCAGAATGGATTCCGGCACCGGACGAGTCGGCGCGGACCCGCTGCCCGAGGAGGCGCATGCCGTGGTCGCGGCGGCGCACGCCGTTCTGGTCTCGGACTACGGCCGCGGTATCGCGGCCCACCCGCAGATACGTACGCTGCTGCGCGCCCACGCCGCCCACGTCCCAATCGTCTGGGACCCCCATCCGCACGGGCCCGTCCCGATTCCGGGCGCGGCTCTGGTCA
>NZ_BAFP01000101.1 GCF_000308455.1 Nocardia abscessus NBRC 100374 | reverse complement strand
CCGCGGTCGCGTTCGACGCGGTGGCCGCGGGCGTCGAGCGCGGCGTCGACGTGGTGCTCATCGACACGGCCGGTCGCCTGCACACCAAGACGGGCCTGATGGACGAGCTGGGCAAGGTCAAGCGCGTCGTGGAGAAGAAGGCGGCCGTCGACGAGGTCCTGCTGGTGCTGGACGCGACCGTCGGCCAGAACGGGCTGACCCAGGCCAGGGTGTTCGCCGAAGTGGTCGATATCACCGGCGTCGTACTGACCAAGCTGGACGGGACGGCCAAGGGCGGCATCGTCTTCCAGGTCCAGCACGAACTGGGTGTGCCGGTGAAGCTGGTCGGGCTCGGGGAGGGCGCCGACGATCTGGCCCCGTTCGAGCCCGCCGCGTTCGTGGACGCGCTGCTGGGCTGAAGTCCTCAGCACTCGGCGGCGCTGTCGAAAGCGGTTGCCGCCCGTAGTGTTCGGGTACGTGGCGGGCGGGTCCGCGGTCGACGATCGCGGGCCCGCCGCGGTGCGAGGGGGATCACACCCCAGATGTTTGCCGACTCCGGCTCCGCGGTAACGAATGTCCGGTTTCCGGAATCTTGTGCTCACAGCGCCGGGAAACCTCCGGTGCACGTGACGAAACGCGGTGGCAACACAGCTGCGCCATCCGTTCACGTAGGTGAAACACGACAGCTCTACGGATGAAACACCGAGTGAGGACCCTTCTGTTCAGGTCCATTTGCCGGAATCGGCGGGGCCCGAGATGAGGAGGACATTAAGGTGGCTTTTCCACTTACCGGTGCACCGGATACCGGTGACACCGCATGGCTGCTGGTGAGTTCGGCGCTGGTGTTGCTGATGACGCCGGGCCTGGCTTTTTTCTACGGCGGCATGGTCCGGTCGAAGAACGTGCTCAACATGATCATGATGAGCGTCAGCGCCATGGGTCTGGTCGGCGTTTTGTGGTCGCTGTACGGATACTCGACGGCCTTCGGCGACAACAAATTCGGCGTGATCGGTGACCCGACGCAGTTCTTCGGCTTGAAGGGCCTGATCGGTGGCAACTCCGTGGCCGAGGTCAAGGACGCGGCAGGCGTCGTCACCACCGAAGCGGTGAACATCCCGCTCGCGGGCACGATTCCGGCGACCGTCTTCGTCGCCTTCCAGCTGATGTTCGCCATCATCACGGTTGCCCTCATCTCGGGCGCGGTCGCCGACCGCATGAAGTTCAGCGCGTGGCTGCTGTTCGCGGGCATCTGGGCCACGGTGGTCTACTTCCCGGTCGCGCACTGGGTGTTCGACTTCGACGTCAAGGACGCCGACGGCAACGTCGTGCACGAGGGCGGCTGGATCGCGAACAAGCTGCTCGCGGTCGACTTCGCCGGCGGCACGGCGGTGCACATCAACGCCGGTGCGGCCGGTCTGGCCCTGGTGCTGGTGCTCGGCAAGCGCAAGGGCTGGCCGACGACCCCGTTCCGTCCGCACAACCTGCCGTTCGTCATGCTGGGCGCCGGTCTGCTGTGGTTCGGCTGGTTCGGCTTCAACGCCGGTTCCGCGGTGACCTCCGGTGGCCTCGCGGGCTCGACCTTCATCATCACCGCCATCGCGACCTGCGCCGCCATGCTTGCCTGGCTGCTGGTGGAGAAGATCCGCGACGGCAAGCCCACCTCGCTGGGCGCGGCCTCGGGCATCGTGGCCGGTCTGGTCGCCATCACCCCGTCGTGTTCTTCGGTGAACGTGCTCGGCGCGCTCGCCATCGGCGCCGTCGCCGGCGCGCTGTGCGCCCTCGCGGTCGGCCTGAAGTTCAAGTTCGGTTTCGACGACTCGCTCGACGTGGTCGGCGTGCACCTGGTCGGCGGCATCGTCGGCACTCTGATGGTCGGTTTCGTCGCGGCGCCCGAGGCGGGTGCGGCCAAGACCGGTCTGTTCTACGGCGGCGGATTCGATCAGCTGTGGCGGCAAGCGGTGGGTGCCGGTGTGGTACTTGTCTTCTCCTTCATCGCGACGCTGATCATTGCCTATATCGTGAAGTTCACCATTGGGCTGCGCGTGAGCGAGGAAGCAGAGTCGGTGGGCTTGGACGAGTCCGAGCACGCGGAAACCGCCTACGACTTCGCCGCTCTGGGTAGCACGGCACGTTCGGCCGTCAAGGAGGCATGACGAACATGAAACTGATCACCGCAATCGTCAAACCGTTCACGCTCGAGGACGTCAAGTCCGGTCTCGAGCAGGCGGGTGTGTTGGGCATGACCGTCAGCGAAGTCCAAGGGTACGGCAGGCAGAAGGGGCACACCGAGGTGTACCGCGGCGCCGAGTACTCGGTCGATTTCGTGCCGAAGGTCCGTGTCGAGGTCGTCGTGGACGACGCGTCCGTCGACAAGGTGGTGGAGGTGATCGTGGAGGCCTCCCGCACCGGCAAGATCGGCGACGGCAAGGTCTGGGTCACGCCGGTGGAGGCGATCATCCGGGTGCGGACCGGCGAACGCGGCACCGACGCGCTGTAGCGGAAAATCGAGTCGAGCGGCGGCCCCGCTCCCACCGGAGCTCCCGGTCGGGGCGGGGCCGCGCGCATGAAAATGGGCGGTGGGTTGTGGCTAGTCAGTACGACGGTGACCAGAAGGGCACCGAAGAAGGCAACGGCAAGGTGTCCAACGGGGCGGCCGACCTGGTCCGGGCACGCACCCAACTGCTCGACGGAGGCCTGCCGCGCAATCCCCGGTTGGACGCCAGGTCGCTGCGCCAGGCCCTGGTGGACCTCTACGAACTCTGGCTGACGAGCAAGGGCGCCGAACTCGGCATCGCCCCCGACAGCGGTTTGGCCGTGGTGGCCGTCGGCGGTCTCGGCCGCGGCGAGATGCTGCCGTTCTCCGATCTGGATCTGGTGCTGCTGCACGACGACGTCGACCCGGCCAGGGTGGCCGAGGTCGCCGACCAGCTCTGGTATCCGCTGTGGGACGCGCATATCAAACTCGACCACAGCGTGCGGACCGTGCCGCAGGCGTTGCGGGTGGCCGCCGACGATCTCATCGCCGCGCTCGGCATGCTCGAGGCCAGGCACATCGTCGGCGACCAGGATCTGAGCAATCTGCTGATCGGTGGCGTGCGCCGGGAGTGGCGCACCGGAATCCGCTCCCGCTTCGACGAGCTCATCGCGCAGGCCCAGGCCAGGTGGGAGCGCAACGGCGAGATCGCGCACCGCGCCGAGCCGGATCTGAAGAACGGGCGCGGCGGCCTGCGCGACATCCAGCTGCTGGACGCGCTGGCCATCGCCCAGCTGACCGACGCCATGCCCGGACTCGGGCCGGATGTGCCGGGCGGCGGATTGAAGCAGGCCCACCGGCGCCTGCTGGACGTGCGCACCGAACTGCATCGCGTCGCGGGCCGGTCCCGCGACCAGTTGCGGGCGCAGGACGCCGACGAGATCGGCGCGGCGCTGCGCATCGGCGACCGGTTCGATCTGGCTCGCACCCTGAGCGATTCGGCTCGCACGGTCAGCTACTCCGTGGACGTCGGGCTGCGCACCGCGGCCAACGCGCTTCCGCGGCGGGGACTGGCCCGCCTGCGCCGCATGCCGGTGCGCAGGCCGCTGGACGAAGGGGTGGTCGAGCATGCCGGCGAAGTCGTGCTGGCCAGGGACGCCCGTCCTCAGCGTGACCCCGGGCTGATCCTGCGCGTGGCGGCGGCGTCGGCGCAGACCGGCCTGCCGATGTCGGCCACCACGCTGAACCGGCTCTCCGAGGACGCGCCGGAGCTACGCGAGCCGTGGCCCAAGGACGCCCTCAACGACTTGCTGATCCTGCTGGGCGCGGGCCGCGGCACCATCGACGCGATCGAGGCGCTGGACCGGACGGGCCTGTGGGGCAGGCTGCTGCCGGAGTGGGGCGCCGTGCGCGACCTTCCGCCGCGCGACGTCCTGCACACCTGGACCGTCGATCGCCATCTCATGGAGACGGTCGCCTACGCCTCCGCGCTCAGCACCCGGGTGGCCCGCCCCGACCTGCTCGGCCTCGGCGCGCTGCTGCACGACATCGGCAAGGGCCGCGCGGGCGATCACAGCGTCGTCGGCGCCGAACTCGCCACCCACATCGGCCGCCGACTCGGTCTGTGGCCCTCGGACGTGCGGACCCTCAGCGCGATCGTGCGCCATCACCTGCTGCTGCCGGAAACCGCCACCCGGCGCGACCTGTCCGATCCGGAGACGGTGCGCTACGTCGTCACCGCGCTCGACGCCGATCCGCAACTGCTGGAACTGCTGCACACCCTGGCCGAGGCGGATTCGCTGGCCACCGGCCCCGGCGTGTGGGGCGACTGGAAGGCCTCGCTGATCGGGGAGCTGGTCCGGCGGTGCCGGATGGTGATGGCGGGTGACCAGCTGCCGACACCGGAGCCGATCGCACCGGAACTGGTCGAGAAGGCGAGGGCGGGTGGCGTGCACGTGGACCTGAAGCCGGGTGCGAGCAAACACACCTACACGGTGACCGTCATCGCGCCGGACAACCCGGGACTGCTCTCCGACGCCGCCGGTGTGCTCGCGCTGCATTCGCTGCGGGTGCTGTCGGCCGCGCTCGGCGTCGAAGGCGCCGCCGCGGTGGACACTTTCGTCGTCGCGCCCAAGTTCGGCGACCCGCCCGACCCTGGTCTGTTGCGGCAGGAACTGATCCGCGCCACGGCAGGCGATCTGGACGTGTCCGCGGCGCTGGCCAAACGCGAGCGCGAGGCGAGCACCGTCGGCCGGAGCCGGTACGCGCAGGCCGCGCCCAGGGTGCTCTGGTCGGACACCTCGGTGCCGGGACAGGTGATCCTGGAGTTGCGCGCCGAGGACCGGATCGGGATGCTCAGCCGCTTGGCCGCCGGACTGGCCGGCTGCGGAGCCGACGTCCGCTGGGCCAAGGTGGTCACGATGGGGTCCGCGGTGGTCGACAGTTTCTGCCTGGAGCTGGGTGCCGAGGACGGTCCCGCACGCCGGGAAGCGATCGAGAAGGCGGTCCTCGCGGTGGTTCCCAGGACTGCGCCCAAACCCCCTGAGGAGGGCGCGCAAGAGTCGGAAAATGCCGACTAGCTGCGGATTTCTCCGGTGACCAATCTGTTGCGAGATATTTGCTACAACTGAACGCCGCCCCAGTGGCCTGCCCCTACGATCTAGAGCGTCTGGCTATCGCGAGCATGAGGGGAGCAGGTCGGTGGCAATAGAAGTCGTTTCGGCATCCACGATGACGAGTGACGAGACCAGTCACATGGCGCGCTGCGTCGGTGGCGACCGGTGGGTGGTCTCCTGGCTTCCGGGTCGCACCTTGACCGGGCGACAGGCGGTGACCGCGATGACGATCGCGTCCATCGTCGCGACCTCGCCCATCCCGAGCACGGCGGAGTGGGAAATGCTCGACGACCTGGCCCTCGTGCTGGGCCTGACCGCCAACGAGGCGGTCTTCATGGTGGCCGCGGAGAACCACGACTACCGCAAAACGGTCAAACCACGCCGTCGCGTACTCGACTGACGAGCACCGTTCGCACCCGAAGGGCGCACCGCCTGCGCGAACATGCGGGTGATCCCATTACCCTGGGAGAGAATGTGACGTCCCCCGAGATCAGGAGCGCGATCGGTGTTCGAATCCCTGTCCGACCGGCTTACCGGTGCCCTCAAGGATCTGCGCGGCAAGGGGCGTCTGTCACCGGCCGACATCGACGCCACCTGTCGGGAGATCCGCCTCGCCCTGCTCGAGGCCGACGTCGCGCTGCCCGTGGTCCGCGGTTTCATCGGGCGGATCAAGGAGCGCGCCAAGGGCGCGGAGGTCTCCGCGGCGCTGAACCCGGCCCAGCAGGTCGTGAAGATCGTCAACGAGGAGCTCGTCGGCATCCTCGGCGGCGAGACCAGGCGGCTGAACCTGGCCAAGAACCCGCCGACGGTGGTCATGCTGGCCGGTCTGCAGGGTTCCGGTAAGACCACCCTCGCGGGCAAACTCGCCAAGCTGCTCAAGACGCAGGGCCATCAGCCGCTGTTGGTGGCCTGTGACCTGCAGCGCCCCGGCGCCGTCACCCAGCTGCAAGTGGTCGGCGAGCGCGCGGGCGTGCCCGTCTACGCGCCGCACCCGGGCACCTCCGTCGGTGGCGGTGAGAACCCGCTGGGCATCTCGGCCGCCGATCCGGTGAACGTGGCGCGCGGCGGTGTCGAGGAAGCGCGGCAGAAGCAGTACGACGTCGTCATCGTGGATACCGCGGGCCGCCTCGGCATCGACGAGGAGCTCATGCGGCAGGCCGCGGGCATCCGCGACGCCGTGCAGCCCGACGAGACCCTGTTCGTGCTGGACGCGATGATCGGCCAGGACGCGGTCAACACCGCCGAGGCGTTCCGCGACGGCGTCGGCTTCACCGGTGTGGCGCTCACCAAGCTGGACGGCGACGCCCGCGGTGGCGCGGCGCTGAGTGTCCGCGAGGTCACCGGCGTCCCGATCCTGTACGCCTCGACCGGTGAGAAGCTCGAGGACTTCGACGTCTTCCACCCCGACCGCATGGCCAGCCGCATCCTCGGCATGGGTGACGTGCTCACCCTGATCGAGCAGGCCGAGCAGGTCTACGACGCCAAGCAGGCCGAGGAGGCCGCCCGCAAGATCGGCAGCGGTGAGCTCACCCTAGAGGACTTCCTCGACCAGATGCTGGCCATTCGCAAGATGGGCCCGATCGGCAACCTGCTCGGCATGCTGCCGGGCGCGGGCCAGATGAAGGACGTGCTCGCGCAGGTCGACGACAAGCAACTCGACCGGGTGCAGGCGATCATCCGCGGCATGACCCCGGCAGAGCGGGAGAATCCCAAGATCATCAACGCGTCCCGCCGTCTGCGCATCGCCAACGGTTCCGGCGTCCAGGTCTCCGAGGTCAACCAGCTCGTCGACCGGTTCTTCGAGGCGAAGAAGATGATGGCGATGATGGGCCGCCAGATGGGCCTGCCCGGCTCGCGCCGCGCCAACGCGAAGAAGGGCAAGAAGGGCAAGAAGGGTCGCGGCCCGACGCCGCCGAAGGTGCGCGGCGGCTTCCCCGGGATGGGCGGCATGCCGGGGATGCCCGCCGGCATGCCCGACCTTTCGAACATGCCGGCCGGTCTCGACCAGCTGCCCCCCGGCCTGGACGGTTTCGACCTGTCCAAACTGAAGTTCCCGAAGAAATAGACGCTCCGAGCGCCGCGCACACCATTTGTGCGCGGCGCTCGTCGTTTCCGGAGGTGCCCGGCTCCGCCCGTCGCGGTCCGTAGTGCGCACGGACGACCGGTTCCGGACGGGGTCGGTAGGTTGGAGGCGACCGACGACGTCCAGGAGGTTGCTGCGGTGCATCTGCGAGGTGTGGTTCTTCCCGAAGACGAGATGCGCGATCTCTGGGTGCGGGATGGCCAGGTGTCCTTCGAGCCCGTGTCCGGAGCCGAAACGCTGTGCGAGGCGGGGTGGATCGTGCCGGGACTGGTGGACGCGCACTGCCACGTCGGCATCCGGTACGGGGGCGGTCACGAGGACCGTGCGGGCGCCGTCGCGCAAGCCGAGACCGAGCGCGACGCGGGGGCGCTGCTGCTGCGCGACGCCGGCTCGCCGATCGACACCCGCTTCATCGACGATCACGACGAACTCCCGCGCATCATCCGCGCCGGTCGCCACATCGCCCGGCCGAAGCGCTACATCCGCGAGCTGGGCATCGAGCTCGACGACGAACGCGACCTGCCGGAGATCGTGGCCGAGCAGGCCCGCCGCGGCGACGGCTGGGTCAAGATCGTCGGCGACTGGATCGATCGTTCCGTCGGCGATCTGCGGCCGCTGTGGAGCGACACGATCCTGAAGGAGGCCATCGACGCCGCGCACGCCAACGGCGCCCGGGTCACCGCCCACGTCTTCGGCGAGGACGCGCTACCCGGCCTGATCAACGCCGGGATCGACTGCCTGGAGCACGGCACCGGCCTCACCGACGAGACCATCGAGATGATGGTCGAGCACGGCACCGCCTTGGTGCCCACCCTGGTCAATATCGACACCTTCCCCGGTATCGCCGACAGCGCCGGGAAATTCCCGGTCTATGCCGCGCACATGCGTGATCTGCACCGGCGGGTGCGCGGCACGGTCGCCGCCGCGCACGAGGCGGGTGTGCCGATCTTCGCGGGCACCGACGCGGGCGGCTCCATCCGCCACGGGCGTATCGCCGACGAGATCACCGCCCTCGGCGCCGCGGGCCTGTCCAGGCACGACGCGCTCGGCGCGGCCTCCTGGAACGCTCGCGACTGGCTCGGGCGGCCCGGCATCGAACCCGGCGCACCCGCGGATTTCGTTGTTTACCAGCAGGACCCGCGTACCCATCCGGAAACGCTCAGCACGCCGTACGCCGTGGTCCTGCGCGGCCGCGTGTACGGCGGGCGCGGTCCGGTGACCGGCCATCGATGACTCGTCATCGCGGCTGACGCGCGCGTTTCCGATCGCGGCGTAAGGTCGGATTCCGTGACAATTCGCCTCGGATATCAGATGCCCAACTTCAGCTACGGCAAATCGGTGCGCGAGCTGTTCCCCACGGTGATCGCGCAGGCCGGAGAGGCCGAAGCAGCCGGTTTCGACACGGCCTTCGTCATGGACCACTTCTACCAGCTGCCCGGCATCGGCACACCGGACGAGCCGATGCTCGAGGCGTACACCGCGCTCGGCGGCCTGGCCGCCGCGACGGAACGAATCCAGTTGTCCGCCTTGGTGACCGGTAACACCTACCGCAACCCGGCCCTGCTCGCCAAGACCGTCACGACGCTCGACGTGGTCAGCGGCGGCCGCGCGGTGCTCGGGATCGGCGCGGGCTGGTTCGAGCTCGAGCACCAGTCCTACGGCTTCGAGTTCGGCACCTTCACCGACCGGTTCGAGCGCCTGGAGGAGGCGCTGCAGATCGTGCGGCCGATGCTGCGCGGCGAGCGCCCTACCTTCCGCGGCAAGCGGTACCAGGTGGAGAACGCCATGAACGAGCCGCGTCTGCGCGACGACCTGCCGATCCTGCTCGGCGGCAGCGGCGAGAAGAAGACCTTCGGCCTGGCCGCGCGCTTCGCCGACCACCTCAACATCATCTGCAACGCGTCCGAACTGCCGCGCAAGATCGATGCGCTGCGCGAACGCTGCGCCGAAGTCGGCCGCGATCCGCAGACGTTGGAGACCAGCTACCTGTGCTTCGTGATGATGGACGAGGACGGTGACCTGGTGCGCAAGCAGCAGCGGGATTACCTCGGCCGCATGGGAATCGACCTGTCGGCGCTGTCGGAGTCCGAGCGCGCGAAGAGCCCGGCCGACCGCCAATTCGTCGGCACGCCGGACGATGTTGCCGAACAGCTGCGGACCCGCGTTCTCGACCGGGGTGTCGACGGGCTCGTCATCAACATGGTCTTCAACGGGCACGAGCCGGGCGCGGTCGAGCTCGCCGGGCGCACCCTTGCTCCACTGGTGGGCTGACGAGCGCGAACCGGGCGCGAATGCCGTTGCCGCTGGATACAATCGGTCGATGATGGCCCCTCCGTGGCGAGCGTCGTACGGTGTCGACGCGCCGTCGGTGCTGCTGTTGCTCGGAGTTCTCGCGGTCGGATATCTCGCCGCGGCCCTGGTGGTGGCGCTGTTCCAGCAGTGGCGTCCGAGTTTGCTGCTCCTGCTGATCGGAGTCGTGCTGGCCGGGCAGTTCGGGCTGTTGCTGCACGCCACCCGCCGCGGCAAGTTCCGGGTCTGGGCGGGCCTGCTCGACGACCTCGAACTGCGCGGCGACGAACGACTACTCGACATGGGGTGCGGCCGCGGCGCGGTGCTGCTGGCCGCCGCGCGCCGTTTGCCCGCCGGGCGTGCGGTGGGCTTGGACGTGTGGTGCTCGGCCGACCACTGCGGCAACACCCCGGCCACCGCCGAGCAGAACGCGCTCGCCGAGAACGTCGCCGACCGGATCGAACTGCGCACTGGCGACATGACCCGCATGCCGTTCCCGGACGGCGCGTTCGACGTGGTCGTCTCCAGCTTGGCGATTCACAACATCAGAAGCACCGAGGGCCGTGCGGCGGCGATTCACGAGGCATGCCGGGTGCTGCGTCCGGGCGGCAAGCTGGTCATCGTCGACATCGGCAAGACCCGCGAATACCGCGCCGTCCTGGCCGCGAACGGCGCGACCGCGCTCACCTTCCGTCCCGTGGGGTGGCGGATGTGGTGGGGCGGGCCCTGGGTGCCCACCCACGCACTCACCGCGGTCGCTCCGGGATAGTCCCGCCGCCGATAGTCACTCGAGGGTGCGAGCGACGCCCGAGGCCACCACGCGCAGCACTCGGAAGACGCCGGGCACGACATACTGGATGACGGCTTCCTCGCCGAGTTCGCCCGCGATCTCGCGAGTGACGTGGGCGGGTCGCCTGCGGTGGCGTCGGAACAGTCGCATGCCTGGTTATGGCGGGCGGACGCCGTTTCGTGAACACGAGGACGCGATTTCTGGCGTGATCATCTCGTCTGGCACAATGGACCACCGTCCTTCCGGACAAGTGTCAGCCCGTCTCCGGTTCCGTACCGCGCGGCGGTCACACACTCGAAAGCGCAAAACCGGGCTCGCAGACCATGCGTGTCGCCGAATTGCGTCGTGACCAACCAACGAAAGGCAGATCAGCAGTGGCTGTTCGCATCAAGCTCACCCGCCTGGGCAAGATCCGCAACCCGCAGTACCGCGTCGTCGTCGCGGACGCGCGCACCCGCCGGGACGGCCGGGCCATCGAGTCCATCGGCAAGTACCACCCGAAGGAAGAGCCCTCGCTCATCGAGATCGACTCCGAGCGCGTGCAGTACTGGCTGGGCGTCGGCGCGCAGCCGACCGAGCCCGTCCTCCAGCTGCTGAAGATCACCGGCGACTGGCAGAAGTTCAAGGGCATCGAGGGCGCCGAGGGCACCCTGAAGGTCAAGCCGGCCAAGACGTCGAAGCTGGACCTGTTCAACGCCGCGCTGGCCGCCGCCGACAACGAGCCGGTCGCCCAGGCGGTCACCCCCAAGAAGAAGGCCAAGAAGGACACCGAAGAGGGCGCCGAGGCTGCTGAGGCAACCGAGTAATGAGCGGGCGTTACCCGTCCACCCCCTACCCGTCGCGAGCCGTCCACAGACCGGCCCCGACGACGGGTGAGTCGCGTCTCGAGGTGATGGAGCAGTGAGTGCCGTCGTCGCCGATGCCGTCGAGCACTTGGTGCGCGGCATCGTCGCCAATCCGGAGGACGTGCGCGTCGAGCTGATCACCGGCCGCCGCGGACGCACCGTCGAGGTGCACGTGCATCCCGATGACCTGGGCAAGGTGATCGGCCGCGGCGGACGGACCGCGACCGCGCTGCGCACCCTCGTCGCCGGTATCGGTGGCCGGGGGATCCGGGTCGACGTGGTCGACACCGACCAGTAGATGGAACTCGTCGTCGGGCGGGTCGCCAAGTCGCACGGTGTGCGCGGCGAACTCGTCGTCGAGATACGCACCGACGAGCCCGAGGCGCGTTTCGCGCCCGGCGTCACGTTGCGGGGCCGGCTGCCGCGAGCGGCGGAGGTCCGTGAGTTCACCGTGGAGTCGGCCCGGGAGCACTCGGGCCGGCTTCTGGTGTTCCTGGCCGGGGTGGCCGACCGCGCCGCCGCCGACGCGCTGCGCGGCATGCTGTTCCTGGTCGACAGTGCCGACCTCCCGCCGTCCGAGGACCCGGACGAGTTCTACGACCACGAGCTGGAGGGGCTGGAGGTCCGGCTCACCGACGGCACCGTGGTCGGGGCCGTGCGCGAAGTGCTGCATTCCGCGGCCGGTGAGCTGCTCGAGGTGCGCGCCGCCGACGACGGGCGGGAGATCCTGATCCCCTTCGTCACCGCCATCGTGCCCACGGTGTCGCTCGCCGAGGGCGTCATCGTGATCGATCCGCCCGAAGGTCTGCTCGACCCGGAATGAGGCGGTCGCTCACCCGATCGGGTGGCGCTCGCCCGGCCGACGAGGCGCGGCCCGGCGGCGACAGGAGACAGGCATGAAACTCGACGTCGTCACGATCTTCCCGGAGTACCTGGAGCCGCTGCGCACGGCTCTGCTCGGTAAGGCGATCGACAAGGGACTGATCTCGCTCACCGTGCACGACCTGCGCCGTTGGACGCACGACGTGCACAAGTCGGTCGACGACGCCCCCTACGGCGGTGGGCCCGGCATGGTCATGAAGCCGACCGTCTGGGGCGACGCGCTCGACGAGGTGTGTCCCGACGACGCGCTGCTCGTGGTGCCGACCCCGGCGGGTGTGCCGTTCACCCAGGACACAGCGCACCGCTGGGCCGCCGAGGAGCATCTGGTCTTCGCCTGCGGCCGCTACGAGGGCATCGACCAGCGCGTCTTCGATGACGCCGCCCGCCGCGTTCGGGTGGAGGAGGTCAGCATCGGCGACTACGTGCTGATCGGCGGCGAGGCGGCCGTGCTGGTGATGACCGAGGCCGTGGTCCGGCTGCTGCCCGGCGTCCTCGGCAACCAGCAGTCCCATCAGGAGGATTCGTTCTCCGACGGATTGCTCGAAGGCCCCAGCTACACCCGCCCGGTCTCTTGGCGCGGCCTCGACGTCCCGCCGATCCTGCTTTCCGGCGACCACGCGAAGGTGGCCGCCTGGCGGCGTGAGCAATCTCTCGCCCGCACCCGCGAACGCCGCCCGGACCTGCTCGTGGATCGCAACGAGGGGGCCGGGCCGCGGCATTAGACGTCGTCGAACTTGCTCGCCTATCTCCGTCCGGCGTCCTGACGGGACATCAGAGACCGGATCGCGGTATCGGACACTGCAGAGCCGTGGACGTGACAACCACGTCTCAGGGCAGCAAGCCGTGACGGCGGGCCGCTACCACCGCCTCGTGGCGGGAGTGGGCGTCGAGTTTGACCATCGCGTTGCGCAGGTAGCTCTTCACGGTTTCCGGGCCGAGCGAGAGACGTTGCGCCGCTTCCTGGTTGGTGCAACCCAAGGCGATCTGGGAGAGCGCGTCGAGTTCGCGGCGGGACAGGCGGGGGCTGTCGGGGTGCGGTTCGCCTGCCATGACCCGGGTGAGTCGTTCGCACACCGCGTGCAGGCGTCCGCGCAACCGATCGTCCTCGGCCGAGCGCGCCATGCCGCGGAGTTCGGCGTGGATGTCGCGCAGTTCCTCGGCGATGGCCGGAGCGGCCTCGGCCGACGGCGCGGCCAGCTCCAGCAGGCGCACGCGACGGTCGACCTCGTCGCGAATGGCGATCTCGGTGGCCAGGCGGCGCCCGGCCTGGACGACGAGATCCGCGGTGCGGTCGCCCAGCGGGCTGAGGCCCCTGGTCGCGGCGTAGAGCACCGCGCGTGAGCGCTGGTCCACCACGACGGGGACGGCGAGCACGGAGCGGATGCCCTCGCCGGAGACCGGCCCGTCGTAGTCGTGGGTGATCGAGGAGGCGCGGCGATAGTCGGAGACCGCGGCGGGCCGCCCGGATTCCATCACGCGGCCCCCCAGCCCCGACGTCCGCACGACGGCCAGGCCGCGCAGGCCGTTGGTCAGCGTGCCGACGAACTCCGACAGCAGCAGCGCGTCGCCGTGCACTTCGCCACCGAAGGCCACCGGCACGCCCGCGGTGCCGGCCACCCACCGGATCTCGGCACGCAGGGCGTCGCTGTCGCGCGGACGCAGCAGAGCGGTGTGGGTCACGAGACTCACCCCTTTTCGGGGGTAGTGGCGGGGGCGGTGTGACCCACATCCTATTGCACACCCGGGTTGCGCTGGATCACACAACGAGGAGAACCGAAGATGGGCACCGATCCGAATCAGCGGGTGCGCGAACTGCTGGACTGTTACGACCGCGGTGACGCATCAGCCGCCGACCTGCTGTGCGATCGGCACCCGGCCGACGGGATCGCCTTCACGATCGTCGAAGCCGACCTGTCCTCGACCGACCTCACCTACGGCGAACTGCGCGAACGCTCCGCTCGCTGCGCCGCGGCACTCGCCGAACTCGGCGTCGAACCCGGCGACCGGGTCGCGACCCTGATGGCGAAGTCGGCGGACCTGGTGGTCGCTCTGCTCGGCATCTGGCGCCGCGGCGCGGTGCACGTTCCGCTGTTCACCGCGTTCGCGTCGCCCGCCATCGCCCTGCGGTTGCACGCGAGCCGGGCCTCGCTCGTCATCGCCGACGCCGACCAGGCGGCGAAGCTGGCGCCCGGGCCGGATCTGCCCGCGGACCCACCCTGGCGCTTGATCGTCGCCGGCGCGGAGGTCCCCCAGGGGACGCTGGCGATGAACGACCTGCTCGACAGTCATTCGGCCACTCACCCGCACGCTCGTCCCGTCGCGGTGGGCGGCGACGGACTGCTCGTCCAACTGTTCACCAGCGGCACCACGGGCACGCCCAAGGGCGTCCCGATTCCACTGCGCGCGCTCGCATCCTTCCACGCGTACCAGGAATTCGCGCTGGACGTCCGGCCCGACGACGTCTTCTGGAACGCCGCCGATCCGGGCTGGGCCTACGGCCTCTACTACGCCATCCTCGCCCCGCTGGCCACCGGCACCCGCAGCATCCTGCTGCACGCGGGCTTCTCCGCCCCGCTGACCTGGCAGGTGCTGGAGACCTTCGGCGTCACCAACTTCGCCGCCGCCCCGACGGTCTATCGCGCGCTGCGCGCCGACAGCACCACGCCGCCCGTGCACTCCCGGTTGCGCCGCGCCTCCTCGGCCGGAGAGCCGCTGACCCCCGAGGTAGTCGCCTGGTCCGTCGAGTACCTGGGCGTCGCCGTGCGCGACCACTACGGCCAGACCGAGCACGGCATGGTCATCTGCAACGCCTGGCACGAAGACCTCGACACCGAGACTCCCGCGGGATCAATGGGCCGCTCGCTGCCGGGCTGGACCTGCGCCGTGCTCGCCGACGACGCCGACGTCGTCGCTCCCACCGGCGAATTGGGCCGGGTCGCGATCGACACCGAACGCAGCCCGCTGCTGTGGTTCCGCGGCTATCTCGACGCCCCGGACCGCACCGCTTCGCGTTACACCGCCGACGGCCGCTGGTATCTCACCGGTGACGCGGGCTCGCAGGACGCGGACGGCTTCTTCCGCTTCTCCTCCCGCGACGACGACGTGATCATCATGGCGGGCTACCGCATCGGCCCGTTCGAGGTGGAGAGCGTGCTGGTGCTGCACGAGCGGGTCGCCGAGGCGGCCGTGGTGGGCATGCCGGACGAACTGCGCGGCGAAGTCCTGGAGGCGTTCGTCGTGCTGCGCGAGGGAGCTTCGGGCGGCACCGATCTGGAAGCCGAGTTGCAGAACTTGGTGAAGAAGAAGTTCGCCGCACACGCCTACCCGCGCAAGGTCCACTTCGTGCCGAGCCTGCCGAAGACGCCCAGCGGCAAGGTACAGCGGTTCGTGCTGCGGCAGGGCGGTGCTCGATGACGCCGGCCGCGCAGCCGCCCGTGCCCAGCTACGCCTCCGGCGTGTCCGAAATCCCGCTGCTCGGCGACACCATCGGCGGCAATCTCGATCGGGCGGTGGCGGCGTTCCCGGAGCGGGAAGCATTGGTGGACCGCCCGACCGGACGTCGCTGGACATATCGGGAACTCGGCGCCGCGGTCGACGCCCTGGCCTGCGGCCTCGCCGGACAGGGCATCGGCAAGGGAGACCGGGTCGGCATCTGGGCGCCGAACTGCGCGGAATGGTTCCACGTGCAATACGCCACGGCGAAGATCGGCGCGATCCTGGTCACCGTCAACCCGGCCTACCGCACCAGCGAACTGGAGTACGTGCTGCGCCAGGCGGGCGTGCGGATGCTCATCGCGGCCGAGCGGTTCAAGTCCTCGGACTACGTCGCGATGATCGAGCGGGTCCGCCCGAAATGCCCGGAGTTGGCGCAGGTGCTCGTGCTGGGCACACCCGAGTGGGACGAGCTGTCCCGCACCGAGATCGACGCCGACCGGCTGGCCGCGCTCGGCGCGCGTCTGTCGGCCGACGACCCGATCAACATCCAGTACACCTCCGGCACAACGGGCTTCCCGAAGGGCGCCACGCTCAGCCACCACAACATCCTGAACAACGGCTACTTTGTCGGCGAGCTGTGCGGATACACCGAACAGGACCGGATCTGCGTTCCGACGCCCTTCTATCACTGTTTCGGAATGGTCATGGGCAACCTCGCGAGCACGAGCCACGCCGCGGCCATCGTGATCCCGTCGCCGTCGTTCGACCCGAAAGCGGCCTTGGCGGCGGTCGAGGCGGAGCGCTGCACCTCCCTCTACGGCGTGCCGACGATGTTCATCGACATGCTCGCCGAACTGGATTCGGCCACCGTGCAGCTGTCCACGCTGCGCACCGGGATCATGGCGGGCTCGCCCTGCCCGGTGGAGGTGATGAAGCGGGTGATCGACCGGATGGGCATGCGCGAGGTGTGCATCTGCTACGGCATGACCGAGACGTCTCCGGTCAGCACCCAGACCCGTCGCGACGACGGCGTCGACCGGCGCACCGCCACGGTCGGCCGGGTCGGGCCGCACCTGGAGGTCAAGATCGTCGATCCCGCAACGGGTCTCACGGTGCCGCGCGGCGAACCGGGCGAACTGTGCACCCGCGGTTACTCGGTGATGCTCGGCTACTGGGACGATCCGGACAAGACCGCCGAGGTCATCGATGCCGCCCGCTGGATGCACACCGGCGATATCGGCGTGATGGACGACGAGGGGTACCTGGCCATCACCGGCCGGATCAAGGACATGGTCATCCGCGGCGGGGAGAACATCTACCCGCGCGAGATCGAGGAATTCCTCTACACCCACCCCGACATCCTGGACGCGCAGGTGATCGGGGTACCCGATCCGAAATACGGCGAGGAGCTGATGGCCTGGGTCCGGATGCGCCAGGGGACAACGCCGTTGGACGCAGCGGCGGTGCGCGAGTTCGCCACCGGCAAGCTGGCGCACTTCAAGATCCCCCGCTACGTGCACGTGGTCGAGGAGTTCCCGATGACGGTTACCGGCAAGATCCGCAAGGCCGAGATGCGGGAGCTGTCGCGGCGGCTACTCGGCCTGGGCGACAGCTGAGGTGAGGAGGTTCACCTGGGCGTGGATCGCCTGTCAGGCGGCGACGGTAGTGTCTCGGACGTGACGACAGCGCCCGAGACTGCCAGTGCAGAGTCCACACCCGCCGTGCCACGCTCCGACGCCGCGGGCCCAGCCAGCGTGAACCGTCGCATCGCCGAGGAACTCGCGGTGCGTGAGACACAGGTGCGCGCCGCCGTCGAGCTCCTCGACGGTGGCTCGACGGTGCCGTTCATCGCCCGGTACCGCAAGGAGGTCACCGGCGGGCTGGACGACGCGCAGCTGCGCCTGCTCGACGAGCGTCTGCACTACCTGCGCGAACTCGACGAGCGCCGCGCCGCGATCGTCGAATCGATCCGCGGCCAGGGCAAACTCGACGACGCCCTGCACCGGCAGATCCTGCTCGCCGAGACCAAGGCCCGGCTCGAGGACATCTACCTGCCGTACAAGCCGAAGCGGCGCACGAAGGCGCAGATCGCGCGCGAGGCCGGGCACGAGCCGGTGGCCGACGCCCTGATCCAGGACCCGAACACCGATCCCGCGCAGTACACGGCCGAGCAGCTCGACGGCGCGCGCGCCATCCTGGTCGAACGATTCGCCGAGGACGCCGACCTGGTCGGCGAACTGCGCGAGCTGATGTGGAACCGCGGCCAGGTCACCTCGACCGTGCGCGCGGGCAAGGAGGAGGCGGGCGCGAAGTTCGCCGACTACTTCGACTTCAGCGAGCCGTTCGACAAGCTGCCCTCCCACCGCATTCTCGCGCTGCTGCGCGGGGAGAAGGAGGAGGTGCTCACGCTGCACCTCGAACCGCACACCGAGGAGCCGCAGCCGGGCGAGCGCACCATCTACGAGGGCCGCATCGCCGCCCGCTTCGGCATCGCCGACCGGGGCAGGCCCGCCGACTCCTGGCTGCTGGACACCGTGCGCTGGGCCTGGCGGACCAAGCTGCAAGTCAGCCTCGGCATCGACACCAGGATGCGGTTGCGGCAGGCGGCGGAGAAGGACGCGGTCGACGTCTTCGCCACGAACCTGCGCGACCTGCTGCTCGCCGCGCCCGCGGGCACCCGCACGACGATGGGCCTGGACCCCGGCTACCGCACCGGCGTGAAGGTCGCGGTGGTCGACGCCACCGGCAAGGTGGTCGCCACCGAGGTGATCTACCCGCACAAACCGCAGGGTCAGACCGAGAAGTCGCTGGCCGTGCTCGGCGCGCTGGTCGCCAGGTTCGGCGTCGAACTCATCGCCATCGGCAACGGCACCGCCTCGCGCGAGACCGATGCCCTTGCCGCCGAGCTGATCTCCCGCATTCCGGAGAACAAGCCGACCAAGATCGTGGTGTCCGAGGCGGGCGCCTCGGTGTACTCCGCGTCGGCCTACGCCTCGCAGGAGTTGCCCGACATGGACGTGTCGTTGCGCGGCGCGGTGTCGATCGCGCGGCGGCTGCAGGACCCGCTGGCCGAACTGGTGAAGATCGACCCGAAATCCATCGGTGTCGGCCAGTACCAGCACGATGTGTCCGAATCGCTGCTGGCCCGCTCGCTGGGCGCGGTGGTCGAGGACGCGGTGAACGCGGTCGGCGTCGACGTGAACACGGCCTCGGTGCCGCTGCTGTCCCGGGTGTCCGGCATCGCGGGCTCGGTGGCGGAGAGCATCGTGGCGCATCGGGATCAGAACGGCCCGTTCCGCAGCCGGACCGCGCTGCTCGACGTGCCGCGCCTGGGCCCGAAGGCGTTCGAACAGTGCGCGGGCTTCCTGCGCATCCGCGGCGGCGACGATCCGCTGGACACCTCCGCGGTGCACCCCGAGGCGTATCCGGTGGTGCGGCGCATCCTGGAAACGACCGGTCGTCCCGTCGCGGAGGTCATCGGCAACACCACGGTGCTGCGCTCGCTGTGCGCCGGGGATTTCACCGACGAGCGCTTCGGTGTCCCCACCGTCACCGACATCATCGCCGAGCTGGAGAAGCCGGGCCGTGACCCGCGCCCGGAGTTCAAGACCGCCGAGTTCGCCGCGGGCGTGGAGAAGGTCGCCGACCTGAAACCGGGCATGGTGCTCGAGGGCGTGGTGACGAACGTGGCGGCGTTCGGCGCATTCGTCGACGTGGGTGTGCACCAGGATGGCTTGGTGCACGTCTCGGCCATGTCGCACAACTTCGTCAAGGACCCGCGCGAAGTGGTGAAGTCCGGCGACGTGGTCAAGGTGAAGGTGCTCGAGGTGGACGTGGCCCGCCAGCGCATCGGCCTGACCCTGCGCCTGGACGACGAGCCCGGCGCGCCCGCCAAGGGCGGCGACAACCGGCAGCGCGGCCAGGGTGGCCAGGGTGGCCGATCCGGCGGGGGCGAGCAGCGGCAGCGGCAGAATGGTCAGAACAAGCAGCAAGGCCAAGGCCGCAATCAAGCACAGAACCGCGGCGGCAATCAGCGCCGCAACGCGCCCGCACCGAGCGGCGCGATGGCGGACGCGTTGCGCAGGGCGGGCTTCGGCCAGTAGCGCGGCGCACGGGAGGGAGTAGCGGCCATGCGACGGTGGCTCCACGAGGACGTGATCGCCCAAGGGCGGCTGCCGTTGCTGTGCTTTCTCCTCGGCTTCATCGTCGGGTTCCTGTTCATCCGCGTGAGCGTGCGGCTGATCCGCGCGCGGGTGCGCTGGTGGCCGGGCAACCTGCGGGCCGGTGACACCCACGTCCATCACATGGTGTTCGGGGTGATCCTGGTGCTCGCTTCGGGCATTGGCATGGTCACCCAGTACCAGAGCGCCGATACGACCACGGCCGGAATTCTCGCGGCCGTCTTCGGTGTGGGCGCCGCGCTGGTCCTCGACGAATTCGCGCTGATCTTCTATCTGCGCGACGTGTACTGGGAGGAGCAAGGGCGCACGTCGGTGGACGCGGTGTTCGTCGCGCTCGCGGTGACCGGTTTGCTGCTGCTCGGTTTCCACCCGCTGTGGCTGCTGGACATCAACGACTTCCGGCACGATCCGAGCATCGAGGCCCGCCTCTTCGTCGTCGTTTTCTCCGTGGTCAACCTGGCGCTGGCCGCGATCGTCATCGCCAAGGGCAAGATCTGGACGGGTTTGTTCGGCATGTTCTTCCTGCCGCTGCTGTTCGTGGGTGCGCTGCGGCTGAGCCGTCCGGGCGCGCCCTGGGCGCGCTGGCGTTACGGCGACCGCAGGCGTCTGATGTACCGGTCCATCGTCCGGGAACGGCGGTATCGCCGTCCGGTCATCCGCGCGAAGATCTTCGTACAGGACCTGGTCGCGGGAAAACCGGACGTCGAGCACGTCCTCACGGCGGCGGAGGCCGAACTCACGCGCAAGGTCGTGCCCGCTCCGCCCGCGCCGCATCGGCACCATTCGCTGTGGCATTCCGACCACGGTCCGCTGAATACGCCCAGCCCACCGCCCGCCCAGGACGCCATCTCCGGCGAGCAGAACCACCACTGACCTTGCTCTGCGTGGTACGCGGCGACCGCGCTTGCACCTGGTCGGCTTCGAAGCGCCGGAGAACCAGCGGCTCGCGGCGGTCGTGCACCGCCCCGTACCCGGGCCGATTTCTTCCGTGGCGCGCCGATCTGGCACAATGCACAGGTTGCCCTGGGTGATTCTCGACCCGGCGCACCCCATTGATCGGAGCATGAACCGGCCGAGCACGTCCAGTGCCGCCAGGGTCCTCTGTTCGCGCGAAACCATAAGGATGGAAATGAACACCCTTGACTTCGTCGACGAGAAGTCGCTGCGCAGCGACGTCCCCGACTTCCGGCCGGGCGACACGCTGAACGTGCACGTGAAGGTCATCGAAGGCTCGAAGGAGCGCATCCAGGTCTTCAAGGGCGTCGTGATCCGCCGCCAGGGCGGTGGCATCCGCGAGACCTTCACCGTCCGCAAGGTGTCGTTCGGTGTCGGCGTGGAGCGCACCTTCCCGGTGCACAGCCCGAACATCGACCACATCGATGTCGTGACCCGCGGTGACGTTCGCCGCGCCAAGCTGTACTACCTGCGCGATCTGCGCGGCAAGGCCGCCAAGATCAAGGAAAAGCGCTGAGTTAGCTTTTCGGCACACAGATTTTCCCCAGCCCGGCATCGGACCTCGGTTTCGCTGCCGGGCTAATCTGTTCGGCGTGGCAGACGAAAGTGGGTCGGTGTCGGTGTCCGAATCGGGCGACGAGAATACGCGGGCTGGTCGCGCAAAGCGGCGGGCGAAGAAGAAGCAGCGGCCGTTCTGGCAGGAATTGCCGATCCTCATCGTGATCGCCGCGGTGATCGCCGCACTGATGGTCACCTTCGTCGGTCGGCCGTACGTGATTCCGTCGGAGTCGATGGAAACCACTCTGCACGGATGCCCCGGATGCACCGGCGACCGCATCTACGTGCAGAAGTTGAGCTACTACTGGAGCGATCCACAGCCGGGCGACGTGGTCGTGTTCGTCGGCCCGCCCTCGTGGAACACCCACTACAAGTCGATCCGCTCGGACAACGCCGCCGTCCGTGGCGTGCAGAACTTCTTCTCCTTCTTCGGCCTGGTGCCGCCGGACGAGAACGACCTGGTGAAGCGCGTGATCGCGGTCGGCGGTCAGACCGTGGAGTGCTGCGACCCGCAGGGCCGGGTGATCGTGGACGGCAAGCCGCTGGACGAGCCGTACGCCCGCTACCTCGCCCCGTACGTGCCGGGTCAGCCCTACAACGCGACCGGCGGACGTGAGTTCAAGCCCGTGAAGGTGCCCGAGGGGCACCTGTGGGTGATGGGCGACAACCGCAACCAGTCCGCCGACTCCCGCGCGCACATCACCGACGAACTGCAGGGCACCATCCCAGTGGAGAACGTCCGGGGCAAGGCGGTGTTCAAGATCTGGCCGCCCGGCCGGATCGGACCGGTGCACTCGGAGAATCCCCAGACGAACTGATCGCTCGGGGCGCAGGATAATTGGACGGTGGGGCAAGGTCGAGTGCCGGTGGGTAACGGATGGCCGCCGCGCGTGGTGATGCGCAGGGCGGGAGGTCTGCGCACGCTCGAGGCGGCGTTGATCCGCAGTGGCCTCGGGCCGGTCGCCGGAGTCGACGAGGCGGGCCGGGGGCCGTGCGCGGGACCGCTGGTCGTGGCGGCGTGCCTGCTCGCCCCGAAGGCCTACGACAAGCTGGCCGGTCTCGACGACTCCAAGAAACTCACCGAGGCCACCCGCGAAGAGCTGTACCCGGTGATCATCCGGCTGGCGCTGGCCTATCAGGTCGTCGTCATCCCGGCCTGGGAGATCGACTCGATCGGCATCCACGTCGCCAATATCGAGGGAATGCGCCGCGCCGTCGCCGGGCTCGGCCAGGAGCCCGGCTACGTGCTGACCGACGGGTTCCGGGTCCCCGGCATTCCCGTGCCGTCGTTGCCCGTGATCGGCGGCGACGGGGCGGCGGCCTGCATCGCGGCGGCGAGCATCCTGGCCAAGGTCACCAGGGACCGCATCATGGTCGAGCTGGACCGGCGGTTCCCCGGCTACGGCTTCGCCGCCCACAAGGGCTACAACACGCCCGAGCACACCGCCGCGCTGCACCGCCTCGGACCGAGCAGTGAGCACCGCCGTTCCTGGCGCAATGTTCGCGAGGCCGCCGGGCTGCGGCCGGTCGCGGCGGCCGCCGACGCAGCGGACGCGGTGCTGGCCGAGGGCCTCGACGAGGCGCTGTCCGAGCAGTTTCCGAACGAGCGTACGGCTGGCCGAGTGGCTAGCGACGCAGCGCATGCGCGATGATGTCATCACACGACGCGATGCGGCGAGAAGGAGGACGTCCCACCCGATGAGTGCCGAGGACCTCGAGAAGTACGAAACCGAGATGGAGCTCTCGCTGTATCGCGAGTACAAGGACATCGTCGGCCAGTTTTCGTACGTGGTGGAGACCGAGCGCCGCTTCTACCTGGCCAATTCGGTGGAGCTGCGGCCGCAGAACGCGGATGGCGAGGTGTACTTCGAGGTGCGGATGAGCGACGCGTGGGTGTGGGACATGTATCGCCCGGCCCGCTTCGTCAAGCACGTCCGGGTGATCACCTTCAAGGACGTCAACATCGAGGAGCTGGAGAAGCCCGACCTGCGGCTGCCGGAGTGAGCCGCGGGGTTCTGCACAGCGGCTCGGCTATCCACAGGTTTTCTGTTCTCCCAGGTCGGTGGCGCTGACCTGATTCGCGCCCGGCGCACGCTGGCCGGGTGACTGACAGACAGGCGCTCGGCGCGCACGGGGAGGAATTGGCGGCGGATTTTCTGCGCGCCGCGGGGATGGAGATCGTCGCCAGGAACTGGCGTTGCCGATACGGCGAGCTCGACCTGATCGCACGCGACGGGGACGTGACCGCGTTCGTGGAGGTCAAGACGCGTTCCGGCCTCGGTTACGGCACGCCGGCCGAGTCGGTCACCTTCGCCAAGCGGCAGCGGATCCGCCGGCTGGCCCTGTTGTGGCTGGCCGAACAGGAAGGGCCGTGGCGGCGCATCCGGTTCGATGTGGTGTCGGTGCTGGCGGTGCGTGGTCGCGCACCCGTCATCGATCATCTCGAGGCGGTGTTCTGAATGGCCCTGGGACGGGCCCATTCCGTCGCGGTGACCGGCGTCGACGGTCTGCTCGTCGAGATCGAGGCCGATATCGGGCAGGGGCTGCCCTCCGTCCACCTGGTCGGGCTACCCGACACCGCGTTGCAGGAGTCGCGCGACCGGATCCGTTCGGCGGTGGCGAACTCGGGGGAGAAGTGGCCCGACGGCCGGGTGGTCCTCGCACTGTCACCCGCGACCTTGCCGAAGCTGGGCAGCGTCTACGACTTGGCGCTGGCCGTCGCGGTACTGGACGCGTCCGGCTCGGTCCCCTCCGAGCGGCTCGCGAAGACGGTGCTGCTCGGGGAGCTCGCGCTGGACGGGCGGGTGCGGCGGGTGCGGGGCGTCCTGCCCGCCGTGCTCGCGGCGCGCAAGGCCGGTTGGTCGACCGTGGTGGTACCGGCGGTGACCATGGCCGAAGCCGGACTGGTCGAGGGTATCGAGGTCTTCGGGGCCCGCAGCTTGCGCGGTGTCGTGGCCTGGCTGCGCGGGGAAGGCGCGCTCGACGAGCCGGACGGCGATCTGCCGGATTCCGTGCGGCAGGGCGGCGATCTCAGCGAGGTGGTCGGGCAGGACGAAGCGCGCTGGGCATTGGAGGTGGCCGCGGCGGGCGGCCACCATCTGCTGCTCACCGGCCCGCCCGGCATCGGGAAAACAATGCTGGCCCAACGACTTCCGGGACTGCTGCCCCCACTCACCGAGACCGAGGCGCTGGAGGTGACCGCGATCCACTCGATGGCGGGCACGCTCGCCGGTGACCACCCCCTGATCACGGCGCCGCCCTTCGTCGCCCCCCATCATTCGACCTCGGTGACCGCGATGATCGGCGGTGGCTCGGGGACCGCCCGGCCCGGCGCGGTCAGCCGGGCGCACCGCGGGGTGCTGTTCCTCGACGAATGCGCCGAACTCGGCACGAAGGTGCTGGAGGCGATGCGAACACCCCTGGAAGAAGGGGAAGTACGCATCGCCCGGCGTGACGGTGTGGCGCGCTACCCGGCCCGCTTCCAGCTCGTGCTGGCCGCCAATCCGTGCCCGTGCGCCCCGGCCCGCGATGTCGACTGCATCTGCGCACCGCTGGCTCGCCGCCGCTACCTCGGCAAGCTGTCCGGGCCACTGATCGACCGGATCGACATCTGGGTGCGGATGCACGGGCAGTCCGGCGCGGCGTTCAGCACCGATGCCGCCGAGAGCAGTGAGGTGGTCCGGGAGCGGGTCGCCGTCGCGCGACGCGCCGCCGCCGAGCGCTGGCGCGAGTACGGGTGGCTCACCAACGCCGAAGTCCCCGGTCACATCTTGCGCCAGCGGTTCCGGCTACCACGCGAATCGCTCGCTCCCGTCGAGACCGCGTTGCGTCTCGGCCGCATGTCCGCGCGCGGCGCCGACCGCGCCATCCGGGTCGCCTGGACCATCTGCGACCTACGCGGCGGCGAATTGCCATCGACGCAGGACGTTTTGGCCGCGTTGAACTTCCGTCAAAGGGGTGCGCAATGAGCGCGACGGTGCCGGCCGAGGAGGAGGCGGCCACCGTGCCGGCGGCCGCGAGCGTGCCCGGGGCGGACGCGTCGGCGGTGATGGATGAGCCTGCGGCCGCGAGCATTCCTCCGGCGCCGGGTGTGCCGGTGGTGGCGAGCGTGCCCGAGGCGGACGTGTTTGCGGTGGTGGATGTGTCCGCGGCTGCGACCATGCCTGCGGCGGTCGACGTGCCTGTGGCCCCGACTTTGCCTGTGGTGGACGTGTCCGCGGTGATGGATGGGCCTGTGGCCGCGACTTTGCCTGTCGTGGACGTGTCCGCGGTGGTGGATGGGCTTGTGGACGCGAGCATGCCTCCGGCGATGAGTGCGCCGGTGGTGGCGGACGTGCCGGTGGTGGCGAACGTTGCGGTGGCTGACGTGCCTGCGGTGGTGAGCGCGCCCGTGGTGGCGAACGTCCCCGCGGTGGTCGACGCGCTTGCGTCCGGTTCCGGAGTGTCGTGCGGCGAAGCCGATGCTCGGCGGCTCGCCTGGGTGTATCTGTCGCGGGTGGTGCAGGGGCCGTGCGCGCCACTGTCGGCGCTCATCGGGTCGGTCGGGGTGGTCGAGGCGGCGCGCGCTGTGCGGGAGTGCGCGCTGCCCGAACCGCTTCGCGGGCCCACGGCGCAGCGTCGCGAGGTCGACGTGGCGGCGCGGGACTTGGAGACCGTCGAGCGGATCGGAGGGCGCGTGGTGACGCCGGACGACCCGGAGTGGCCCGCTTGGCGCATGCTCGGTTTCGCGCAGCTCGAGCCGGGCCGGGATCGCGACGGCGCCGTTCCGCTCGTGCTGTGGGTGCGCGGCCCACGCTCGCTGCTGGAGTCCAGCGAACGCGCTGTGGCGGTGGTGGGTGCGCGGTGCAGCACTGGGTACGGAAACCGGGTCACGGGGGAGATCGCTGGCGATCTCGCCGCGCAGGGGTGGACCATTGTGTCCGGTGCCGCGTTCGGGATCGATGGCATGGCGCATCAGGCGGCGTTGGCGGTGGAGGGACCGACGATCGCCGTGCTGGCCTGTGGGATCGACCGGCCGTACCCGGCGCAGCACGAGCGCCTGCTGGCCGACATCGCCGAATCCGGCCTGGTGGTCAGCGAATACCCGCCCGGTGTCACCGCGCAGAAGCATCAGTTCCTCGCCCGGAACCGCTTGATCGCCGCCCTGGCCGACGGTGTGCTCGTCATCGAGGCAGGGTTGCGCAGCGGCGCACGCAACACCGTCAAATGGGCACGCCGCCTCGGCCGTCCCGCACTGGCCGTGCCCGGCCCGGTGACCTCGGCCGCGTCGGTGGGGTGCCACCGCATGATCCGCGACGGCGAAGCCCTCTTGGTGACCCGTGCCGAGGAGGTCGTCGACGAGGCGGGGCCGCTGCGTTTGTCGATTCCCGAAGCGGCGGCAGGTGGTGATCCGGAGCACCGGCTGACCGGCGACGAGGCGCTGGTCTTCGCCGCGCTGCCGAGAGTGGGTTCGCGCTTACCGCTCGAGGTGTCCCGGCAGTGCGGATTGTCTCTTCCGGTGGTACGTGCGACATTGGCCGCTCTCGAATTGGCGGGGTTGGTGGCCAGTGACGAAAGTGGTTGGCACCGAACGGCCCGCCGCCCGTGAGCGCGGTCGGCGCGGGGGCTTGCCATCCGGGGCGCGGGTCGCGACGGTGGAGGGATGGAGGAACTGCCCGAAGATCTGGAAGCGCTGCTGGTGGAGTACGGCAGGCATCTGCGGCTCGGGCGCAACCGCTCGGAGCACACGGTGCGGGCGTATCTGGGGGACGCTCGGTCGCTGCTGGAGCATCTGTACACACGGTCGGCGGATTCGGCCATCCGCGAGCTGGACCTGCTGCTACTGCGGTCGTGGCTGGCGCAGCAGGCGGCGGCGGGTGCGGCACGAACGACCGTGGCCCGGCGGGCGTCCTCGGCGCGCACGTTCACCGCCTGGCTCACCCGTACCGGCCGGTTGCCCGCCGATCCGGGGCTGCGGTTGGGTTCGCCGAAAGCGCATCGCGTCCTTCCCGCCGTACTCGGGCGGCAACAGGCGCTGGGTGCCATGGACGCGGCGCAATCCGGTGCCGCCCAGCGCGATCCGATGGCACTGCGGGATCGGGCGATCGTGGAATTGCTGTACGCCACCGGCATCCGGGTCAGTGAGCTGTGCGGGCTCGACATCGAGGACGTGGACCGCGAGCGGCGCGTGGTGCGCGTGCTGGGCAAAGGCAACAAGGAGCGATCGGCGCCGTTCGGCACGCCCGCCGACGAGGCGGTCGGCAATTGGCTGAGCTACGGACGTCCCGCCCTCGCCACCGTCGACTCCGGCCGAGCGCTGCTGCTCGGTCGCCGCGGCAGGCGGCTCGACCAGCGCCAGGCCAGAACCGTGGTGCACGAGGTCGTCGCGGCCATCCCGGGCGCACCCGACATGGGTCCGCACGGTTTGCGGCACACCGCCGCGACCCACCTCCTCGAGGGTGGGGCGGACCTGCGTGTGGTCCAGGAACTCCTCGGCCACGCCAGCATGGCCACCACGCAGCTCTACACCCACGTCTCCATCGACCGCCTCAAGAAGGTGCACGACCAGGCCCACCCGCGCGCCTGACGGTCTCACTCGGCCCAGCGACCGATCGGCCGCACCGGACAACAAGCCACCTCGGATGAGGACGCTCATCCGGCCGTGCTGAAGATCCATCGCCACCGGGCGCCGCTATTCCGACTGAGCGGTCTGTTTAGTGTCGGTGTCGTGCACTCGGGGTTCGGTAAGCGCCCCGGTCACATCGCGAAGTAGGCGAATACCCATGTGGCCGGTGCTCAGAAAGCGCACCCTGAGAGAAGCGAATCGGTGCCCGCAGTTCACGACGTACTTCGAGTGGGAAAGACGAACGATGCCTACGTCCGGCGGACAGGCCCTGAATCGCGGACTGTACTCACCAGCGGGACAGTCCGCGTGGTGGCAGTCGGCCGCAGGCGCCGCTTCCCGGCCCGCCGGACAGGACATGACGCGCGAGATTTCGCTCGACGGCGGCCCGGCAAGTCTCACTATCGGGCGTTCCGCGACGGCCGATATCCCCGTAACTTCCGACCCGACCGTCTCTCGGCTACACGCCGTTATCGAGCGTGTGGGCGGATGCTGGGTCATCGTCGACGACGGGCTGTCCAAAAATGGGACATTCGTCAATGGCGAACGTGTCGGTGGACGGCGGAAACTGGCTTCCGGTGACACGATTCGCGTCGGCCGGTCGGTATTCGTCTTCCGGGCCGCCGAATCCGTCGACGAGGACATGACGCTCGCCCATGCGCCGCTGCCCACCCGCAATTCACTGACCCCGGCCCAGTATCTGGTTCTCGAGGCGCTGTGCCGCCCATGCGACGCGCACAACGCGTATTCGTATCCCGCGACCAACAGTCGGATAGCGCGCGATCTGTGCCTGAGTATCTCGACGGTCAAGACGCACATGCGTGCGCTGTTCCGGATATTCCAGGTCGAAGCCTTACCTCCGAACCAAAAACGGCTGTTCCTGGTCGAACGGGCTATCGAATTCGGCATTGTCACCGACTCGGATAGGTAAGGCTTCGGCCGAATCCGGCGGAGTTCGCCCTGTCCCGCTAAATCGGCTGGAAACCCGCTCCGGCGCTACCGCGCGCGTTCACGTCGGCGACGACCGCGGTGATGTCCGTGCCGAGTTGCGGTCCGAGACACGGCACCGCCAAGTAGCCGTTGACCATGCCGACCAGCGTGGTTCCGACGACGAGTGGAGCCCCCGAATCGCCTTCGACGACACACGTCTGGGTCCAGGTCAAATTGCCGCTTGTGAACACGTCACCATAGGCCACCCCACAGGTCCGGCCGGTTGTCCGGCCCTCCTTGCAGACGGTGTCCGGGGGGCGGGCGGGCCCACCCAAGCCGGTGATGGTCGTGCCGCCCACCTGGTTGACCGGCGCGACCATCCCCGGATCGAACACGATCACGGAATAGTCCATGGTGCTGTCGGCGTAGTCGACAGTGCCGACAGCGCCGGCGTCTCGATTGTTTTCGGCGGCGACGGTGGCACCCGCGCCACCGCAGTGCGCCGCGGTGAACCCGACGAGCCGGCCGCTGGAGTCGCGCCCGATCGTGGTGAGAGTGCAGATGTTCTGACCGCCGACGACGATGCCGGAGCCTCCACCCAGAACGGTGGAAGGCTCGGCGTGCGCGGTCCCGGGTGCCCCGAACAGCGCCGTGGCCGCGGCGAGTGCCGCGGCAGCGCCCACGAGTTTCCTGAACTTGGTCATCCGGTAATTCAACCGCACTTATCCGCGCGTCACGATTGATTCCCGCAGTTTCCCCGGCTGGGCGCCGGATGAGCCGGGTATCGGAATTCCGTCTTTGTCCCGGAGCCCGGTGGCGGAGCGCAGACAGCGACGAGGCGCCTCGGGTTCACGACACCTCCCGAGGCGCACTCGTCTTCGAGGCGCTGCCTACGAATGCGGTCAAGCGGCGCAGACGAACACGGCGACCGCGTTGACGACCGGCGGAAGCAGCAACAAAGGAGCGCAGAAAATGCCCAGCGGCCAAATCAGGCCCAATGTCGCGGGCTCGACCTGAACCGGTACCGGTTGATCCGCTACGTGCACAGGTCCGGGGGATACGTCCGGTGCTGCCGAAGCAAAACCTGAACCCAGGGCGATGACCGGTGCGATCGCTACCGCCGCCGCCGTTACGCGCATTTTGTTCGTGATCATGATGTCTCCATCGATTGATTGCTTCACGAGCCCTCTTTTGTTGAAGGCCCACAGTGTGAACACACCATCAACTCTTCTCGGAGGGCGCGCGGGAGACCATCAGCCCCAGGGTCGGAATAGTTCATACCTCGAGCCACTCGCCCGCTCGGCGGGGCCGCCGACACGATCAGCCGTTGGCCACAGGGACGGTTTCCGGCTGCTCGACGACCGCTCCCGGCCGCCGTGCGCGCAGCAGGACCGCTCCGAGCAGGGCGGCGGCGATGCTGAATCCCGCGCTGATCCACGCGCCGGTGGACATGGCGGTGGTGAATGCGTCCTTGGCCGGCTCCAGGTAGCCGAGCTGGAAGGCGGCTCCGATGGACTCGCGGGCCGCGTCGGGGGCGTCGGCGGGCATGTTCGAGGTGAAGACCCCGGCCAGCACACTGCCGAGGACGGCGATGCTGATCGCCATGCCGACCTGCTGCAGCGTGTCGTTCATCGCGGAGCCGACACCGGCGTGCTGCAGCGGGATGGCGCTCATGATGGCCGCGTACGCGGCCGGACCCGCCAAACCGCCGCCCACACCCATCACGAGCATGCTGACCAGAATCCACAGGTACCCGCTCCCGACGGCGAGGATGCCGAAGGCCACACCCATGACGAGCAAGCCGGACACGATGAGCGTCTTGTTGCTCAGGGTCTTGCCGAGCGTCGCGCCGAGCCCGTTGCACACCGCCGCGGCCACGGCGTACGGCAACAGCGCCAGCCCCGCCTTCATCGGCCCGTAGCCGAGCACGAACTGCAGGTACTGCGTCAGCATCAGCATGACCGCGCCCATGCCGAAGACCATCAACAGCAGCGTGAAGCAGGTGCCCGTGAAATCGCGGCTGCCGAACACCGCCAACGGCAGCATCGGATGGGCCGATCGGCTCTCCCACACGACGAACGCGGCCGCCGCGACGACGGCCAGCACGATCACGCCGACGTTCCATTCCCGCTCGATGATCACGTAGACCGTCGCGCTCAGCGCCACCACGGACAAGACGACCCCGACCAGATCGACCGGCCGTTGTTCGCCGGTGGTCTCGGGCATCAGCACGACCGCCGCCACGATCGCGAGCACGGCCACCGGGATGTTGAGCAGGAACACCGACCCCCACCAGTAGTGCTGGAGCAGAAAGCCGCCCAGCGTCGGTCCGGCGACGATGCCGACCATGGAGACTGTCGACCACGCCGCCATCGCCGTGCGCCGTTCGTCCTCGGCGAAGGTGGTCATCAGGATCGACAGCGTCGACGGCATCAGCAGCGAACCGCCGACGCCCATCGCGGCGCGCGCGGCCACGACCTGCCACGGCTCGGTCGCCAGCACCGCGGCCAGCGAGGCCACGCCGAACACCGCCAGTCCGGTGATCAACGCTCGGCGCCTGCCGAAGCGGTCGGACAAGCTTCCCGCCGTGAGCAGGAGTCCGGCGAAGACCAGCACGTAGGCGTCCAGAATCCACTGCACGTCCGACGGGGTGGCGCCGAGCTCCCGGATCAGCGACGGAATCGCGAGATTGAGCACGGTGCTGTCGAGCATCAGCACGAGCAAGGACAGACAGAGGACCCCCAGAACCCACCAGCGGCGAGGGTCTCGTACAACGTTCGATTCCACTCGCACAGCGTACGAGAAACTCGAACAGTGTGCGAGCGATTATAAGATCGTGTTATGACCAAGCAGTTCGCCTCGGTATGGACCAAGCAGCCGCGCCGGCCCAAGTCCGCCGGGCTGCATCGTGAGCAGATCATCGCCGCGGCCGTGGAACTGCTCGACGCCGAGGGACTGGAGGCGCTGAGCATGCGCAAACTCGGCGCGAAGCTCGGTGCGGGCGCGACCAGCCTGTACTGGCACGTCTCCAACAAGGAGGAACTGCTGGAATTGGTGCTCGATGAGTTCTGGGGCCTGGTGCGGACTCCGGAGCCCGAGCAGGCCTCCTGGCGCGAACTGCTGACCACCTTCGCCTACAGCCTCCGCGCGAGCATCCGGGAGCACCCATGGATGGCGACCCTGGTGGGGCGGCTGCCCAGTATCGGCCCGAACTCGCTACGCCTGAGCGATCGGCTGCGCCGCGCGTTCGTCCAGGCGGGGTTTCATGGCGTGGACATCTACCTCGCCAGCGGAACGGTGATGTGTTTCGTCCTCGGCCAGGTGCTGCCCGAGATCGCCTGGGACACGGCGTACAAGGGGGCCGAGATCGACACCGACGGCGTCCTGCGCGTGATGACCGAATTGGCCGGTGACTATCCCGAAATGCTCGCGGACTATCAGGCGATCGTCCCGACGGACCAGGAGGTCGGGCGCGCGATGGCCTTCGACTTCGGCCTGCTGTGCGTCCTCGACGGCTTGGAAGCCCGCCTGCGGAATGCGGCGCGATCCGAGGAGTCGTGCGGAAGTCGTGTTCCGGAGGAGTGAGTCGTGGGAGTGAAACGGGTTCCCTGGGGAGAAAGTCCGGTCGACGCCGCATTGCGCCGATAAACTGATACGTGTTCTATGGACGTGGTCCGGTGCGGTAGCTCCGCACGGCCACGCGGCGCGCGGGCGCCGATGCGCAGAAAGGCGTCGACGTGAGCACGCACACCGTTCTCGGCCGCGAGGTCCGCATGCCGGTCCGCATCCGGCTCGCGCACGCGTTCATGGCCACCTATCTGGTGCCCGCCGCGGCGGCGCAACGCCTCATCGACTACTCCGGCCTGCGGGTTCTCCGGCTGCCCGGCGGGCGGGCGATGTGCACGCTGGTCTTCGTCGACTACGTCGACGGCGATCTGGGCCCCTACAACGAGTTCGGCGTCTCGTTCATGGTGCGCCACCACACCGCGGGCGCGGCCTCGGGATTCGGCGATCTGAAGGCGCTCAGATCCGGGCAGGCAGGCGTACTGATCCACCGGCTGCCGGTCGACGGCGATTTCACCCTGGCCGCCGGGCGCGGTATCTGGGGATTTCCGAAAGAACTCGCCGACTTCGTCGTCGACCACGGTGGCCCGACGCGCAGCGGTGCGCTGCACCAGAACGGACGGCTCATCGCGGATCTCACGCTGCGGCCCGGATTCTCGACCCCGAACGGGCGCGCCACCGCATCCTCGTTCGACGCCTACTCGCACATCGATGGCGTGACACGCTGCACGCGCTGGGAGATGCAGCCGTCCGGCATGCGAGCGCGGCTCGGCGGGGCGACGTTGAAGCTGGGGGATCACGAGATCGCCGCCGAACTCCGGTCGCTCGGTTTGCCGCGCCGGGCGCTGATGTCCTCGTCCGTTTCGCGGCTGGCCATGACATTCGAGGACGCCATCGCCATCTGACGCGCTGCATAACCACCCGGTCACGGGCGCGCGGGGCGCGTGGACGGCCCAGGTGACGGCGATTAATCTGACGTAGCGGATCGTTTGCCAACGCTAGCAGCGATGGAGTGGTGCCCGTGATCGTCGCCGACCGGACCTGTCCCGCCGCTGAATGCTGCGAGCTGGTTCGATCGTGTGATTCGGGGTCTCGAACACGAGTCGGGAATCGTTCAGGGAGCAGCACGCGAACACGGTTGCTGAGCGCTGCGCGCGGCGTCTGGCTTCCAGTCGGCAATCCGAGCGAGGCGACGGTGAGTGTCGCCCGCGCGAAGTGCCCGGTGCGCCTGCGAACACGGATCGGGTTCCCGCCGTCGGCGATGAGCCGCCGCGAGGTTCCTCGGTCCCCACTAGCGTGGTGTGTCGTGACCACCGTGCAGTCCGGCGTGAACCCGTGCGACGGAGCGCCGCCTCGTGTCACGAACCGCCACCCTCGTGCGCGGGTCGGTCGGCACTCGACGATCCGAGCCGAGGCGGCGTGACGCTGCCGAGTCCCGAAGCCGAATCGGAAGGGGGCGAAGAGGAACTCGACTATCGGTTCACGCTCGCGAACGAGCGCACCTTCCTCGCCTGGATGCGGACCGCGCTGGGACTGCTGGCCGGCGGCGTCGCGGTGCACACACTGGTCCAGTCGTTCCGGATGGCGGGACTGCGGCGCGCGATCGCGCTCAGTTGCCTGGTCCTCGCATCGGTCGTCGCGGTCGGCGCGTACGCGCACTGGCGGCGGGTCGGCGTGGCCATGCGGCGCGGCGATCCACTGCCGGACACGGTGCTGGTACCGGTCCTGTCGGCGGGCATCGCGATCGTCTCGGTGCTGGCGGCTATAGCGGTGCTGCTGCGGTGAGCGCGCCTCATCTGTCCGCCGAACGCACCGCGCTGGCGTGGCGGCGCACCGCCGTGGCGGCGATGGTCGTCGGCACACTGTTCCTGCATCAAGCCCTCGAAAGCGGGTGGCGAGCGGCCGCGGCGGCGCCGATCGGCGCCGCGATCACGATGGCGGCGCTGGCCGGGGCCTGCTATCTGCGCAACCGCGGTTTGCGCCGCGGCCACTACGCCCATGGTGGCCGCATCGTCGCCGCGACGGCCGCGGCGGTGTTCGTGGGCGCGGTCGCCGCCGCGGCCGCAGGCTCCCTCGAACCGCTGCCCTGAACCGGGCAGCGGCCCGGCAAGGTTGGTCGAGACGACAGGAGGACGACAATGAGCACAGCGAGCGAGCCGAGCGGCTTCATCGTCGCGGAACACCGGCGTGCGGCCGCCGCACTGCCATTCGCCGACACCACCGATCTGACCGACGCCGAGCGCGGATTCATCGCCGCGCCGGTATCGGGCGTGGTCACCTCCGGAGACGGAACCGTCGTGTGGGACAACGACTCCTACTCGTTCCTGCGGGAACCCTGCCCGGTCTCGGTCCATCCGAGCCTCTGGCGGCAGTCCGGCGTCGCGGTGCGACAGGGGTTGTTCGAGGTCAGCGAGGGCATCTATCAAATCCGCGGTTTCGACCTCTCCAATATGACGCTGGTCGAAGGCGAAACCGGCGTCCTCGTGATCGATCCGCTGATCTCGGCCGAGACGGCGGCGGCCGGTCTCGCGCTCTACCGCACCCACCGCGGCGACCGTCCGGTGACCGGGCTGATCTACACGCATTCGCACATCGACCACTTCGGCGGGGCGTGCGGAGTCACCACTACGGAGGCGGTCGCCGAGGGGCGCTGTCCGGTGCTGGCGCCGGCCGGATTCCTGGAACATGCGGTGGCGGAGAACATCTACGCGGGCACGGCGATGGCACGCCGCGCGGGGTACATGTACGGCGCGGTGCTGCCGCGCGGTCCACTCGGGGCGGTGGGAGCCGGGCTGGGGCAGACCACCTCGGTCGGCACCGTCACACTGATTCCCCCGACCGTCGACATCACCGCGACCGGCCAGGAGGAGACGATCGACGGGATACGGATGGTCTTCCAGCTCACGCCCGGTACGGAAGCGCCCGCGGAGATGAACTTCTACTTCCCGGATCGCCGCGCGCTGTGCATGGCGGAGAACGCGACCCACACCCTGCACAATGTGCTCACGTTGCGTGGCGCCCTGGTGCGCGACGCCCACGTCTGGGCGAAGTACCTCACCGAGGCGATCAATATGTTCGCGCGCGAATCCGACGTCGTCTTCGCCTCCCATCACTGGCCGACCTGGGGCACCGCCCGCCTGGTGGAATACCTCTCGCTGCAACGGGACCTGTACGGATACCTGCACGACCAGACCGTGCGCCTGCTGAACCAGGGATACGTGGGCGCGGAGATCGCCGAACTGGTGACGCTCCCACCCGCCATCGGGGAGGCCTGGCATGCGCGCGGATACTACGGTTCGGTCAGTCACAACGTGAAGGCCATCTACCAGCGCTACATGGGCTGGTTCGACGGAAACCCGGCGCACCTGTGGGAACACCCGCCGGTCGAATCCGCGCGACGGCACGTGGAATTCATGGGTGGGGCCGACGAGGTGCTGCGCAAAGCGCAGGTCTCCTACGACGCCGGGGACTACCGCTGGGTGGCGCAGGTGCTCAACTACGTCGTCTTCGCCGACCCGGACAACGATGCCGCGAAAGCGTTGCAGGCCAGCACGTTCGAGCAACTCGGCTACGGCGCGGAGAACGCGACCTGGCGCAACTTCTATCTCAGCGGAGCCTACGAGCTGCGCTACGGCTCGTTCGGCACGCCGACCAAGAGCGAATCGCCGACCATGGTCGCCGCACTGAGCATCGATCAGATCTTCGACGCTCTGGCGTTGCGCGTGGACGGTCCCAAGGCGTGGGACCACCGGCTCGTGACCGACTGGATCCTCACCGACCTGGACCGCACCCACCGGCTCGAACTGCGCAACGGCCGCCTCACCCACTTCGATGTGGCCCCCGGTATGCGCCTGCCACAACCCGACGCCACGTTCATCCTGGCCAAGTCCACGCTGATCCGGGTGTTGCTGGCCGGTGACGACTTCGGCGTCGCGGCGGCCGCCGGCGATATCGTCATCGAGGGAGACGTCACCAAGCTCGCCGAACTGGTCGACATCTTCGACGCCCCGGACCCCGATTTCGCGATCGTCACACCGTAGACCTCGCGGCTGGTGGTCGCGGCAGGCTGATCGCGCCGTGATGCTGCGTGGCGCGAGCTCGCGGGTGCACGCCGCGTGCCGTCGGGAGTCAGGCAGATGTCGGCAAGGCCGCGATGTATCTGCCCGCGACGAAACGCTGGATCAGCCGCACCACGGGTCCGCCGAGTCGGGTGTACCAGGTGGCGGGGCGCGAGAACGCGACGATCAGCCCGTACACCGTGTCGTCGGCGGGGTCGTACTCGACGGCGAACAGTTCCTCCCCGGACGCCGGATGTCCGGGCAAGGTTCCGTACGCGAAACCCCGTCGGTCGGGTTCGTCGAGGACGTACACCACGCGGCACGGTGCGGTGATTCCGAATGGACCGGCACCGAGCCGCACCGTGATGGTTGTGCCGGGTTCGGCCGTCGGAGTGTCGGCGGCTCGGAAGATTCCGGTGCCCTTCTGCACCCGGTAAGCCGAGATCTCCGCACCCGCGTGCTCGAACAGCGCGCGACCCCGCCCGATCGGCCGCCGCAGCCGAAACCCGTGATACCCCTCCGGTAGCGCACCTCGTGTCGCGCCGACTTCGGAATACGTGAACGACCGCCCATCCTCCATGCCCCCGATCTTCGCCCCGCCGCGCACCCTCCCGCCACCGCGCGCTGCCGACACGCCGGGCCCGATCACCGAGGTTTCCACCGAGACCTGAACCGAGGCGCGAACCAACTACGGCGCTTCTCCTGGTCGGGCTGAGGGGCGCACCGGTTTGAGGCGCAGGGGAGTGAGCTGCAGGAGCCCGAGGGGATCGAGGTACTCGCGGACGCGTCGGCCTGCGCCCTCGGCGCGGGCTCCCCAGTGCAGGCATGTCGTCACGCATCCGGGATGTCCGGCCTCCAGCGTGCCGATTCGGGTGCCACGCCCGACCCGCCTGCCCACGGGCACGTCGGCTCGAACGGGTTCGTAGGTGGTGCGCACCCCGCCCGGGTGATCGATGGACACGACCGGCTTGTCGGCCACGGTTCCGGCGAACACGACGATCCCCTCGCCCGCGGCCAGCACAGCTTGCCCCTGCACCCCGGCCAGATCGACCCCGCGATGTCCCGGCAGCCAGTTCTGCGCGGGTTTGTCGAAGCGCCGGACCACCGCGGGGCGCGGTTGCAGCGGCCAGTCGAACCGCGCCTCGGGTGCGGCGGTCGCCGTCGGCTCCATCGAGACGACCGCGGCGATGCCCAGAGCCAGCGCCGAAGAGGGACGCCGCCGCGTCCGCATGGGATGCGAACCGGTCGTTCGTGCCGGGCCGGGAAGCCCGACTACGACCCGCACAGGGGCACGGGCGGTGTACACAGGTCGCCACCGGAGGCGGGATCCGTTTCATCTCGGTGGTCACCGGCGCCGAGTCCGGATTGCCGCAACGGCGCTCGCCGGAGCAGTTGGGAAAGAGACGGCAGGCACGCGGACCCTGTGCACGCCCCGGGCGCAGGTTTCGCGGCGGGCGTCTCGGCCCCGACCGGCGGTGCGGTAACGACCCCGAGCACGAACAACAGCGGAACGAGGAAGGTCATCGTCGGGGAGATCGGTTTCATGCCTCCACCCTCCTGCGTTTCCGGCGACGCCGATGGCTCGATATACGGAATGTGGATAACCTCCCCGCCTGTGAAAAGTCGCTGTTCCGCCTGGTCGAAGGGGGCCGATCGAACCGGTTTAGGTCTGCGTGCCCGAAGGCCGTAAACTGAGCGAGCGGTCTGTGCATGCATGGACCGACTTCGCGCGCCACCCGTGCTTGTTCATAGCGGCGCTGTTCGAATCGAGCTCGAGATATCCGGGTTCGCGGCAGCGTGTTCGGAACAGGGAATCGTCGGCTGGTCCCCACCTTCGTGGTCGGGTCCGACGATTCGGCGGCGCCAGGGCAGCGGATCGCCGATTCGCTGCGTCAACCGGCAACGAAAGAGAGATACGGGAGCTATGGCTGTCGTAACCATGAAGCAGCTGCTCGACAGCGGCGCGCACTTCGGACACCAGACCCGGCGCTGGAACCCGAAGATGAAGCGGTTCATCTTCACCGACCGCAACGGCATCTACATCATCGACCTGCAGCAGACGCTGACCTACATCGACAAGGCCTACGAGTTCGTCAAGGAGACCGTCGCCCACGGTGGCACCGTTCTCTTCGTCGGTACCAAGAAGCAGGCCCAGGAGTCGATCGCGGCCGAGGCGACGCGCGTCGGGATGCCGTACGTCAACCAGCGCTGGCTGGGTGGCATGCTCACCAACTTCTCCACCGTGCACAAGCGCCTGCAGCGCCTCAAGGAACTCGAGGCCATGGAGCAGACCGGTGGCTTCGAGGGTCGCACCAAGAAGGAAATCCTCATGCTGACGCGTGAGATGAACAAGCTGGAGCGCACCCTCGGCGGTATTCGCGACATGCAGAAGGTGCCCTCGGCCATCTGGGTCGTCGACACCAACAAGGAGCACATCGCCGTCGGCGAGGCGCGCAAGCTGAACATCCCGGTCATCGCGATCCTGGACACCAACTGCGACCCCGACCTGGTCGACTACCCGATCCCGGGCAACGACGACGCGATCCGCTCCGCCGCCCTGCTGACCAAGGTCGTCGCCTCCGCGGTGGCCGAGGGTGTGCAGGCGCGCGCCGGCGCGTCCGCGGGCGACGAGAAGCCGGAGGCGGGTGCGGGCGAGCCGCTGGCCGAGTGGGAGCAGGAGCTGCTCGCGCAGGCCGCTCCCGGCGCCGAGGCCGCCGAGACCTCGGCCGAGGCCTGAGACTCGTAACCCCCGCGGCGTGAGCGACGGTCCCGGAGGCGGTAGCCTGCGTAACCACGCAGGGGCCCGCGAACGCCGCAGATCGGACACTGTTTCGGCGGCGATCACGAGCGAGTGCCATCGTGATCGCCGCTGCCAACACTCACACTTCTCCGAAGGAGGCTCGCCGAGAATGGCGAACTACACCGCTGCCGATGTGAAGCGGCTCCGGGAGCTGACCGGCTCCGGCATGATGGACTGCAAGAACGCGCTGGCCGAGACCGACGGTGACTTCGACAAGGCCGTCGAACTGCTGCGCATCAAGGGCGCGAAGGACGTCGGCAAGCGTGCCGAGCGGACCACCGCCGAAGGCCTCGTCGCCGCCAAGGACGGCGTCATGGTCGAGATCAACTCCGAGACCGACTTCGTCGCGAAGAACGCGGAGTTCCAGCAGCTCGCCGAGCAGGTCGTCGCCGTGGCGGCGACCGCCAAGCCCGGCGACCTGGAGACGCTGAAGGCGTTGGACCTGGGCGGCAAGACCGTCGACGAGGCCGTGCAGGCGCTCGCCGCGAAGATCGGCGAGAAGCTCGAGCTGCGTCGCGTCATCTCGCTGAACGGCCCGGTCGCCACCTACCTGCACAAGCGTGCCTCTGACCTGCCGCCCGCCGTCGGCGTGCTGGTCGAGTACACCGGTGAGGGCGACGCCGCGGCCGAGGCCGCTCGCGCCGCCGCCATGCAGGTCGCCGCGCTCAAGGCGAAGTACGTCACCCGCGACGAGGTTCCGGCCGACATCGTGGAGAACGAGCGCCGCATCGCCGAGCAGACCGCTCGCGAGGAGGGCAAGCCGGAGGCCGCGCTGCCGAAGATCACCGAGGGCCGCGTCAACGGCTTCTTCAAGGACGTCGTGCTGCTGGAGCAGCCGTCGGTCACCGATTCGAAGAAGACCGTCAAGGCGCTGCTGGACGAGGCCGGTGTCACCGTCACCCGCTTCGCCCGCTTCGAGGTCGGCGCCAACTGAGTCGCCGCACTCCCAGCGTGCAGGGCCCCCCGCCGACCGAACGAACGCCGGTTGACGGGGGGCCTTCTGCTGCCGCTCGAACCGAATAAGGCAGGATAGATGCCGCTGCGCCTTGCTCTACGTCACGGGCGCCTGCCGTGCGCACCGAATCGCCGGAAGAACGACAATCCCTCGCCTAAGGAGACTGGAGACCCATGACGGACCCGGGGACCGATCGCCCAGGATATCGCCGGGTACTGCTGAAACTCGGCGGCGAGATGTTCGGCGGAGGCAAGGTCGGTCTCGACCCGGATGTCGTGCAGACGGTCGCCGAGCAGATCGCCGAGGTGGTCGCCACCGGCGTCCAGGTGGCCGTGGTGATCGGCGGCGGGAACTTCTTCCGCGGCGCCGAGCTCGAGGAACGCGGCATGGAACGCGCCCGCAGCGACTACATGGGCATGCTCGGCACGGTGATGAACAGCCTTGCGCTGCAAGACTTCCTGCAGCAGCAGGGCGTGGACACCCGGGTGCAGACCGCGATCACGATGGGCCAGGTGGCCGAGCCCTACCTCCCGCTGCGCGCCAAGCGGCACCTGGAGAAGGGCCGTGTGGTCATCTTCGGAGCGGGTATGGGCATGCCCTACTTCTCCACCGACACCACCGCCGCGCAGCGCGCGCTGGAGATCGGCGCGGACGTGGTGTTGATGGCCAAGGCGGTCGACGGGGTGTTCACCGCCGACCCGCGCGTCGACGAGACCGCCACCATGTACTCCGAGATCACCCACAAAGAGGTCATCGAGCGCGACCTCAAGGTCGCCGACGCGACCGCCTTCAGCTTGTGCATGGACAACCAGATGCCGATTCTGGTGTTCAATTTGTTGACCAAGGGCAATATCGCCCGCGCGGTCGCCGGTGAGAAGATCGGCACACTGGTTCGGTCCTGATACCCGCAGACCGCGGATCATGACATGACGACGCTGTGGAGGAAACGGTCGTGATTGAAGAAGCGCTCTTCGACGCCGAGGAGAAGATGGAGAAGGCGGTCTCGGTAGCGAAGGACGATCTCGGAACCATTCGCACCGGTCGGGCGAATCCGGGTATGTTCTCCCGGGTCGTCGTGGACTACTACGGCTCGCCTACCCCGATCACGCAGATGTCCAGCATCACGGTGCCGGAGCCGCGCATGGTCGTGATCAAGCCTTACGAGGCGGGCCAGCTCGGGGCGATCGAAACCGCGATCCGCAACTCGGATCTCGGCGTCAACCCCACCAACAACGGTGACATCATCCGGATCTCGGTGCCCCAGCTGACCGAGGAGCGTCGCCGGGAACTCGCGAAGCAGGCGAGGGGCAAGGGCGAGGACGCCAAGGTCGCCATCCGGAATGTCCGCCGCAAGGCGATGGACGAACTGTCGCGTATCCAGAAGGATGGCGAGGCGGGGGAGGACGAGGTCGGGCGCGCCGAGAAGGAGCTCGACAAGACCACTGCCAGGTACGTCGGCCAGGTCGACGAACTGGTCAAGCACAAGGAAGCCGAACTGCTCGAGGTCTGACGCGGATCGGTCGGCAGGCGGGGCGGGCCCGGAGGAGGCCCAGCCCATCGCGAGTGCCGCCGGAGATTCAGCGGAGGGCCCGCCCGGGCGGGGGACGAACGGAACGACGAGTTGAGCGACGGGACAATCGTGGCCGAGAACGCCGCCGCGACCGGTGCGCCAGAGGAGCCGCCGGTGAACGGGACAGCCGATGCGATGCAGGAGCGCGCGCACGATGCTGGTGCGTCCGGTTATGAACCGTTAAGCAGCCCCGCGCCGTCCGGACCCGATGCCGCGGCCGCCCACACCGCTCCCGCGTCGAGCGGTTCGCGCGCGGGTCGCAATCTGCCCGCCGCGCTGACCGTCGGCTTCGGACTCGGCCTTTCGCTGATCGCGATCCTGCTGTTCGTGCCGAAAGTGTTCATCGGCGTCGCGGCGGCCGGTGTCGGCGTGGCCACCTGGGAGGTCGCCAAGCGGCTGCGCGAAGCCGACGTGCTCGTCCCGCGCGTCCCGCTGATCGCGGGCGGTCAGGCGGTGTTCTGGCTCGGCTGGCCCTACGGCGCCAGCGGCGTCGCGGGCGCGTTCGCCGCCACCACGCTGATCTGTATGGTGTGGCGGCTGTTCGATCACGGATTGCAGACGGCCCCGCGAAACTTCTTGCGTGACACCGCCATCACGGTGTTCACGCTGGCCTGGATCCCGCTGCTCGCTTCGTTCGCCACGCTGCTGCTGCTCGAGCCGGACGGCAACCTGCGGGTGCTCACCTTCATGATCCTGGTGGTCTGCTCCGACGTCGGCGGTTACGTGGCGGGCGTGCTGTTCGGCAAGCATCCGATGGTGCCCTCGATCAGCCCGAAGAAGTCGTGGGAGGGTTTCTGCGGCTCGCTGGTGTTCAGCGTGATCGGCGGTCTGCTCACGGTGACGCTGCTGCTGGAGGCCAACTCGATGATCGGCGTCGTGCTCGGCGTCGGCCTGGTGCTGGTGGCCACCTGCGGGGACCTGATCGAATCGCAGATCAAGCGGGAACTCGGGATCAAGGACATGGGCACGCTGCTGCCGGGCCACGGCGGCATCATGGACCGCCTCGACTCCATGCTTCCCTCGGCGTTCGTCTCCTGGCTGGTGCTCTCCACGCTGATCTGACTCGTGCGCGTCAGACCTTCTTGGCGGCGCGGCGCAATTGCAGGATGCGGACGCCGCCCACCGAGGCCATGACGAGTGCGCCGCCGATCACCGACAGCAGCACGGTGACGCCGAGCGGCAGCGAGAAGTTCCAGAAGAAGAAGTGCACTTGGATCTGTTCCAGGTTCTGCAGGATGAAGACCAGCAGCACGACCAGGATCAGGACGCCGGTGACGAGCCCGCTCCAGGCGTAACCGGTGCGCGAAGACAGCGATTTGTTGGTCGTAGTAGCCGGAGGAGCGCTCGGCCTCGAGGCGCGCTTAGGGTGCGACAGGTCCGGATCCGGCTCCGGCGGATGTTCGGCATGCGTGGACATATCTCGATCATGGCCGACCGCTATCACCGCCGCAGGCATTTGCCCGCGACGAACCGGGCATGTCGGGCCGCCCGCACGTGGTCGGGTGACGGGGCGGTTGCCGCGAATGGGAGAATGGAGCAACTATGACCGTCTCCCTGCCCCTGGTTTTCGACGCTCCGCGTCGCGGCATGCCGCCGCGCCATCTCGCCGACCTCGATGCCGAGGGCAGGCGGGTGGCCGTCGAGGAACTGGGTCTGCCGAAGTTCCGTGCCGATCAGATCGCCCGGCAGTACTACGCGCGTCTGCAGGCCGATCCCGCGCAGATGACGGATCTGCCCGCCGCCGTGCGGGAGAAGATCGGCGACGCGCTGTTCCCGCCGCTGCTGAGCGTTGTCAAGCACGTGGCGTGTGACGCCGGGGAAACCCGCAAGACGCTGTGGCGCGCGGGTGACGGCACGCTGCTGGAAAGCGTCCTCATGCGCTACCCCGACCGCGCGACGCTGTGCATCTCCAGTCAGGCCGGTTGCGGCATGGCGTGCCCGTTCTGCGCCACCGGTCAGGGCGGGCTGAACCGCAACCTGTCCACCGCCGAGATCGTCGACCAGGTGCGCGCCGCGGCCGCCGCGCTGCGGGACGGGGAAGTGGCCGGCGGGCCGGGCAGGCTGTCCAACATCGTCTTCATGGGTATGGGCGAGCCGCTGGCCAACTACAAGCGGGTGGTCGCCGCGGTACGCCGGATCACCTCGCCCGCGCCGGACGGCCTCGGTATCTCCCAGCGCAATGTCGTCGTCTCGACCGTCGGGCTGGCTCCCGCCATCCGCAAGCTGGCCGATGAGGGATTGTCGGTCACGCTCGCCGTCTCGCTGCACACGCCCGACGACGAACTGCGCGACACTTTGGTCCCGGTCAACAATCGCTGGCCGGTCGCCGAAGTGCTCGACGCGGCGCGCTACTACGCCGACAAGACCGGCCGCCGCGTCTCGGTCGAGTACGCGCTCATCCGTGACATCAACGACCACCCCTGGCGCGCCGACCTGCTCGGCGAGAAGCTGCACAAGGCGCTCGGCTCCCGCGTGCACGTCAACGTCATCCCGCTGAACCCCACCCCCGGCTCCAAATGGGACGCCAGCCCCAAACCGGTCGAGCAGGAGTTCGTCCGCCGCGTCAACGCCCAGGGCGTGCCCTGCACGGTCCGCGACACCCGCGGTCAGGAGATCGCGGCCGCCTGCGGGCAATTGGCCGCGGAGAACTGAGAAACGCTACCCGCGGTTCTTCGCCGGGCGGTTGGTGGCGGCGCGGCGTTCGGCTTCTTTCGCCTTGACGCGGGCGTTTTCCGCGCGCACCGCCGCGAGGTTCTCGCGTTCCCGGACAAGCCATTCCGGCGGGTCGGCCAGCAGCGCGCTGATCTCGTCGGCGGTGAGGGCATCGGAGACCTCGGCGCGGGCCAAACCGGTGTTGGAGACACCGAGCTTGCGTGCCACCACATCGCGGGGGAACGGGCCGGTGCGGCGCAGCTCGGTGAGCCATTCGGGGGGATCGTTGCGCAGCGCGTCCAGCTGGGCGCGGGTGATCGGCGCGTTGCGGAACTCCTCGGGCGCGGCCGGAAGGTAGATGCCGAGCTTGTTCGCCGCGGTGAGCGGCTTCATCGTCTGCGGTTTCTTGTCCGGGCTCACCGATACAGCGTACTGGGCGGCGCGGCGGGTCCTGACCACGCGGTGGCCTACGCTTCCACGAATGAGCCGGTTGGAGTCGATCGATGTCGTGCGCCTGCGCTGGTTCGTCGCGGTCGCGCAGGAGTTGCACTTCGCGCGTGCGGCGAAGTCGCTGCACATCTCACGGCAGAAGCTGAGCCACACCGTCATCGACTTGGAAAACGAGCTGGGCACCAAGCTTTTCGTACCCGGGGCACAACCTACCCAGCTCACCGACGACGGGCATGCGGTGCTGGAGCAGGCGCGAGAGATCATCTCGCGGTCCGAATCGTCGGGCGGGCAGGAACAACCGGACGGTTCGGCCGGCCTGCGCGTGGGTTTCGTGCCGGGCGTGACCGTGTCCAAGTGGACCCGGATCTGGGGTGAGCGGTTTCCGGAAACCTCGCTCGAGGTGATCGCGCTGACGCAGGCGGACCAAGAAGCGGCGTTGCGCGAGGGACGTGTCGACATGTGCTTCGTGCGGCTGCCGATCGACCGCGAGGGCGTGAGCGCGATTCCGCTCTACCGGGAGGTGCCGGTCGTGGTGGTGCAGAAGGAACACCCGCTGTCGGTATTCGACGAGGTACGCATGGGCGACCTGTCCGACGAGCGCCTGCAGGACACCTCGGACGTCGACGCGATCGCCGCCGCGCTGGAACTCGTCGCGGCGGCCGGTGGCGCGGCGATCGTGCCGCACTCGCTCGCTCGCCTGCACCACCGCCGCGACCTGGTCTACCGCCCGATGCTCGATGTTCCCGACACCGAGGTAGCGCTGGCCTGGCGCACCGGCCACACCAGCGACCTGGTCGAGGATTTCATCGGCGTCGTGCGCGGGCGTTCCGAGCGCAGTTCACGCGCACCGGCGCGCGCTGAGGAGAACCAGCCGCGAAAGAAGTCTCCGGCCAAGAAAACGAGCGGTCGTCCGGCTCCTGCCAAGAAGAAGCCCGCCCGGCGCCGCGGGCGCTAGCCGGCCCGGTGGCGGCGCGAACCGCGGCGGATCCGCGCCGTCCGTTCGTCAGCTCTTGCAGACCCGGTTCAGTTCGTCGGTCGCCGGGTCCATGCTCGCGACCTTGTCATCGGTGAGGGCGTGCGCGTAGGCGGCGATGGCGTCCTTCTCGGCGCCTTCGGCCTCGATGGCCGAGAGCTTCGCGGCCAGTGACTGCTGCACGGTGGGATCCAGATTTCCGCCGGACTCGTCGATGGCGGCGTTGATCGCGGCGATGGCCGCGCCGCACGCCGGTGACTGGGCGTGCGCCGGCGCCGCGGGAAGCAACAGCAGCGAGCCGAACGCGCTCGCGACGAGCAGGGCAGCCGAACAGGTCTTGATCATTGCGTCCTAAGGGTCTTGTGCGAACAGAAAACGAGGTCCGCGACCCTGTTGGGACGCGGACCCCGGACGCACACGGTACCGGGCTGCTGCTGCCGGTACAGGACGAATGAGACTAGCGCGGCTTGCGCTGCAGCACCGAGTCGCGGATCAGGATGCCTGCGATCAGAGCGGCGAAGCCGACCAAGAAGATGTCCTCGACCTTGCCGCTGTGGTTGCCGACCAGCATGGCCAGCAGGATCAGCGCGACGATCCAGCCCGCGATCCGGAAGGTGCGACGCGACTCGCCGCTCCAACCCCAGGCGGCGGAGGGAACTTCGGCGGGGTCCACGCGAGTGACGACGCGCTCGGTGTCGGCGTGTTCGAGTTCCGTGGCGGCCACGATCGCTCCTTAGCTGTTACTTGTACCGCGATTCCGGTACGCACTCGATGAGCTACTGCCGCATATCGTGACATACGACGGTGTGTCGTTGTAAGTCGGCCCGCGCCCGTCGGACGCGTTCGGCCGGGTAGGACACAATGAAGTCGTGTCCGACATCGTGAGAGTCCTGCTGCTGGGCAGCACCGGATCCATTGGCACCCAAGCGCTCGAGGTGATCGCCGCCAATCCCGACCGCTTCGAGGTGGTCGGACTCGCCGCGCGCGGCGGCAATACCGAGCTGCTCGCCGCCCAGATGGCCGCCACGGGCACGCGCAATGTCGCCGTCGCCGATCCGGCCGCCGCCCAGCGGCTGGACCTGCCGCTGGGCGGCCCGGGGGCGGTGACCGAACTGGTGCGCCGCACCGAAGCGGACGTCGTGCTCAACGCGCTGGTCGGCTCGCTGGGACTGGAGCCGACCCTGGCCACCCTCCAGTCGGGCACCCGGCTCGCCCTGGCCAACAAGGAATCGTTGGTCGCGGGCGGTTCCCTGGTCACCCGCGCCGCCGCTCCGGGGCAGATCGTCCCGGTCGACTCGGAGCATTCCGCGCTGGCGCAGTGCCTGCGCGGCGGTCGCGCCGAGGAAGTCGACCGGCTGGTGCTGACCGCCTCCGGCGGCCCGTTCCGCGGCTGGACCACCGAGATGCTCGATTCGGTCGAGCCCGCCGAGGCCAAGGCGCACCCCACCTGGTCGATGGGGCTGATGAACACGCTGAACTCGGCCTCGCTGGTGAACAAGGGGCTCGAGCTGATCGAGACGCACCTGCTGTTCGGCATCCCCTACGACCGCATCGACGTCACCGTGCATCCGCAATCGATCGTGCATTCGATGGTCACCTTCACCGACGGCTCCACGCTCGCCCAGGCCAGCCCGCCGGACATGAAGCTGCCCATCGCGCTGGCGCTCGGCTGGCCGGACCGGGTGCCCGGCGCCGCCGCCGCTTGCGATTTCGGCACCGCGTGCACCTGGACGTTCGAGCCGGTCGACAACGACGTCTTCCCGGCCGTCGAGCTCGCGCGCGCGGCCGGGCAGGCGGGCGGCAGCGTCACCGCGGTCTACAACGCCGCCAACGAGGTCGCGGTGCAGGCCTTCCTGGACGGCGCCATCCGCTTCCCGCAGATCGTTCGCACAGTGGCCGCCGCCGTCGAGGCCGCCGAACGGTGGCGTGCGGAGCCGGATTCGCTCGACGAGGTCCTCGCCGCGGACCGCTGGGCGCGGGAGTTCGCCGCCGCTCGGGTACGCGACTGAAACCGTTCGGCGACGGATCGGACGCGCGCAGCGACGGGGTCCTGGCACACTGAACACACAGGACAGATCACTGTCCGGTTAGGGTGATCAGAGTGCTCGCGGCCAGGAGCGGACGCGTGCGTGCGGGATAGACGAGCTGCGCAAACGCAGGAGGGTCGTAGAGCAAATGGTGTTCGCGTTGGGATTCGTGCTGTTCGCGCTGGGCATCACGGTGTCGATCGCGCTGCACGAATGTGGGCACATGTGGACCGCCCAGGCCACCGGCATGAAGGTGCGACGGTATTTCATCGGATTCGGACCGAAGATCTTCTCGTTCCGCCGCGGTGAGACCGAATACGGCCTCAAGGCTCTTCCCCTCGGCGGCTTCTGCGACATCGCGGGCATGACGGCGCTGGACGAATTGCGCCCGGAAGAACTCGATCGCGCCATGTACCGGCAGGCCACCTGGAAGCGGCTGCTCGTGATGTCCGGCGGCATCGCGATGAACTTCGTCCTCGGGTTCCTCCTGATCGTGGTGCTCGCCGTCGGGTGGGGCCTGCCGAACCTGAAAGAGCCGCCCGCCACCGCGCTGGGCGAGATGAGCTGCGTCGCCCAGCAGAATCCGGACGGCTCCACCCTGCCGTGCACGGGCACGGGCCCCGCGCAGCGCGCCGGATTGCAGCGCGGTGACATCGTCAAAGAGGTGAACGGCGTCAAGGTCGACACCTGGCGGGAGTTCCAGGCCGAGACGCAGAAGCAGACCGGCCCGTTCACCTACGTCGTCGAGCGGGACGGCCGCACCCTCAGCATCCCCGTCACCCCGGAGCGGGTTGTCCGCTACCCCGAGGGCGGTGGCGCGGGTCGCGAGGTCGGCGCCATCGGTGTAGGGCGGGAGCGTTACGAACCCGTGCAGTACGACTTGCTGGGGGCAGTTCCCGCCGCGGTCACCTTCACCGGGGACATGTTCGTGCGTACTGTCGACGCGCTGGCCCAGATGCCCGCGAAGGTGTCCTCGCTGTGGGACGCGATCACCGGCGGTGAGCGCGACCCGGAGACCCCGGTCAGCGTCTACGGCGCCAGCAAGATCGGTGGCGAGACCGCCGAACGCGGCCTGTGGAACATTTTCATCCTCGTGCTGGCCAGCCTGAACTTCTTCCTCGGCGTCTTCAATCTGCTGCCGTTGTTGCCGTTGGACGGGGGCCATATCGCGGTGGTCGTCTACGAGAAGATCCGTAACACCATCCGCGGCTGGAAGGGGCTCGCTCCCGCGGCGCCGGTGAACTACTTGAAATTGCTGCCGGCGACTTATGTCGTCGTGGTGATCGGCGGCGCCTATATGCTGCTCACCCTGGCCGCCGACATCATCAACCCGATCAAACTGTTCTGACCGGGGGCGATGGCCGGGCGATTCGGTTCGCGACGTAGTCTGTCGCGGTCACACCGGGGAAGCCTTGTCGTTGCTGTCACAGGGTGGGCGTCGTGCGCCAAGGCTAGACTCGGCACCGAACCGGCAGGACACGATGAAAGTAGGCAGCCGAAGGTGACCAGCACAATCGGATTGGGAATGCCGGCCGCTCCCGCGGCAGTGCTCGCTCCACGGCGTAAGACCCGCCAGCTGATGGTGGGCAATGTCGGGGTGGGCAGCGCTCACCCGATCTCGGTGCAGTCCATGACCACGACCAAGACGCACGACGTGAACGCCACCCTGCAGCAGATCGCGGAACTCACCGCGTCGGGGTGCGACATCGTGCGAGTGGCCTGCCCGCGTCAAGAGGACGCGGACGCGCTGGCCACGATCGCGCGGAAATCTCAGATTCCGGTGATCGCCGACATCCACTTCCAGCCCCGCTACATCTTCGCCGCGATCGACGCCGGGTGCGCCGCGGTGCGCGTCAACCCGGGCAACATCAAGGAGTTCGACGGCCGGGTCGAAGAGGTCGCCAAGGCCGCGGGCGCCGCGGGCATCCCGATCCGCATCGGCGTGAACGCCGGTTCGCTGGACAAGCGGATGATGGAGAAGTACGGCAAGGCCACGCCGGAGGCGCTGGTGGAGTCGGCGCTGTGGGAGGCGAGCCTGTTCGAGGAACACGGCTTCGGCGACATCAAGATCTCGGTCAAGCACAACGACCCGGTGATCATGGTGGAGGCCTACCGGCAGCTGGCCGCGCAGTGCGACTACCCGCTGCACCTCGGCGTCACCGAGGCGGGCCCGGCGTTCCAGGGCACGATCAAGTCGGCGGTCGCATTCGGCGCGCTGCTGGCCGAGGGCATCGGCGACACGATCCGCGTTTCGCTGTCCGCGCCGCCCGCCGAGGAGGTCAAGGTCGGCGGTCAGATCCTGCAATCGCTGAACCTGCGTCCGCGCAAACTGGAGATCGTGTCGTGCCCCTCCTGCGGGCGTGCGCAGGTGGATGTGTACACCCTGGCCAACGAGGTGACCGCCGGTCTGGAGGGCATGGCGGTTCCGCTGCGGGTGGCCGTCATGGGCTGCGTCGTGAACGGGCCCGGCGAGGCACGCGAAGCCGATCTGGGCGTGGCCTCGGGCAACGGCAAGGGCCAGATCTTCGTCAAGGGCGAGGTCATCAAGACCGTTCCGGAGGCGAAGATCGTGGAGACGCTCATCGAAGAGGCGATGCGCATCGCCGAGGAGATGGGTGAGAACGCCGCCGCAGGCGAACCGGTCGTCACCGTCAGCTGAGCCGTCGCCTCCCACGGCTTTGCGTGGAGACGTACCGCATCGCGCCGGTTCGTGGCAGGCTGTGATCGTGCGGAGTCTGCTGGAGCCGGCGCGACGGGCCAAATACGCCCCTGCGCGGCAGCTCGCTAATCGGGACCTTGCCCAGGTGCTGCGTGTGCTGGATGCCGATCCGGTGGCTTCGTGCATGGTCGCGGCCCGATTGCAGGAGTTCGGCCTGGACACCCGGTGCGGGCAGGGCGAGCTCTGGTCCAGGGGCGGCCCCGCTGAGTCACTGTGTTTCTCGGGTGCGAATCTCGTTCCGTTGCTCGGCGACCGGGACGCACTGCGCGCGTTCGCCGACCGGGCGATCCGGTGGCCGCGGATCTGTTCCTCGGTGGTGGGCCGCAGGGAACTGGCGTTGCCGCTGTGGGAGATGCTGGCCGGTCACTGGGGTCCCGAACGTGAGCTACGCGGGGAACAGCCGCTACTGGCGCTGGCCCAGCCGCCGCTGGCCACACCCGACCAGGAGGTCCGCCGGGTGCGCCGCGACGAACTCGACCGCTACCTCTCGGCCGCGATCGCCATGTTCATCGAGGAGGTCGGTGTCGACCCGCGCGCGGGCGACGGCGGCCGCGGCTATCGCCGCCGGATCGAGAGCTTGATCGAATCCGGCCGTGCCTGGGCCCGTTTCGAGGACGGGGAAGTGGTGTTCAAGGCCGAGGTCGGCTCGCTGTCGCGGCGCACGGGCCAGATCCAAGGGGTCTGGGTGCATCCGGACCATCGGGGCAAGGGACGCGGCACCGCGGGCACCTCGGCCGTCGCGAACGCCGTGGTCGCCTCCGGCCGCACCGCGAGCCTGTACGTGAACGACTACAACGCGATCGCCCGCCGTGCCTACAGCCGGGTCGGATTCCGGCAGATCGCGACCTTCGCCACCGTCCTGGTCGATTGAGCGTGCACTTCGGCACGGCGAATCGCGGAGTGCCGCAGGCGTTTGCCGGTCAGTGACTACTACGATCGGTGCCGATGTCGACTCGCATGCTCGTCTCGCTCGCCGCCGTGGCCCTCACGGTGGCCGCGGCTGGTTGTGCGAGCGAGCCGCAGGGCCCCGTTCCCGCCGCGGACGCGTTCGTCAAAGCGTTCGCCGAGCACCGGGTGAGCGCGGCCGCGGAGTTCACCAATCTGCCGGAGAAAGCGACCGGCGCATTGCGTTCCGCGTGGGACCAGCTCCAGGCCGAGCAGCTCACCGCGCGAACCGGCGCGGCGCGCGTGACCGGCGACACCGCGACCGTCGACTACACCTACGAGTGGCGGCTGCCGAAGAATCGGATCTGGAAGTACTCGGGCCAATTGCAGATGGGCCGCAGCACGGGTCGCTGGATGGTCCGCTGGACCTCCACCAATATCCACCCCAAACTCGGCGACACCCAGACCATGACGTTGCGGTCCAATCCGCCCCCGAGATCGCGGGTCAACGAGCAGTCCGGCAGTGACGTGATGGTGCCCGGCAAGGTGTCCCGGGTCGCGTTCGCCGTGGCGGACGCCGCCGAGCCCGCGACGGTGGCCACCGCGCTGGCCGCCGCGCTGCATCGTTTCGACCAGTCGCTGACGCCGCAGTCGATTCTCGACGCGGCGGAGGCGGCGCGGGGCACTTACACGGTCGCCCTGCTCAACGAAGTCGAATCCGGCCAGGTGATCACCGATCTGATCGGGTTGCCCGGCGTCACGCTGACCCAGCAGTGGGATCTGGTGGCCACCGATCGGGAATTCGCGCCCGATCTGCTCACCCAGGTGCGCAAGACGGTGATCGCGGAGGTGGACGGCAAGGCGGGCTGGAGCGTGGTCACCATCAACGCCAACGGCGCCGACACCGACGTGCTGATGGAGGTGCCTTCGCAGCCCGCGCCGTCGTTCTCGCTCAGCGTCGATCGCAACGTGCAGATCGCCGCCCAGCGCGCGGTGCGGCAGCGCACCGAGCAGACCATGATGGTGGTGCTGCGGCCGTCGACCGGCGCGATTCTTGCGGTGGCGCAGAACAAAGCCGCCGACCGGGACGGTCCCATCGCGACGATCGGCCAGTATCCGCCCGGCTCGGTGTTCAAGACGGTGACCGCCGCCGCGGCCATGTCGAACGGTCTCGCGACACCCGACACGGTGTTGCCGTGCCCGAGCCGGATCGTCATCGGCGAGCGGACCATCCCCAACTACAACCTGTTCACGGTCGGCAACGTGCCGATGTCCACGGCCTACGAGCGGTCCTGTAACACCTCGTTCGCCAAACTCGCCAGTGCGCTGCCCGGGCGGGCGCTGCACGAGGCCGCCGCGAAGCTCGGTGTGGGGCCGGCCTATTCGGTGGTGGGGCTACCCACGATCTCCGGATCGGTGCCGCCCACCGACGACCTGATCCAGCGCACCGAGGACGGCATCGGTCAGGGCAAAGTGGTGGTCAGCGCGTTCGGCATGGCGCTCATGGCGGCAACCATCGCGAACGGCTCGGCGCCCGTGCCCTACCTCATCGTGGGACGGCCCACCCAGGTCGACGGAGACCGTACGGTTCTCGCGCCCGACGTCGTCGCAGGACTGCGCGCGATGATGCGGCAGGTGGTCGTCGGCGGCACGGCGGAGCGGATCGCCGATCAGGGCGAGGTGTACGGCAAGACCGGCGAGGCGGAAGTCGACGGCGGGTCGCACTCCTGGTTCGTCGGCTTCCGCGGCGACATGGCGTTCGCCACGCTGCTGGTCAAAGGCGGTAGTTCCGACAATGCCGTCGCGGTGACGCGGGATATGCTGGCCGCGTTGCCCGCCGGTTACTGACGCGCCTTCGCTCCCACACGGGGACGACCCAGAGAAGGAACTCGGGGTGCCGCGGCACGGGAAACAGTGCCGCCCGGATCATTGTCGACCGGTAGTTCATCGGTGTCCTCCTTCGTCGTGCTCGGCCGCGTCACGAACCCGTCGCGGAGTCCGAGCCGATGCGTCCGCGTCGGCCCGGACAGTGGTGTCCCAACTGTCCGGGCCGACGGATGTGCGTGCCTCTCCTCTCCGGCTACGCGATCAGCAGATGCTCCAAACTGGTCGTCCGGTCGGAATACTCGTCGACGCCGATCACCGCGACGAACTCGCGATCACCGACACGGTGCTGGAGGGAAAGCCACGAATCGGCGAGATGCCAGCCCGCTCCGGCCGTCCCCCGTGGCCGCAGGCCGCCGCAGAAGAACCAGTATCGATCGGGATGCTGATCCGGGCACGGTCGTACTCGCGCGATGACGCTGATATTGCGGTCGTCGCCCGAGTCGTACCGGCTGCCGTCGGCCAGCTCCAGGTACACCGGTGTGTAGTCGTCCTCGGCGCCGCTGTCGCGGATGGTGAACAGCGGGCGCTCGACGGTTCGCGGGTACAACCGGGTGCAATCGTTGCCGCTCAGCCCGAAGCTGATGAACGGGCGGTCATGGTGAGCGACCATGTAACGGTCGCTGCGGACCTCGGCCCGAATGCTGGTGTGGCGTTGGAGCATGGAGAACATGTACAGCAGCCCGCGAAAATCGTTCTCCGCCACCACGGAGGGAACATCGACGGGACGATCCGGGAAGGCACCCTCTTGCTTCCCGAATATTCGCCGCCGGGAGATCCCCGCCGCCCGCAGTGCGTCCACGGACGACCTGGTCAACTCGAACGACGGATACACCAGAGTCGTTCCCCGGGTGGTGGTCTCCACCCCGAGAAACGCCTCGAGCCGGACGTCGGTGCCGGACGGACCCGGCCCGAGCGATCCGGTGCCGTCCGGTGTCGAGTTGGCCATCTGGAACAATCCTTCAACAGTCCAGCCGGGGAACATCTTCTCGAGCACCCGGCGGTGATAGTCGCGTGGAAGTCCGATCATGCGGCCGGACAACCACTGGTAGTACTGCGCCTTCGCCGGCCCATGCCCTGGGGGAATGGGCGGGTCCAGCTGTGCCGCGCATCGGTCGTACGCGACCAGAAAATCCGGATGACTCTTGAGATGCCGCTCCGCTAGCAGCATCTTCAGTACGGTCGCCAACGAAAACCCCCTTACCCCTGCAGCCTCCGTCGACGGTGACGAAGACTCTGTTGTATTGGCTCAACCGCAACGAAACTGGGCCGCCGGCAAAAAGCCTGCCGACGGCCCAGCCGCATCAGCCGTCAGATGTAGATGAATGGGAGACCATTACTGGTTCCTCCGGAGGTGGTTGCGGTGAGTTGCACTGTTCCCGTTCCGGCGGGTGTGACGGCGGTGATCTGTGTTGCGGAGTCGACGGTGAACGAGGTTGCCGGTGTGCCGCCGAAGTCGACGGCGGTGGTGCCTGTCAGGTCGGTCCCGGTGAGGACCACTGTCGTTCCGCCGGCTGCCGGTCCTACATTCGGAAGTACCACCGCCAGTGTGGGCACCGCGATGTACGTGTAGGCGAGGCCGTTGCTGGTTCCGCCGGAGGTGGTGGCGGTGACTTGCACCGTACCGGTCCCGGCGGGCGCTACGGCGGTGATCTGAGTGGGTGAGTTGATCGTGAACGACGTCGCCGGTGTGGCACCGAAGTTCACCGCGGTCGTACCGGTCAGGTCCGTCCCGGTGAGGATGACGATCGTTCCGCCCGCTTCCAGGCCTACGTTCGGAAGCAAGGTGGTCAGGCTGGGCGCCGCGAGATAGGTGTAGGCGACGCCGTTGCTGGTTCCGCCGGAGGTGGTGGCGGTGACCTGCACGACCCCGGTGCCGGCGGGTGCGACGGCGGTGACCTGGGTGGCGGAGTCGACGGTGAACGAGGCTGCCGGTGTGGCACCGAAGTTCACCGCTGTCGTTCCGGTCAGGTCAGTTCCGGTGAGCACGACCGTCGTGCCGCCCGCGGCCGGTCCCACGCTCGGAACCGCCACCGCCAGGGTGGGAACCGCGATGTAGGTGTAGGCGACACCGTTGCTGGTCCCGCCCGCAGTCGTGGCGGTGACTTGCACGGTCCCGGTGCCGGCGGGAGCGACGGCGGTGATCTGGGTGGCCGAGTCGACGGTGAACGAGGTCGCCGGTGTGGCACCGAAGTCGACCGCCGTCACGCCCGTCAGTCCCGTGCCGGTGAGGACAACCGTTGTTCCACCCGATACCGTGCCCACGTTCGGAACCGCTGTGGCGAGGGTGGGAACCGCGACGTAGGTGTAGAGGACGCCGTTGCTGGTCCCGCCCGGGCTGGTGGCGGTGATCTGCACGATTCCGGTTCCCGCCGGGGCGACGGCGGTGATCTGAGTGGGTGAGTCGACGGTGAACGAGGTCGCCGGTGTGGCGCCGAAGTTCACCGCTGTGGTACCGCTCAGGTTTGTTCCGGTGATGACGACTGTCGTGCCGCCGGAGACCGAACCGAGATTCGGAACCGCCGTCGTGAGAGCGGGAAGCGCGACGTAGGTGTAGGCCACGCCGTTACTGGTTCCACCCGCGGTGGTCGCCGTCACTTGCACGGTCCCGGTCCCCGCCGGGGCGACGGCCGTGATCTGCGTGTCGGAACCGACGATGAACGAGGTCGCCGGTGTGGCACCGAAGTTCACCGCGGAGGTAGTGGACAGGCCGGTCCCGGTGAGGACGACGATGGTCCCTCCCGCTACCGGGCCCACATTCGGAACGTCCGTGGTGAGCGTGGGTACCGGAACGTAGGTGTAGGCGAGGCCGTTACTGGTTCCACCCGCGGTGGTCGCCGTGACCAGCACTGTTCCCGTTCCGGCGGGGGCGACGGCGGTGATCTGGGTGGCGGAGTCGACGGTGAACGAGGTCGCCGGTGTGGCACCGAAGTTCACCGCTGTGGCGCCGGTCAGTCCCGTGCCGGTGAGGACGACGGTCGTCCCGCCCGATTCCGTCCCCACGTTCGGCACCAGCGCGACCAGGGTGGGAACCGCGATGTAGGTGTAGGCGACACCGTTACTGGTTCCACCTGGAGTGGTGACGGTGAGCTGCACGGTCCCGGTCCCCGCGGGAACGATGGCCGTGATCTGGGTGGCGGAGTCGACGGTGAACGAGGTCGCCGGTGTGGCACCGAAGTTCACCGCGGTCGCTCCGGTCAGTCCGGTTCCGGTGACGATCACCGTTGTGCCGCCGGTGGCAGGGCCCACATTCGGTACCACCGCGGTCACGGCGGGCACCGGAATGTAGGTGTAGGCGACGCCGCCGCTGGTTCCGCCCGGGGTGGTGACGGTGAGCTGCACGGTCCCGGTTCCCGCCGGTGCGACGGCGGTGATCTGCGTGTCGGAGTTGACGGTGAACGAGGTCGCCGGTGTGGCACCGAAGTTCACCGCGGTCGCTCCGGTCAGCCCGGTTCCGGTGACGACGACTGTCGTTCCGCCTGCTTCCACGCCGGCGTTCGGCACCACCGCGGTGACGGTGGGCACCGCGACGTAGGTGTAGGCGACGCCGTTGCTGGTTCCGCCGGCGGTGGTGACGGTGACCTGCACGGTCCCGGTCCCCGCGGGAGCGGTTGCGGTGATCTGGGTGGCGGAGTCGACGGTGAACGAGGCTGCCGGTGTGGCACCGAAGTTCACCGCGGTCGCTCCGGTGAGTCCGGTTCCGGTGATGACGACGGTGGTTCCGCCGGTGACCGGTCCTACGCTCGGTACCACCGTGGTGATGGCGGGCACCGCGACGTAGGTGTAGGCGACGCCGTTGCTGGTTCCGCCCGCGGTGGTGACGGTGACCTGAACGGTCCCGGTCCCCGCTGGGGCGACGGCGGTGATCTGGGTATCGGAGTTGACGGTGAACGAGGCTGCCGGTGTGGCACCGAAGTTCACCGCGGTCGCTCCGGTGAGTCCGGTTCCGGTGATGACGACCGTTGTCCCGCCGGTGACCGGTCCTACGCTCGGCACCACCGTGGTGATGGCCGGCACCGGAATATAGGTGTACGGGAGGCCGTTGCTGGTTCCGCCCGGCGTGGTGACGGTGACCTGCACGGTCCCGGTCCCGGCGGGCGCGACCGCCGTGATCTGGGTAGCCGAGTTGACCGTGAACGAGCTCGCCGGTGTGGCGCCGAAGTTGACGGCTGTCGCTCCCGTCAGATTCGTTCCCGTGATGACGACCGTCGTCCCACCGGTGACCGGACCGGCGTTCGGCACCAACGTCGTCAGGGTCGGCACCGCCACATAGGTGAAGGCGACGCCGTTACTGGTTCCGCCCGGAGTGGTGACGGTGACTTGCACGGTCCCCGTCCCGGCAGGAGTGACGGCGGTGATCTGGGTGTCGGAGTTGACGATGAACGAGGTTGCCGGTGTGGCGCCGAAGTTGACCGCGGTGGCCGTCGACAGGCCCGTGCCGGTGATGACGACTGTCGTGCCGCCGGTCGTCGGACCGGTATTGGGCGCGATGGCGGTCAGTGCGGGGACACCGGCATAGGTGTAGGTGACGCCGTTGCTGGTCCCACCCGAGCCGGTGACCGTGACCTGCACGCTGCCCGTTCCGGGAGGCGCGACGGCGGTGATCTGCGTGGGGGAGTTGACCGTGAAAATGGTTGCGGTGTTGCCGAACCGGACGGTGAGCGGGCCGGTGAACCCGGTACCGGTGATGATGACGGTATTACCACCCGAGGCCGGACCGGCGGTCGGCGAAATGGCCGTGATGGTGGGTACGACTACGTAGATGAACGGCACCGCACCGCTTGTCCCACCTGGGCCGGTGACAGTTACCGGCACGATCCCTGTTCCGGCAGGCGTGACAGCCGTGATCTGGGTGTCGGAGTTGACGGTGAACGAAGTCGCCGGAGTGCTGCCGAAATTGACTGCGGTGGCGCCTGTGAAGCCCGAGCCGGTGAGGGTGACCGTCGTCCCGCCCCCGGTGGAGCCCTGGTTGGGGTTGATGCTGTTGAACGCGGGCACCGGAACATAGGTGTAGGGCAGGCCGTTGCTGGTTCCCGTCGAGTCGGTGACGGTGACCTGCACCGTACCGACTGAACCGGCCGGGGAGATGGCCGTGATCTGGGTGGGAGAGTCGAGCGTGAAAGTGGTCGCGGTACTGCCGAACCGCACCGTCGTGAAATTGCCGAATCCGGTACCGGTGATCGTGACGCTGGTTCCCCCCGTGGTCGGTCCTGAGGTAGGGGAGAGGGAAGTGATGGTAGGCATGACTGCCTCCTTGTCGCCGTGGTGATGATTCCTCTGCACCGGGGGGCGCCCGCCGCTCTTCAGCAGCCCGGCTATTTCCATTAACTCCCTTGAATCGGTGCCTGGCAACGTGTCTCGCGATCCGTTTTGGTCCGTTTTCGATTTGGCACCGGTGTGGCGGGTTGCGGCACGAACGTCCTGGCAGGCGTTGTGACAGCGATGTTTTCGACGGCGGCGCGCCGTCGCCTTCGCGGCCCCGCGGGGCGGGCGGCCCACCGAGACCTATGGTGCCGGCGAACGATTGGCGACCAACCGGAACGTCCGTCAGCGTCCCGTCATCGAGGGGTCTACTCGAGTCACAGGAACAGTTCGGGTGGGTCATCGAATTCGATGCCCGCCTGGCGTGCCCGGGTCACCATCCTCCGATCCCATTCCCGGTGCACCCGCAGCGCCATACGGAACTCGCCCATCTGCTCGGACATCTGCTGTGTCTGCGAAATGGCGAGGTCACTCAGCACTTTCGCGGCGTCGGCCTTCGTCTTCGTCATGCTGGCGTCGACGTCGCCGCGTTTGAACCACGCCGTCACCGCCGCCGAGAGAACCGACGAGCTGGCGATGAGCACGAGCGCCGCGAAGATCGGCGACTGCTGGATCACGTTCATGACGCCTCCCGAGCCTTCACCGCGTGCAATGTCCGGACGTCCTGCAGCACCTGTCGGCGCTTCCACAGGAACGCGACACCCAACGCGATGGGGAGCGGACCTCCGAGAACAGTGGCCGGACCGAGGGTTCGGTGCTGGATCTGCAACAGCAGCAGCTGCGCACCGAACGCCACCAGCGACCAGCCGAGCGCCCCCAAACCGACCTGCTCGACCAGATAACCCCAGACCCGCCGGGCGAACAGGCCGACCAGCGTCGCGGCACAGCCGATCAGCATGAGGGCGAGCCACAATGTGCGGAATCCCGATGGCATGGCCGCGGTCGCCGAACCCGTCGGCGGGCCGTAGATCCACTGCAACAGCATCGAGACGCCGAAGACGGCGCACAGCACCACTTCGAAGGGGTCGTGGCGCGTCTTCTCTTTCGGGGCTTTCATGCTGGTGCACCGCGGTCGGGTGGCGCGGGGCTCACCCGGTGGCGCGCCGACTCGACCGCGGGCAGGCCCAGCGCCGCCGCGACAACGGCCAGGACGAATCCGGAGAGGTCGGACGAGACGACGCCCTTGGTGACGCCGTACCCGATCAGCGCCGCCAGCAGCGGGTACAGCAAGGCGCGGACGGGCTCACTGCGCAGGATGGTGATTACTTTGTTCATCGGTTTTCCCTTTCTCAGTTGTGCGGATCGTGCAGGGGTTCATCGATGCCGTCGGCGGTCACCGTGGCCAAGGTCTGGCGCGGTGTCCAATAGACGAGACCGTTCTCGAAGTCTTGGTAGGTACCGGTGTCCCAGGGGATCTCGTCGGAGATCGGCCAGCCGAGGCGGCCGTTCTCGGAGCCGCTGCGGTTCCAGCGGTCGCGGATCGCACCGCGCATCCAGTAGGCCTTCGTGCCGTCCCGGCGGTACAGTGCGCCGCCTTGGAAGCCCTGTACCTCCCCCCACTCCAGGCCGCCGGGTCCGGTGAGCACGGTGCAGTCGGTGACGGGATATCCGAGCGGGCCCGCTTCCCAGCCCAACTCGGCGAACTTCGACCACAACGTGTGGGGGATCGGGTGCGCGCCGGTCGTGGGATGCCAGTAGATATAGCCGTGCGCGAATTGGGCGTATCGACCCACTTTGTCCGGGGTCACGAATTCGCCGCCGGTGATTCGCTCGCCGAGCCAGGGATTCACGGCGTAGGTATCGTCGATCGCGCTCGGCGGCGATGCGGTAGCTGCGCCGGAGGCGTATTCCTGGACGTAGCCCATGAACCGGGTCCACGGGAAGTTGAAGCCGACGTCGGTGTGTGTGCCGATGCCGAGGCATTCGGTTACGTAATGGTGGTCGCTCAGGCCCTCGCGCTGCTGATAGGGCGGCGCGATGACATCGGCGGCGAAGCCGTACTTCTTCGCGTCCTGTACGGCCAGCCATGCGGCGATCCGGATATCTCCGTCGACCTGCGCCCAGTCGTCCGGTCCCCATCCGGCCCGGCTTCCGGCGAAGCACAAATTGATCGTGTACGGATTCGCGTCCAGCACCGACCAACTCGCGAGGTCGGTGTCGACGACATCGCACACGATGCCATCGCGCACGGTGTAGTGGTAGCTGACCGCGTGACCCGGATCGTTGAGATAGGCGGCCAGGCTCTCGGCCGTGCCGTCCCCCTCCTGGGTGTGCAGCAGGAAGTTGGTGATCCGCGCGCCGTGGCGCGAGGACCCCGAGGCGCCGGTCTGATCGAGTTCTGTGTATTCCGGTGGCATCATTTCGTGCCTCCCGATGAATCGGATCGGGTGCGGTGACCATCGGTCGCCGCGAATGGGTGGGACTGGGAAGGCGGGAAGCCGGACTGCGCTCGGTAGGAAGTCGGCCCCGCGAGTGCGAGTGCGAGCGCGTCGTGACGTCGGATTCGGTGACGAACCGCGGAATCTAATTGAACCCGTATGCGAAGGAGGAGGGTTCGTGGTGTCGCGCTTCCGCGCGTACCGAAGCGATCTCGTCGGCCGGAGCGGCGGCCACGGTGACTCGGGGACCCCACCAATCGTGTCCCGAGGACGGGGAGAGGAAAGTAGGCATGTCGCTGCCTCTCTGTTTGCTGGTTCCGCGATACCGGGGGTTCCCGAAGTTGGTGGTAGCCCGGTTAACTCCGTTATCCTCCAAGATCAGCGCCTCGGCAACGCGTCAGGTGATCCGTTTTTGTCCGTTTTCCAGATTGTTGCCACGAATTGACCAATGGCGAGTGCTCCGGCGCGATGGCATCGTCCGGCCTTGGTGCAGCGCAGTTCTCGGGGGCGTCGCCCACCGGAGCCTCTCGCGGTGTCTTCGGCCGTCAACGCTGAGGAACGGAACCCGCTCGTGCACAGTGCCCCTCGCGGCACTGCGAGTCCGTCGGCTGGGCAGCGGCTTACGAGGGGCTCATCCGAGCCTCCGACGATGCGCAAACGACTGGGCCGCCGCCGGGATTCCGGCGACGGCCCACGAACTGCCTCGATCAGACGTAGGTGTAGGTGAGGCCGTTACTGGTACCGCCCGAACCTGTGACGGTGACCTGCACGGCTCCGGACCCGCCCGGCGCGACGGCCGTGATCTGCGTCGCGGAGTCGATGGTGAAGGTCGTCGCGGTGCTGCCGAAGCTGACGGTCGCGGGACCGGTGAACCCGGTCCCGGTGATCGTGACGCTGGTACCTCCCGAAGTGGGGCCCGAGGTCGGGGAAATGGAAGTGATTGTGGGCACGGCGATGCCTCCTGGTTCTGTGGAAGATCTTCTGCACCGGGAGGCGCCCCGACTCACTCTGTGGCCCGGCACTTTCCATCAGGTCCCCGTCAGCGCCACTGCGGCGATGAATCCCGACTCCGTTTTGTCCGTTTTACGATCAGTGCGCGTGGGAAATTCTTCGGTGTGGTTCTCGTGGCGGTGGTGGTGATGCGGTGGGTGCCTCCATGGCCTCCGATCTCACCTACTCGGAAGCGGTACAGGTGAACCGGCGCGCGTCGCCGAATCGCAGGCATTGGCGCAGCGGTGCCGGATCGTGTTGGAGGGTGCCGAGGAGGGGGTGCCGATCGAACAAGTACTCCACGTGCCAAGCGGGAGCGGTCAGCCCTTCATCGTTCGGATCATGTTCACCAGTGCTTGCGCGCCTTCTCGTATCAGTTGGTCATCTCGCGTCGTTTGGACTTCGGTTGCTCTGAAGTGGAGTTCGCCCTCCCAGCCATCGATCGTGGCGGTGAGGTCGACGTCGAGCAGCGTGTTGGCGTGATCGCCTCCCTTGGGCAGTGGCTCGGTAGCCACCTTGACGGTCACGCCGTCCGCAGTTACGACCTTGGTCGGGTAGTTCTTCGTCGTCGACGGAGATTCGAGCAGGGTGTTACCACTGGCGACGACGCGAAACAGCGATACATATCCGGCGGAAGACGGCCATGCGGACCCGTCAGCCTTCTCATAGAAGCAACCATTGCCGGTGTCAATCTTATCGGCCAGCGCTTTTCCGCCGGCGCCGGCGCTGACCTTCAGATTCTCGGCACCGGCTCGGGTGACGAAAAACTGTTTCGTAGAGTCGCACAATTCCTGGATGGAGTGATCGCTCGTCGGTATCTGATATCTATCGGGATGAGTGGGCGAAAACAAATCGCAGGCTGAAAGCAGCACCGTCAGCGCCGAAATCGCCAGAAGATTTCGCGGGTTCATGTCGCCTGCCATTCGAGGCTGGGAGAGTTGATGTTGAAGTCGTCGGAAGCGCTACGCGGCCAACGATTGTTATGAAAGCCTTTCTGATGGTCTGTCGACTCCTTTATCTTGCTGATGCTTTGCCTTTGCAAAAAGAGGGCATCTATGAGATTTCGCATATGTTCGACGGCGCTGCTGATTACTTTCCCAAGGATATCAATCGCATCGGAGACTCCCATCGGAGCGAGGACGAAGGTGCCGATCTTGGCAAGAGCTTTCCCGAGCTCTATGAGCAGGTTGGCGATATCCGTGACGATCTTGGAATAGAAGTCCCAAGCGATGTCCGATATCTTGGCAAGTGCTTCGGCCATCTTGTCGCAGGTCGATTTCGCCGAATCCATCGCGGTGTCCTGAAGTGTCCGCGACGCTGTGTACTTGAGGGCCGCCGCTCCCGCCCAGTAACCGGTGATGTTCCCGTTGTTCACCTCGTTGTTCTGCGCGACGCCGATCTTGCCCTTCAGCGTCGTCCATGCCTCACTCGTCTGCAGGAAGGCGATGGGCGCCTTCAAACTATCGACCGCACCCTGCAGTTTGTCCAAGAGTTCTTGGATCTTCTTCTTGATCGCTTCCTTGTGGTCCTGCATGTAGCCGGTGAAGTCATCTTCGGTCATCGCGCCGTAGAGGGCACCTGCCACCGCGCCTGCCGCTCCGAAGAATGTCGCCGCCTCGACCTCGGCGGCGGCAATCGCCGCCTTCCGGAACGCGTCATCCACCTTGGCGGGCTGGTCCCTGATCTCCGCGATCTGGTCCGAGAACCTATCGAGTACGGAGTTGATCTCGTCCAGAGATTTCGTGGCGCCCATGGCTAGTCGGCCTCCAGCTCGATCAGGACGTTCGCGAAGTTCTGATCCTGCTCCTGATAGACCTTGGCGACATGGTCCAGAGCCTTGGCGATGGCATCGGTTTCGTCTCTTCCCTCGACCAATCTGTCGTACATATACCGTGCAGCGGCCATCTGAGCGTCCCAAGTTTCTCGGAAAAGCCCCCAGGCCACGTCCTGGTGACTGAAATGGATGCTCTGCGCCTCGGTAGCGGCGACGGTGAGGGCGTCCGACGCGTGATCCCAGGCTCGGGAAGCCTTGACCAACTGGTTCAGATCCGTAGAGAAATTGACCATTACGAGTTCCTCATCAGGTAGCGCTTGTATTCCGCGAGTTCGTGTTCGAGCTCATCGTCGGTGCGGTCGGCCCAAGACCCGTCTTCGTGGAACCGTGGGCGCTGTTGCCGGATCTGATTCGCGCAGTCGAGGATGTCGTGCGCGATGTAGGACGGGCTGGCCGTGGCTGCCCACCGCGGATCGATCTCGATGCCGCCGATGCGCGAGATGCTCGCGACCATCGTGATCGAGGGGGCTCCGAAATCGGTCACCGGCCCTCGCCCGACGAATTCCTCACTCAGCCGTAATGAGCGTTCGACCATCTCGAATTCGGCGAGCGACCGGGTGTCGAGGAGCGTGATCAGTTCGGTGCGGCGAGACGGGGACACGGTCAATTCGGTCCATCTGCCCGATGCGATGACCGGCGCGTCATGCTGCCACAGAGCCACGTAGTAGCCGGTCATCGCCGCCGCGGAGAGGTCCGGTGGATCCAAGCGGTCGTGGATATTCCGGCTCACATCGACGTCTACCGGAAGGCGACCTTCGTCGAGATTCATTGTGAACAGTCCCACGCCGACCAAACGAGTGAACTCGCTCATCGGATACCTTCGCCTTTCGATAACGACCCGCTGTGTGGGAACACCGTCTTCGGCACTGCGGCTCTATTCCTCGGTCACTTCTGTCGGATTGCGGTAGTCGCCTACCTACTGAGTTGGACGTCGCGTGACCGGGTTCGGTTCCGCTGGGCTCGTTACCAACTTTCCGGGCGGGTGGCTGCCAAGCGTTGGAGGGCGTGGTCGATCCAGGTTGTGAAGTGCGTTGTCAGGTCGGTGGGGGTGGTAGGGCGGACGGTTATGTGGTCGGCGCGGTGTTCGGTGTAGCGGCCGTCGTCGGAGATGTCGTGCCACTGGAGGACTTTGGTGGGCTTTGTACGGGTGTGCAGGGGGGCGGTGAGGAGGACGGCGGTGGCGCCGCCGTCTACGGGGCGGCCGAGGAGGCGTTGGTACTGCTCGCGGGGGGTGTTGCGGGCGTTGTCCTGGAGGTAGGTGTCGCGGCGTGGGCTCAGGTCGTGCGGGTGGAACATGGCGGGTTTCTCGGTTCCGGGTGCGCAGGGCGGGATCGCGTTCACGAGGCGTGCCGGGAGTTGGTCGGCGGGGAACATGCGCACGCGGATCGGACCGTGCTCGTGTCGGTTGCCTGCTTGGCTGAGAAGGACAGCGCGGTAAGTGTCGCGGGCGCCGAGGATCCGGTACTCGCGGACGTCGTGGGGGCCGGTGCTGTTCTTGTGCTTGCACGTGCCGCCGAGGATCTCGATGCGGAGGTCGGAGGCGCCCAGGGTGTGGAAGGCGGCGTTGATCTCGTCGAACTCGTCTGCCGAATAGCGCTGCCGGACGGCGGCGCGGTGTGAGTCGAAATCGTCGCGGAAGGCGAAACGACTCGTGTAGCGCAATGGGCCGGGGATGCGATCGTGTGCGTCGCCGTACCAGAGGGCTGCGAAGTCGTCCGGTTCCCAAGTCCATTCAGCCATGTGAGGTCCAATCCGGCCGCATCGGGGCGGCCACTGTCCACCCGCCCGCACCGGTAGCGATGCGGGCGGGCGCCGAGTCGAGAAGTAGGCCGCCCGATCTAGGTGGGCGTGCCGCCGATGACGCCGCCGGGCAGCGTCCTCGGCGCCTCACCGAGCAATTCGTCGGTGTTCTCCTGGGTGATCAGGTAGTCCGGCGTCTTGTGCTCGGATTCGTCGTCCTTGCCGCCGCCGCGAGCGCCGGGCGCCATCATGCCCGGCATACCGCTGGTACCTCGCGCGGCGCTGGCAGCCGCGGCGGCAGCCGAAGGATTCATCGTCGGTGTGCCAGGTGCGCCCGCGATGCTGCGTCCAGGTTGCGGCTGGTTCGATGTGCTCGGAGCGCCAGGACTCCCCGGTGTGCCCGGGCTGTGCGAAGTCGGGGTGCCGGCCGGCGTGGTCTTCGTCGGGTCCGTGGTAGAGGCGGGGTTGGTCGACGTGGGGTCCACACCGGCGGGTGTGGTCGAGGGATCGGCCGTCGTCGTGTCGGAGGATTGCTGGTCCTGCGTCGACTCGTCGGTGGACTGTGGCTCCTCGGTAGTCGTCTCCTCGGGCGTGCCTTCGCTGTTCGAGTCGTCGGAGGTGCCCGTATCTGTGGCGGTCGGACCGGTGCCCGTGTCGTTCGCGCTGGGTCCGCCGCTGTCGCCGCTCTGGTATCCGCCCGGCGGGGGCGCTGGAATGTCCACCGATGCGGTCGGGCCGACCGGCGTGGGCAGCACCGGAATCTTGCCGTCCATCTCGCTGAACGGCTGCACGTAGTATTCCTTCATCGCGACCCGCGCGGCCTGTTCGGCTTCGGACCGGTCATCCGACAGGAGCCAGCGCGATGGGTGGAAGACGCGCTCGTCCCAGGAATAATCGACGGTGTCGGGGAGGGCATTCCTCGTATTGGCGATCGCAGTAGCCGCGTCGCGGACTCGGTAGTACAGCTCCTCCAGCGAGGTCGTCAGATTTTGCGCGTCGCTGGTGTATTTGGCGATGGAACTCTTGGATTGTTCTGCGGCGGGACCTGACCAGGCTTGGGCTATGGAAGTCTGGATGGAGCGGGCGAAGGTCTCGACACCGCGTTCCCACTCGTTGCGAGCTCGCCAGTACTCGTCGGCCTGGGTGAACGTGGCGGTGGGATCGAGCGGCTTGAATGTGTCGTTGATCCGGGAGTGTTCCCAACTGTCGGCGTGCTCGCCACCGTTCGGAATACGCTTGTTCTCGTACCCGCTCATTTGTTCGGTCCGATCGGGAGTCTGGGCGGTGCGAATTGGACCCCGACAGGAGGGCGCTCGGGCAGGGCGGTGTTCAGTCTATTGAAGTCTGCGGCAAAGTCGCTGTCCGCCTGCATGATTCGATCCCGGACGATCCGGTGCACTTCTTGGATGTCCTCGACGATCCGATAGTGATCTTCCATGATCTGATGGACGCTATTGAGGTCTTCGGCTCCCCGAGCCTTCTTCTTGAATCTATCGACCAGGGTTTGTGCCGAGACCATTTCCCCGTTGCCCTCGCCCAATCCCCAGTGAGACTGCCGTGAGACAATGTCCATGGACCTCTGGATCGATCGAATGGCGATTTTGAAGTACTCGCAGTCTCGGTCGATGTAGATGAAGTCCTCTGCGGACATTTGAATGCCTAGCTGCCCATCCCGCGCCGCGTTCACAATGTTCCCCATCGGCCGGGGTGGCTGCGTGCTGTCGTCACCCATGTGTTACTCCCTCCCGGTGAGTTCGATCACATCAGCGTATTTCAAACTGTGGCAGGCATTGTCGGCACTACCTTCTCGGCCAAGCTCTTCGCGAGCGCGCACGTGTCGAGTTGGCCGGTCTTGCGATTCGACGGTGGATTGCTCAGGAAGAATTCGAGGCTTCCGCCCTTCATCTCCACGTTGATCGTGCACACTGCGTCGGGGTGCTCTTCGACCTGCCGTGTAGAGATGGCACGGCGACCGTTGATGGTGTACTCGCGGGTATCTGCGAACTTCTTGTCGCGCACCATGTCAACGCTGATATTTGTCGTGGTGATGGCGGGTGCGTATCCGTCGGGCTGGACCCATCCGCAACCACGCCACTTGATTCCCCCCGATGCGTTGCGGTCTTCGTTGGTCTTGTAACGCAGGTTCTCTGAATCGAGGACGCTTTGCGGGATGTCGGCGCATGGGTCGTAGCCGGTGGGTGCGTCAGGGGCGATACTCAGGCTGGCGGGAGAAGTTCCCGTCGGCGAGGCATCGTCATCGGACGGACCGCAGCCAGTCAGTACGAGTGCGGCACCGACGGCGAGGACGGCCAGTCGCCGCGAATTCCGCCCTGATGTCATTGGTTCCCTCGCAAACCGGGTTGTTCCTGGCCTCTCCAGGGCCGGACCGGCTCCTCCGCCCCCTGCAGTGAATGTTGACGCTACCGGCGGGGTTTCCCGGGTGCAAGCGACCTGACACGCATCGCCCGATCATGGACCCGACCAGTTCAGCGAGTGCCCCGACCTCCCGCGAGGAAGAGGCCGGGGCTATGGACGAGCGGCTTCGTCAGGACTGCGACAGATCGAGTTCGCCGCTGGTCATGTGGGAAGTGAACGAGTCCCACTCGCTCGGTGTGAACACGAGAGCCGGGCCAGTGGGGTTCTTCGAGTCACGTACACCCACGCCTTCGCGGAGGAACGCGACCTCGACGCAGTCCCTGTCCGCGCTGCTGTAGCTGCTCTTGAACCAGGTGGCACCGGATAGGCTGACGCTCATTCGGCATACTCCTTGGCGATCTTGCGGATGAGGGCTCGGCTTCCCTCCTGGTCGAGGGCCGATCGCAGGATATCGGCGTACGCCTGGCGGTGTTGCCGGACCTCGTCAGGCTTCTCAAGATACAGGTCGCCGGTGAATCCTTGCATGTAAACGACCGGTGGTTCGGTGAGATGACTGATGGGGTGCTCGGGGAAGTCGAGAATCACGAACGAGCCGACGTTCAGTCCCGCGTATGCCTCCGCTGCGAGGGGAACCACCCGTGCCGAAACACTCGGTCGTTCATCGAATCGCAGCAGGTGCCTGAGCTGGCCTTCCATGACCGATGGTCCGCCGATCCCCCGGCGCAGGGCGGACTCATCGATGACGGCTTCGTAGCGTATCGCATCATAGTCCCTGTCCAAGCGCGACTTTCGCTGCCTGAATGCCTCGATCTTTCGTTCGACCTCTGGTCCGGACATCGCCGGGAAGCGGACCCAGATCAAGGCGCGCCGATACTCGTCGGTTTGCAGTAGTCCGGGGAGCAACGTTGTTTGGTAGGAGACGATGCGTTTGGCTGTCGCCTCCAGCTCCACGAAAAGGTTGAAGTCTTCGAGGATGGCGTCATCGAACGCATGCCACCATCCGGTGCGCTTGGTCTCCTCGACCAGGTTGAGCAGAATGGCGGTTCGTTCTTCGGACGCCCCGTACAGCTTGCAAAGCCCCTCGACGACCAGCGGATGAAGCCGGACCGGCTGCCCGGTCTCCATCCGCCACAGGGTTTGTTTGCTCACGTCGATCGCGTTGCGGGCGTACTCCGCGCTGATGCCCGCGCTGATCCGCAACGCCCGCAGCTGCCGCCCCAGCATCCGGCGGGGCAAAGTGGAACCTGTTGAACTCACGACGAATCCCTTTCGTAGCCGAACTAGCGGCCGGGTACCTGACTGGAACCTTTTGGCGGGGGGCCTTGGAACCTGGGCGGTTTCCGCCCGATTCCACCACTGAGATCGTTCCCGCCCAGCAATATCCGGTGCTCTACTGAACGCGACCGGTCCGAATCGAAGATGTGCTGAAACCTTAACCGCGCCAACGGTTGCAGGTCCAGCGACCGGGATTTTCCGCTTACCGAACTATGTGAATCGAGGCTGGCGAATGAACAATGCGGCATTCGCGGACACCCCCGCGTCCCGCTGCGCGTTTTACCGCCGTACCTGTGGACTGCCCGCCGGGATACACCCGGAGATCGGCCGAATCGTGGTGAAGGCCGGTGTGGTCGGTGGGATCACGATGCCCGACAGGCTGGGGCAATGCGTGCGCGACGACATGCTGTTCCGTGGACTACCGATCGGTCCGGTGGTCGGGCATATCCGTTCGCACCGCTGGACTTTCCTGTGCCGGCCCGATCTACCGGAGGATGTGCGGCTGTTCGCGGCGTTGTTCCGGATCGACGTTTCGATCGTCCCGTTCGGCAGCGAAATCGCACTGCCTTCGCCTGCCGATGCGAACGGCGGCTTCCGCCGGTGGGTGGTGGCGCCGCGGGACACGTTCCGCCCGTCGGGCATGGTGATCGTGAATTGCGTGCTGGCCCGCGCGGGCGCGAAAGGCGCGCCGTGAACGGGGGTCTGCCGACGCGAAGTGAGCTGCTGCAAGCCTGCCGGGAGGACGCCGCGCCGTCGGATCATCCGGTGCTGTTGCGGGCGCGCGCCCTTGCCGAACTGCATGTTCGTCGGCTTCGCATAGGGCAGGCAGGTGTGTGCGGCATAGACGGGCGCCGTGCCCGGCTGATTCGCGACGTCGACCGCTGGGTGGGCCCTCGGTTGCCCGCGGCGCGCGGCGGAGCCTATCTGCACACCGAATCGCTCGGATCGGTAGTCGATCGTCTCGCTCGGCTGAGTGCGTGCGCGTACGCGGCTATGGCCGACGACCAGGAATGGGACCTGTGGTTCGCGTGGGAACAGTTGGCCGAAGTGGCCGTGGCTTACGAGGATCTGGTCACCGAACTGAGGAGTGGCCGTCGGCGGTTGCCGAGCGCTTTCTAGCGAGGCCGGTTCAGTCCCGCCGCAAGGTGGCCGCGAGGTGATGCTGCAAGGGTTCGCCGACCGCCGCCATCCGGAGCGTGTAGTCGATGGTGTCGCCGGACAGGCGCAGCGAACGGCCGAGGGCGGTCACGAGTTTCGCTGTGGTGCTGCGCCCGATGCCGGTGGAGTCCAATTCCATGCGCAGCGTGCCGTCCTCGACGGCGAGCGAGCCCTCACAGATTTCGGTGATTCCGGTGGGATGGGCGAGGATCAATTCGACGCGGTCGGGACGTGGGCAACGCAGATAGCCGGTTTCGGCATGCAGCGGCCGGCCGTCGTCGGTGGCGCGAGTCTTCTGCCGGTAGGTGAGGAACGGGCGGCCGAGATGGCCGAACCGGATTTCCTCGACATAGCCGAACGGCTGAATGGTCGGGTATTCACCCTGCCCGTTGCCACGCCAAGTGCCGAGCAGTGGAGCGAGCGGGGCGATATCGGGATGCAGGGCAATAGCAGGCTGGGGTTCGACCACGGCGAACAGCCTAAACCCGGCCTTCGCCCGCCGTTCGCGTACTCCGGAAATTTGCTCACGCTAAGGTTAGCTTCGCCTTATCACCAATGTGGTGTGGTCGGAAAGGAAACAAGAAGTTGAACGGACGCTGGAATGAGTCGCGCCGTGGCGGTACGCCGCGGTCGCGGACCCGAAGTGGTCTGCTGCGCGCGTCGGCGCTGGGGGTCGCGCTGGCGCTGGCGGCGGGCTGCTCGGACTCGAAGTCGGACGAGGTGCCCGCGCTCGACGGCAACAAATACGTCCAGACCAACCTCGCGGCCAACAACGCGGAATACAAGGCGCAGTTCATTTTTCCCGACCTGGTGAACGCCTGGGGACTCGCCGACCGCCCCAAGGGCGCGGGCGGGCACTTCTGGGTCGGGGCGGGCGGCAAGTCGTTCCAGTTCGTCGGCGACGTGACCAAGTCCGCGGACGAGAAGGTGCAGAAGCTCTTCCAGGATCAGCTGAAGATCGTCACCATTCCCGGCGCCGACGCCGACACCTCGGACAAGAGCGTGGGCAAGACCACCGGCGTGGTGTTCAACCCGGCGCCGATCACCTCCGATCTGTTCGTTGTCCACGACCAGCCGGTGGAGGCGGAAGGCGGACCCCTGAACGGCTCGGCGCGGTTCATCTTCGCCACCGACTCCGGCAAGATCTCGGCCTGGACCGAGCAGGGCTTGGAGGGCCGCATCGTGCGCCACGACGGCCCCGCCAACCTGGTCTTCGACGGCGAGCCGCAGGGGATGCAGTTCTTCGGGATCGCGCTGGCGCCGTCCGGTGACAAGCTGCTGGCCGCCGACTTCGGCGCCGACCCGCAGGTTCGGACGTTCGACCGGAACTGGCAGCCGATCCCGACCACCGGCTTCGCCAACCCGTTCGCCACCGGCGACACGATCGACCCGGCCGCGCCGGAAAAGGGCAAGAAGACAGTGCCCGGCGATCCCGCGCCGTTCAACGTCTCGACCATCGGCGACCGGGTGTTCGTCGCCTATGCCACCACGCAGCCGGACGAGAAGGACAAGGCCGAGTTCGACGCCGGTGAAGAGGATTCGCTGGACAAGGACAAAGAGCAGGAGGCGGGCGGCAAGCCGGACAAGGGCAAGCTCGCCGAGTTCGACGCCAACGGCAAGCTGGTGCGCATCATCGATGACGGCAAGCGCCTGAACGCGCCATGGGCGGTGACGATCGCGCCGGACGGTTTCGGTCCGCTCAGCGGCAAACTGCTGGTCGGCAACTTCGGCGGCGCCGGGCACGTGCTGGCCTACGACGACACCACCGGCAAGTTCGCCGACTACTTGCGCGATGCCAACGGCAAGCCGGTCGCCATCGAGGGACTGTGGGCGCTGATGTTCGGCAACGGCGAGAGCCTCGGCGACGCCGACTCGCTGTATTTCACCGCGGGACCCGACGACGAGAAGGACGGTCTGTTCGGCAAGCTCCGCTTGAAGTAGACCCCGTCGCGAGCGGCCCGCACCGGAATGGTGCGGGCCGCTCGCGCGTTATCGGCCACCGGTCGGCGCCGAGGCCCTTGGTTCGGTGCGCCGTTCGCGGATCGCCGACTCTACTTCGGCCAAAGCCGTCCGGATCGTCGCTCCGTAGCCGTCGTCGGCGAGCGTGTGCACACGCTTGCGGGCGGCTTCGATTTCGCGCTGGGCGGCGCTGAACGAGCTGAGCCTGCGATAGTCGTCGGCGAGGTTGAGGTGCAACGACGGGTAGAACGCGGCCACCCGCAGCGAACCGTCATAGCTTTGAGCGCGATCGTCCGAAAGACTGTCGGCTGCGTCGAGCGCCCGGATGTCCCAGGTCAGCGCTTCCGCCGGGTCGTCGTGCAAGTCGGCCAGATAGTGGGCGAGCGTGCAGCGGTGCAACGGATCCCCCTGTGGCCCGAGCGAGGCCCAGACGGCGAGCAGGGCATCTCGCGCGTCATCCGGACGGCCCTCGCGTCCGAGCGCGACAGCGCTGGTGATGGCGTCCATGGTGTGGTCGGGGGATGGGTTCATCGGGGCTCCTTCATGGGTGCGCGGACGGAGAGGTTCGTGTGATTACGCCCGGCTGACTCGAGTGCGGGGCATCGGAGAAGTCGGGGCGGATGGTCGCAATTTCACGTGAGCGGTCGGATCGAGCCGCCAGCGAGAATGGGCGCGCGTAGTCGTGTGGGCCTCGGCTGCGCGGAGTCGTCAGCGTTCGGCGACTATTTCGAGGTGGCGTGGTCGAGCGCTCGTCTGGGCATGACCAGGGTGGTGAGGTCGCCGTCGGTGGCGGAGCGCAGGACCACCGGCTGGTCGGCGGCGCTGATGTCGAGCATGAGCTCGGGACCGAGCGCGCTGTGAACGGCGGGCAGCAGTGTCGCGGGCTCGAACGACAGTGTGACTGCGGAGCCGGTGACCGTCGCGGGCAGACGGTGCGCTCCGCCTCGCGCGGCTATCGCGATCCCGGACGGTTTGATCGCGAATCGTAGTGGGGCGTCGGTCTTTTCGAGAATGTCCAGCATCAGCTGCCGAGCGACGATCGCCCTGGTGCGTACCGGTGCCAGCCCGGAGAGCAGGGCGCGGTGATCCGGGAAGGATTCCTCGATGACAGTCGCCCGGTGTTCGACGCCGTCGCCGGTCAGAATCAATCCGTCGTCGGCCGGTGTGGCCACGACCTCGTCCAGGCCGCGCAGCCGCTCGATGATCGACTCGAGTCCGTTCGGATCGAGCACCACGGCCCAATCGCCGCCGTGCTGCCGGTTCGCCACCACCGTGCGGGTGGACAGACGGTAGCGGTCGGTCGCGGTGAGGGTCACCGCGTTCGCGCCCGCTTCCAGCAGAACGCCCGTCAGTACCGGTATCTCGCGGGTGCGGGCCGCGGCGGCGCGGACCTGTTCGAGCGCCTCGGCCATAACCGCGGCATCGACCGCCACGTGAGTTCGAAGCGACCGTTTGATCACCGCGGCGACTTGCGCGGCCTCATGCGCACGCCGCGCCAATTCCGCCACGTGACGATCGAGCAGGCGCCGTGCCCGTTCACCGTCACCGGCGAGAATCTCCGCGATCGCGTCCAGCGGGAGATCGATCGCACGCAGTTGCCGGATGAGTGTCGCCCGCTCCCGCTGCGTCTCGGTGTAGTAGCGGTATCCGGTCAGCGGGTCGACCCGAGCCGGAACGAGCAGGCCGCAGTCGTCGTAGAACCGCAGCGCGCTCGCCGTCAGTCCACTGGCCCGCGCCAGCACACCGATCGTGATCAACCCTGTCGACTCCGAACTCGTCACCCGGCCATCATGGAGCCTCAACCAACTCGAAGGTCAATCTCTCGCGCAGGCGCCGTCAGTCGGTACCGGATTCGATGGGGGTCACGCGCCAGCGGCGCGACCAGTCCCAGACCGGCCCGAGTGCCGTGCTGAGTTCGCTGCCCGCGGTGGTCAGTTCATAGGACTTGTCGGGGTTCTTCGCGATCAAGCCCGCGGATTGCAGGTGTTGCAAGCGCACCGAGAGCATGCTCGAGGAGCAGTTGCCCATGCGTCTGCGCAATTCGAGGAAGCCGAGACGGTCGGGTTCCAGCTCCCACAGGATGCGCAGGATCCAGCGTTGGCCGAGCAGATCCATTGTGGCCAGCAGCGGCGCGTTCGACGGGTCGTCCCGGCCGCGCGGCGGCCTCGGTGAGTTTGCACTTCTCATTTAGAACCAGCATAGTGATTCTGAATCAGAAGCACTGGCGCGGGTGATCGCCGGGCGGGACCGAGAGGGTGACGGTGGACGACACGATCGGACGGCGCATCGTGCTGATCACGGGCGCCTCCCGCGGTATCGGCGCGGAGACGGCACGGGTGATCGCCGGGCGGGGTGACCACGTGGTGATCAACTACCGGGAGAAGGCCAAGCGAGCCGAGACACTGGCGGAGTCGATCCGTCAGGCGGGCGGTAGCGCGTCCACCGCGGGTGCCGACATCGCCGCCGCGGAATCGGCCGGTGCCTTGATCGCGCAGATCGTCGCGGAGTTCGGCCGTGTGGATGTGCTGGTGCTCAACGCCTCCGGCGGGCTGGAACGCAACGCCCGGCCCGATTACGCGATGGCGCTCAATCGTGACGCGCAGGAGCGGCTCGTCCGGCTCGCCCTGCCGCACATGCCGTCGGGTTCGCGGATCGTCTTCGTGACCAGCCATCAGGCGCACTTCCACGGCCGCAAGCCGGTCCCCGCCGATTACGAACCCATCGCCGCGAGCAAGCGCGCGGGCGAGGACGTCCTGCGCGCCATGATCCCGGAGCTCACCAGCCGGGGGATCGCCCTGCACGTCGTCTCCGGCGACATGATCGACGGCACGATCATCGTCCAGCTGTTGGAGCGCCGAAACCCCGACGCCGTGGCCGCGCGCCGCGATCAGGGCACCCTGCCCACCGTCACCGAATTCGCCACCGCCGTCGCTCTGGCCAGCACCGCCCCCGCGGATCCGGGCCACACCACATACATCGGCGGTCAGGACTACCTCGCCGCGCACGAGACGATTTCCTGAGCGCCGATCGGGGACGGAGTCGTGCGTGGGCCGAGACCGGACGGCAGTAGGTGCCGCTGTCCGCGCCCAGCTCGCCTGTGTGACTGCTACAGACCGCCGTTCGACGCGTCCGACACGCGCTTCGAATTTCGCACCTTCGATGGACCCGTTCGGATACTGCGGGGCAGGTAATTCGGTGGTGGATTACGGGGTGAGGCTTGGACCATGGGGCGATGGTGAATTTCCTGGGCACTGCGTCGAGGATCGGGTGGGCCGAGGTGCCGCGGCCGGTGCGGGTGGGAATAGAGCGGATGCTCGGGGACGTCGTGTGCGCGGCCGCGGATCAGGGCGGCGGATTCAGTCACGGGGTGGCGGTGCGGGTGCGGACGGTCGGTGGTGACGCTGCCTTCGTGAAGGCGATCGAGGCCGGGGACGGACTCGCGCCGGTGTATCGGCAGGAGGCGCGGATCGCGTCGCGCCTGCCCGCGACGGCGCCCGCACCGCGATGCCGGTTCTCGGGCGAGATCGCGGGGTGGTTCGTCGCCGGGTTCGACGATGTCGAGGGGACGTTTCCGCGCCTCGACGAGCCGGGGGAGTTGCGCGACACCCTCGAACTGGTGACTCGCTTGGCGACGGAGCTGACACCGAGCCCGCCGGCGGACGTGCCGACGGTGACGGAAGCCTATGGACCGGAGCTGGTCGGCTGGCGCGCCTTCGCGAGCGAGGGGCCTCCGGCGGACCTGGACGGTTGGCCCGCTCGGCATTTGACGGAATTGGCCGAGCTGGAAGCGACGTGGATGGCTGCTGCGGCCGGGAATACTTTGCTGCACACCGACCTTCGTCCGGACAACATGGTGCGGCGAGCGGACGGTGCGGTGCTGGCGGTCGACTGGGCGTGGGCATGCCGGGGCGCGGCGTGGATGGATCTCGTCGCCCTCGCCCCGTCGATCGCGGCCGCCGGTGTCGACCCGGATCCGATCATCGCCACCCATCCGGTGACCCGCGACGTCGACCCGGCGGCGGTCGACGCTTTCGTCTGTGCGCTCGCCGGCTATTGGGCAGTTGCCTGCCGGAAGCCGGGGCCGCCCCGTTCGCCCCATTTGCGTGGGCATCAAGCGGCGTTTGCTCGGATCACCATTGGATGGCTGGCGTGTCGCCTCGGCTGGCAATAGTCGCAGGAAAGTAGGCTCTATCTTCGAATAACGCAAGGTCACTGGATGTTTGCCGTGTGCGTCGAACCGGCTCGTGCACCGGAAATCCGATCGATGGGCGTGTCGCGTGAGCGGAAGTGATCGAATTCGACACGGGGGACTGCGTGCTCGGTCACGCTTGGATCATGTGGATGTTCGGGCAGTGCCGGGACACCGGCGAGGCAAGGCATCGAGGGCGTGAGCGAGACGCGTCCACCCTGGTAGGAATGGGGGCTCGGAAAGTGGCTCAGGCGTCGGAGGCCCGGGTGATTCCCGGCAAAGAACTTCTGCTGGCTGCCTTCCGGGGCTTGCCGCACATGGATCATCCGATGCTGGAGGCGGCCGGAGAATTGGCTCAGCTGCACCAGACTCGCGAGCGCACCCCGGCGAGCCGGTGCGACAAACTCGACCGGCGCCGGGCGCAGCTCGTGCGCGGCATCGACCGCTGGGTCACGCTGGCCATGCCGATACCGCCGCCCGCCGCGCCCGAACACACCGAGACCGTGGGCCGCATGGTGGACCGATTGGCCATGCTTGCCGCCCAGGCGCTCGCGGCGCTGGCGCACGCGCCGGAATCGGTCTCCTACGACGCGTGGGTCCGCATCGATGAATTGGCCGACGGCTACCAGGATCTCATCGACGACTTGCGAGCCGGCGCGAGACGACTACCCGAGGGGCGCTACGACCGCTGGTAGCTATCTGCCTCGCCCGAACAGCCGGAACGACCGCTGGCGGCGGCGCGGCAAGGTCGCGTACACCATGGTCATATCGGCGAATACCTCGGCTTCCCGCTCGCGATCGGCGCCGAATTCGGTACGGCCGAGCACATGTTCGATCGAATGCGGCGAGATCGAGGGCAGGATGACGGCCAGCGAGGGCGGCAGCGGTTCGCCGCGTTCGTGATCTTTGTGGTGACCCAGCAGCATGTGCCCGATCTCGTGCAGGATGACGTGATCGGCGTTGCGGCCGGTGGCCGCGGCGTCGTACACGATGATGTCGTCGTGCTTGCGTGCCACCCACAGGCCGCCTCCGCCGCAGCCTGTTTCGGCCAGCATCGCCTTGGGCACGGGGTGCAGGCTGATCGAGCGTCCGCGATGGGCGGCCACCGCGGCTAGATAGGCGGTCAGATTCCACGGGTTGGGGAGGGGCACGGTCCGGGTGGCATCCCCGAAACGGGCTTCCATGCTGGTCATCGGCGCCCACCTTACCTACCGGGCAGCGACTAGTCATCCGCAGAAATCCGACATACCGGCGGACACGCCCCGCCGGTCGGTCAGTCGGCGCCCGGCTTGGTGTCCAACGGCTGGGCCCGCATTGCGCGGATGGCCAGGTAGTTCACGCCCCACAGCGCGACTCCGATGGCCAGCAGCACGCCCGCGATGGCGTACTGCGCCGGATTGCGGTCGGTGAACGGCGTGACGAGAAAGCCGCAGGTGAGCGCGCCGAGGACGGGCAGCGGCGTCGGCGTCCTGAAATGCTTGTGCGCCACCGGGTCTCGGCGCAGCACCAGCACGGCGACGTTGACCACGGTGAACACCGCGAGCAGCAGCAGCGCCGTGGTGCCGCCGAGCTCGGGCACTTCACCGACGAACAGGATGAGCCCGAGCGCCAGCAGCGTGGTGAAAACGATGGCGTTGTAAGGCGTCCGGCGCCGCTCGTGCACGCGGCCGAACGGCCGGGGCAGTACTCCTTGCCGGGCCATGCCGTAGATCAGGCGGCTGGCCATCAGCATGTTGATCAGCGCCGAATTGGCGACGGCGAACATGGTGATGTACGCGAACACGTGGGTCGGGAAGCTCGGCGCGCCCGCCTCGACTACCTTCAGCAGCGGCGTATCGCCCTGGCCGAGTTGGTCGGCGGGCACGAGCGCCACCGCGCTGATGGACACCAGCACGTAGATGAGCCCGGTGATGAGCAGCCCGGCGAGCAGCACCTTCGGGAAGATCCGGCTCGGCTCCTTGCACTCCTCGGCCATGTTCACCGAGTCCTCGAAGCCCACCATCGCGTAGAACGCGAGCGTGGTGGCCACGATGACGCCGCCGACCGCGTTGCGCTCGCCGGTCTCGAATTCGACGATGCGGGAGAAGTCGCCGTCACCGACGCCCAGCGCCCAGCAACCGATGGCGATGACGATCAGCAGGCCGGTCAGCTCCACGCAGGTGAGCACCACGTTGAGCTTCACGCCCTCGCTCACGCCGCGCAGGTTGACCGCCGCCACCACCGCCATGAACACCAGGGCGATCACCGTCACCGCGGTTCCGGTGCCCAGATCCAGGTCGAAGGCCTCGGCGAAGTTGGCCGCGAACGCCCGCGAGGCCGTGGCCGCGGAGGTGATGCCGGAACTCATCACCGCGAACGCGACCATGAAGGTGAGGAAATGGATGCCGAACGCCTTGTGCGTGTAGAGGGCGGCGCCCGCGGCGTGCGGGTACTTGGTGACCAGTTCGAGGTAGCTGAAGCCGGTGACGAGCGCGACCAGGAACGCCACGAGGAACGGCACCCACACCGCCCCGCCGACCTCGTTGGCCACCTTTCCGGTGAGCGCGTAGATCCCGGTGCCGAGAATGTCGCCGACGATGAACAACAGGAGCAGTCCCGGCCCCATCACCCGTTTCAGCTCGGGCCCGGATTCGGATATCGGATTCGCAGTGACTTCGGACATGCGTCCTCCCCTCGGCAGTAAGGGCGAGGGTACCCACTCCGCGGCGGAATAGTCGTTCACCGGGCCGATTTCCGCTGGGGTTTTGCGCCCGCCGCTACTCCTCCATCCCGTCCATCCGGCGCGCGGCCTCCACGATCATGGCCGCGGAATCACGCGGGCTCAGCGCCATGGCGCGCAGCTGGTCGAAGATCACGCCGAAACGCCGGATCTCGGTGTGGCCCTCGATCAGCTCGTCACCCGCCATGCCCTCCACGTAGACCAGCTCGGGGTCGGCGGGATCGGGAAAGTCCAGCAAGGTGAAGGAGCCCGCCATGCCGGGGTGCGCGCCCGCGTCGAACGGCAGGATCTGCAAGATCACGTTCTTACGCTTGATTTCCTGCAGCAGCCGGTCGAGCTGGCCTCGCATCACCGCGGGGCCGCCGACGATGCGACGGATCGCGGCCTCGTCCATGACCACCCACAGCTCGAGCGGGTCCTCTTTGGTGAGGTTGACCGCGCGATCCATCCTGGCCTTGGCCCTGCTCTCCATGACCGACGCCTCCAGCTTCGGCATCGAGGTGTCGATCACGGCGGTCGCGTACTCGTAGGTCTGCAAAAGACCTGGGATGAAGGAGGTTTGGTAGTGCCGGGCCGACAGCGCCTCGGACTCGAAGTTGATGTAGGCGGCGTACACCTCCGACACGCTGCCCTCGTAGGCGCGCGACATGCCGGGCTTCAGCGCGTCCGACAGCAGTTCCAGGGCGTCTTCGCGCTGTTCGTCGCCGATGCGGTACAGGTCGAGCATCGCCATGAGGGTGCGCCGCTGCGGACGGGCCTGGGCGGTTTCGATCCGGTACAGCGTGGTGACGTTGATCCCGGTCTTCGCGCTGACCTCTTCTTTGCTGAGCTGGGCGTTCTCGCGCATCTCGTGCAGCATCGCCGCCAGCCGCCGCAACCGGACGGTCAGGACGGTGCGCTTGCCTGCCATCAGTACAACCCCTTCGGTCTGCGCACTAGCTGGAACGCGTTATGACGTTCGCCCTCGAATGCGGCCTATGTGCAGCGGATCTGTGCCGAGTGTGGGCACAGCAACAGAGACTACCTCCCGTGATCCACGTTATGGTCGGTGTTTTCGTGGGCGTTTACGCCCGGCGCACAATCTTGCGGGGTAAACCGGACCGGCGACTCGGTTGTATCGGCCTGCGAATACCCGCGGACCTGCTCGGGGACCTATCGCGGACGGCGGAAATGCCGCGGGCGAAGCGCCACCGCTGGATGCCGCTGCGGGGTCGTGCCCCACTCGGGCGGAAGCGCAGGTCTTCGGCAGGGCGCCGGGCTCAGCGGCCGCAGCCCATAGCGGACTGATTGCTCAGAATGGTCAGATGTTGCCACATCGTGATTTTCCCTAGGTAAGCAGCGATTTAATGAGGATGCGGAGAGTTTGCCACAATTCGATTTCATTCCGTGTTCCGCGCCGTAGCCCTCGAATGCCGATGGATAATGACCGCGTGACGAGGATGGATCACCTCGCGCTGAGAAGCGCCTCCGCGATCGAGAGCGTCCTCGCGGGCACGCCGCAGAGCGTGGGTGGCTTCCGCTTCTGGTTCGAGGATCAGCGATGGGAATGGTCGGACGAAGTGGCCGCGATCTACGGCTACCCGGCGGGGAGTGCGCGCCCCAGTACGGAGTTGCTGCTGGCGCACAAGCACCCCGACGACCGCGAACTGGTCGACCGGTCCATCGTCACCGCCGTGCGAACCGGTGAGCCGTACTGCGGCCGCCACCGCGTCATCGACACCGGCGGGCGAACCCATCACGTCATCGTCGTGGCCGATCGCATGCTCGACGACCGTGAGTCGGTGGTCGGCGCCTGCGGCTATGTCATCGACGTGTCCGAGACTCTCGCGGAGAACCGGCAGGAGATCCTCGACGGCACGCTGCCCGAACTCGTCGAATCGCGGGCGGTGATCGAGCAGGCCAAAGGCGTGCTCATGCTCGTCTACGGGATCAACGCCGAACAGGCGTTCCGGGTATTGCAGTGGCGCTCCCAGGAAACCAACATCAAGCTGCGGACGCTGGCCCGACAGCTGGTCGGCGAGATTCCCGCGATGGGCGGCGGTCCGGCCGCGCAACGGGCCCAATTCGACCATCTGCTGTTGACCATGCACGATGTCCTGGCGTCGAAGTGAGCGCGCCCTCAGGCACAGCCCGCATCCTGTGACGATCCCCCGATAGTTCAACTGCCGGACGTTCGGCGACAGCGCCTGCGTCGCGTGTCCCAGACGGGTCGCTTACCTCGATGTGCCACCGCGATTGCGCGCTATGGCGCCCCGCTTCGGGGCGAGCTGGCCGTTTGCCGTGCTCCAGCGTCAGATCCCCCGCGCGCCAAAGCTATCGGGCGTTCGCGAGTTGCGTGATCTTCGCCCTTCGACCGATCCCACACCCGATAAGTCGGAGACAATTCATTAGAAGTCACCATAGTGGGAGGGAGTCGTTGTGGTCAGCGAGTACACATCGGCACTCGAGCAAGAAATCGTCACCATGCGGGGGCGACACGAGATGTTGCTGAAGGCCGGGCGGCAGTGGTCGTTGCGCGCGATGTTCGGCACGCCCGACTGGGACATCGTCGATTACTGCCGCGACTTCCGGCCCAACCGGTTCGGGGAGCAAGCCTGTGCGGAGGTCGAGCGCTTCTGCCGCGAGCACGGCATCTGGCTCGAGCGCGCGGGCCCGCACTACAACAGCATGACTCCCTATCTGCATCCCGGCGCCGTGAGCGCGGAGCGGATGACGATCATCGGGCTCTACAACGCGATCCTGTTCTGGCTCAACGACACTGTCGGCCGGGAGAAGTTCGGCCACCTCGGCGACCATGAGCAGCATCAGGCGCGCGTCGCGACCGACCGGCTGTGCGTGCTCCTGCGTACCCGCTGGGCGCCGGCGGACCCGACCCCGCTGGAGACCGCGACGTCGGCGTTTCTCACGATGCTGTCCGCCCTCGCGGACCCGGCGTGGCTCGACCGGTTCCTCGAGTCCACCATCGAGCACCTGCGGCCCGCGATCCAGGACCAGAACGCCAGGGCGCGCGGCGGCTTGCTCAGCGTCGCGGAGTACATCGACCTGCGAGCCCAGGTGTCGGGCATGTATCCGGCGATCGCGCTGTGCGAATTCGGCCGGGACGATTACCTGCCCTGGGACCGGATCGGGCACACGGAGCTGGCCTGCGATCTGCGGCGGCTGCGGGTGCTGACCGTGGAGATCGGGGCGCTGATGAACGACGTGTTCTCCTTCGAGAAGGAATGCATCGTCGATCTCGCGGATTTCAATTTGATTCCGGCGGTCCTGCTGAACCACCCCGGATGGTCGCTGGAGGACGCCGTGCGGGGCTCCACCGAGATCGTGCGCGCGCGGCTCGCCGAATTCCGGGAGCTGGGCGCGCTGGCGACCGAACGCTGCGAGCGCCTGGGCGCGGAAGACGCCGATCTGGCGGCGACCGTCTCGACGCACATTGCCGATCTGATCGGATGTGTGCAGGCGACTTGGGTGTGGCAGGTGGAGACGCTGCGGTACAAAGGTGCGTCGATATTCCGGGAGAACGGGCTGAAGTAGGCACGTCACCCTGGCCACCTCTGGGAATGCTTCCAGGCGGCAGTACTCGACGGTCTCGAACTTCTGTGGATACGATGCGTCGGGGGCTATCTCCGGCCTGAATGGTGAGGGGGTTGCGGTGGAACAGATCGAACTCGCCTCGATGGCGAACTTGTGGTGGCGCGCGTTGCAGGCCGTCGCCGAGGGGTCGGTGTCCGTACCGGACCCCGAGCTGGTGCTGCGCGGCCTGGTCGAGGAGTTGGTTTCCGCCCTGGAAGCCGAACCGTTCGACGCGGGCGTCGGTCTGCGCGTCGGCGCGGCCCTGGCCGCCGCCGGGTTGGTCGGTCCCGGCGTGCCGAGCGCGTCCGCGCAGGTCCTGTACGGATTGGCCGAGCAGGGAGCGGTCGCGGATCGCGGTCGGCGACTCGCGGCACTGCTCGCGGCGGTCGGTCAGGGCCACGAAGCGCAATCCCGTTCGCACGAAGAGGCCGCGAGCGACGCGGCCCGGGCCGCCGACGACCGGTTCCGGGTGGTCTTCGACAACGCGGCGATCGCGATCGCCATCGGCGACACCGACGGGACGCTGCTGGACGTCAACCGGGGCTTGGCCGAGATGATCGGCGTCCCGGTCGACACCTTGCGCGGGGTGTCCGTCTACGACTTCGCGCACCCCAACGACCGTGAGGGCATCCGCACGCTGGTGTACGACAAGCTGGTCCCGTCCGGGGAAGGCACGGTCAAGCTGGAGCAGCGGATCCGCCGCGCCGACGACAGCTACGGGTGGGCCTCGTTCGCCATCACCTTCGTCAAGGGCGTCGACGGGCAGAGCGACTATCTGCTGGCAGTCGGCGAAGACGTCACCGAGCAGCACCGGATGCGGGAGGAGCTGCACCGGCAGGCCCGGCACGACCCCCTCACCGGACTGCCGAACCGGCGGCATCTCATCGAACGGATCGACGCGATGATCGCGGACGCCCGCAACGGAGACCGCGCGGGATTGTGTTTCGTCGACATCGACCGCTTCAAACACGTCAACGACCGCTACGGCCATGGGACCGGCGATCAGATCCTCACCGCGGTCGCCGGGCGTCTGCAGGACAGTGTGCGCGGATCGGGCTGCCTGGTCGCCCGCATCGGCGGCGACGAGTTCGTCGCGCTGATCCCGCCGCCTGCCAGCGACCACCGGGTGGCCACCGTGGCGAACAGCCTGCTCGAGGCGCTGGTCGACCCGATCACGGCCGGCGACCGGCGACTACGGATGTCGATCAGCATCGGCGCGGTCGTCACCGCGGTCGCGGGCGCGGACGCCGAATCGCTGCTCGATGCCGCCGACACCGGCCTCTACCGGGCGAAGGCCGACGGCAAGGGCCGGTGGGTGCTGCACATCCTCGACACCGACACCTCCCGCGGTCCGCAACCGGTGGTGTAGGCGGGGGACCGCGTCAGCGGGCCAGCAACCGGTGCAGGAAGGCGGGCGGGACCATCGGCCATTCTTCGTGCCAGCGGCCTTCGTGCAGGTCGTAATTCACGCTGTGCAGCAGCGACATGATCCACGGGCCCTCGTCCAGCAGCGGCCGAATGAGACCGGCGTCGGCGTACCTGGCCACGATCGGGACCAACTCGTCCTTGGCCGCCTCGGTCTTTCCGGCCGCCGCAAGGCAGGTGGCGAGCAGCAGTGACGCTTGCGCCGCGGCCCGGGGGCGCCGGTCGGCATCGATGGAATTCCGTAACTGCTGGGCGCGTGCCACCGCGGCGGTGACACGCTTGGCGGCTCCGGACCGCAGCAGCATCCGGATCGCGGAATCCTCCCGCAGTTCCGCGGCCATCACGGCGATACCGCCTTCCCCGGCCGGCGGTTCGGTGACGTAGGTGGCGGTCAGGCCGAGCCGGACCTGCTCGTTGGCGATCCGGGTGGCCAGCCGTGGCAACTTCAAGGCGCGGGCCACCTCGGCGCCTTCGTCCAGCCGTCGTGCGGCGGACGCCAGATCGCCGCGCAGGGCTTTGATCCGGGCGCCGGTGGCGTAGTTGGCCATCAGGAAGTCGACGGGGCCGCCCTCGATGCCGAGCCGTCCGGCTTCGTCCAGCAGGCGCTCGGCCGCCGCCACCTGGTCCCGTTTGTAGAGCAGCTCGCCGAGCAAGGCGCCGGCCAGGCGAGCGGCGTAGGACTGCGGGCCCGACGAGGTGGTGGCCAGCTCGAACGCGGTGCGGAAGCTGCGTTCGGCCGCCGCGATATCGAGCTCTTCCCGTGCCGCGATGCCGACCAGGCTGTGGCTGTACATCAAGATGAACGTGCTGCGGGTCTGCTGGTAGAAGGGGGTGGCCCAGTCGTGCCATTCCCGCGCCCGCTCGTAGTCGAACCGGCTGATCGCGGAGAAGGCGGCGAGGTTCGCGGCCGCGCACAGCGCCCACGGGCCCAGCGTGTCGGCCCGGCCCAGGCATTTGCCGACCACCGCGTCCACGCCCTCCGGATGGTCGGCGAACGCGCGTTCCACGCACCCGATGAGGTCGGCTTCGAGCGCGAGATCGGGGTCGGCGTCCGGGGCCTTGTCCAGCGACGCCCGCACCAGCCGTAGCGCGGCGTGCAGTTCGGTGGGCTGACGCAGCAGCGCGTTCGTCCAGGCGACGCCGACCTGCAGCCGCGGGCGGGCGGCGGCGGCCGCGGGCGGAAGCTTGGCGACCAGTCCCAGGAACGTCGCCAGCTGGGCTTCCTGCACCAGATCGCGGGACCTTCCCTCCACGATGTCGACGGCCTTCTCCCCGTCGTCGGCGGCCAGCGCATGATCGATCGCCTCGCTGAGCATCTTGTGGTCGGCGAACCAGGCGGCTGCCGCGCGATGCAACGCGGGCACCTGCTCGGGCTGGTCGCGTTCGAGTCGCCTGCGCAGGAACTCGGCGAACAGATGGTGGTAGCGGAACCAGTCGCCGTCCTCGTCGACGCGGCGCAGGAACAGATTGCGGCGTTCCAGATTCTCCAGGACGGACTGCCCGTGCGGCCGTCCGGTCAACGCGGTGACCAAGCTGCCGGAGACCCGTTCGGGGAGCGAGGTTTTGAGCATGGTGTCGAGCAGTTCGGGCTCGACGGTGTCGAGCACGTTCTCGGCCAGGTACTCGGCGATGGCGTGATGGTGCCCGGACAGGTGGGCGATCAGCGAAGCCGGGTCGGGGTGCTCACGCAGCGACAGCGACGCGAGTTGCAATGCCGCCGCCCAGCCCTCGGTGTAGTCGCGCAGCTCGGCGCTCTCGGCGTCGGCCAGGGTGAGGCCGGTCTGCTCGACCAGGAACGCCCGTGCCTCCTCGGCGTCGAAACGCAGTGCGGCGGCATCGATTTCGACGAGTTCGTGGCGCACGCGCATGGTGCCGAGCGGCAAGCCCTCCAGCGATCGGCTGGTCAGGATGATCTGCAGATGGTGCGGGCCCTGCTCGATCAGGTAGTGCAGGGCGTCGACGGCGGCGCGGTCGGTGATCCGATCCCAGTCATCGATCACCAAGGCGAACCGTTCGTCGCGTTCGTGGATGGTGTTGATCAGCGTGGTGAGCACGTAGCGTGCGGCGGCGTCGTCACCCTCTTCGAGGATCGACGCCAGGTCGGGCGCCAGCGTGGGGACCACCCGGTGGAACGCCTCGATCAGGTGCGTCAGCAGCCAGACCATGTTGTTGTCGTCGCGGTCGGCGTTCAACCAGGCCACCGCCACCTTGTCGGTCTCGGCGAGGCGCTTGGCCCACTGGGCCGCCAGCGTGCTCTTGCCGAACCCGGCCGGTGCGTGGATGACCACGAGCCGCGGCCGTGGCTCGGTTTGCAGCGTGTCGATCAGGCGGTCGCGCTGGACCAGCGGACGAGTCGACATCGAGGGGCGGAACTTGGTCTCGGGCGTCGGCGGTGTCTTGGGATGGGGAGTGGGAAAACGCGCGGTGGCGGTCAAGGGCCGCGTGCTGAGATCTTCCGGCACGGGTTGATCGGTGGTGGGCAGCGTCATGTGCTCGATCGGCATGTCGTTGCCGCGCTGAATGGCGCGCAGCATCTCACCGAACGCGGCGGCCGAGGGCGGGCGGTCGGCGGGATCGTGCGCCATGCTGGCCTCGATGGCGGCGGCCACGTCGTCGGGGATGCCGTCGAGCCGCAGATCGGGGAGCGGGTCGGCCGCGATGCGCAGGAATTGCGCCACGACCTGCTCGCCGGAGCGACGCTCGTACGCCGCGTGCCCGGTGATCATGGCGAACAGCGTGGCGCCGAGACCGTAGACGTCCGAGGCCACCGACGGAGTGCCCGAGCGCAGCACCTCCGGCGCGGTGAACGCGGGGGAGCCGGTCACCACTCCCGTGGTGGTCTCGAAACCGCCTTCGACCCGGGCGATCCCGAAGTCGGTCAGTTGCGGTTCGCCGTAGTCGGTGAGCAGGACATTGCCCGGTTTGATGTCGCGATGCAGAATCCCGGAGCGGTGCGCGGTCTCCAGAGCGCCGGCCAGCTTGACGGTGATCCCGATCGCCTCGGGCAGCGGCACGAGACCTTCGCGGCGGATCCGGTTCTCCAGTGAACCGTGCGAGTGAAACGGCATCACCAGGTAGGGGCGCCCGCTGCGGGTGGTTCCCACCTGCAGGATCGGCACGATGTTCGGGTGCCCGGACAGGGCGCCCATCGCCTGCTGCTCGCGCAGGAACCGTTCGACGTTCTCCGGCTCGAGATCGGGCCGGGCGGTGAGGACCTTGACCGCGACGCTGCGATTGAGCGCCCGCTGCCGACAGCGATAGACCACGCCGAACCCGCCCTTGCCGATCACTTCGGGGTCGTCGAGACCCGCGCCCTCCAGTTCCTGCTCGATACCTGGAGGCCGATCGTGCTGTGTGGCGAACGGGTCCGAACCGGCCATGGTCCTGCTCTGTGTCGGTTGTCGGTAGTGCTGCGGTCGATACCCAGTTTATGCCCGGCGAACCGCCCGCTAGGTTATTACGGTTGATATAGATGGGGTGGTGAGGCGCGTGATAACTCGCCATTCGGGGTTCGGGACTCCGGGTGTCGACTCGGGTCGGCAACATTCCTCGTGCACGATGAGAGTTGCTGTCGCTCAGCAGGAATCGCTGCGGCGACCGTTCCCCGCACCGGTAGCCGCGGGGCGTTGAGGGGCTATAACGTATGTCATAATCCCCGCATGACCATCGATGTCTGGGCGCAACACCCGACCCGGCGGTTCCTCGCCCACGACATGTTCGCCTCGCTGCGGCGGTGGACCGGGGCCGCGATTCCGGCCGACGAGATCCCGCTGTCGGTCACCCTCGACGCGATGGACGCCGCGGGCGTGGACCGTGCGCTCATCTCGGCGTGGCACGCGCCGGACGGCGTCCTCATCTCCAACGACGAGGTGGCGGCGTGGGCGGCCGAGGCGCCGGAGCGCCTGCTTCCCATCGCGTCGGTGGACCTGCGCAAGCCGATGCCCGCCGTGCGGGAACTGCGCCGCCGGGTGGAGCAGGGATTCAAGGGCCTGCGGGTGCTCCCGTGGCTGTGGGAGCTCCCGCCGACCGACCGGCGCTTCTATCCACTGTTCGCGGCGTGTGTCGAGACCGGGATTCCGTTCTGCACGCAGGTGGGGCACACCGGTCCGCTGCGGCCGTCGGAGACCGGTCGCCCCATCCCGTACATCGACCAGGTCGCGCTGGACTTCCCCGAGTTGACGATCGTCTGCGGGCACATCGGCTATCCGTGGACCGAGGAGATGATCGCTGTCGCCAGAAAGCACGAGAACGTCGTCATCGATACCTCGGCGTACACGACGAAACGCCTTCCGGCGGAGCTGGTCTCCTACCTGAAGTCGGGTAGCGGCCGGCACAAGGTGCTGTTCGGCACCAACTATCCGATGATCTTCCCCGGTCACGCACTGGAGGGCCTCGACGCCCTCGGTCTGGACGAGCAGACCCGCGAGCTGTATCTGGACGGCAACGCCCGCCGGGTTTTCGGGCTGACCGGCTGACCGCTCAGGGCGAGTGCGCCCGCGCGGCGGCGTGTCGCCGGTGTGTTGCGCGTCCTCCCGCGGCTCGGGTCATAGGATGCCTCGGCGCACCGCAGTCGCTCAGGTCTGCACGGGATCCGTGGCCGGCGTCTTCCGGTCGATGCGCTTCGTGAGGAGGTCGAATGCTCTGGGTGGTACAGGTGCTCGCCGTCGCGGCCGCTCTGCTCCATGTCGGCATCTTCGTCATGGAGTCCGTGCGGTTCGCCGACCCCGCGGTGCACAAGGGGGTCTTCCGAGTTTCCGAAGCCGAACTGGCCGCGGCTCGGCCGTGGGCGTTCAATCAAGGCTTCTACAACCTGTTTCTCGCGGTGGCGACACTGGTCGGCGTGGCGATCCTGCGGTCGGTGCCGGAAGCGGGATGGGCGCTGGTGCTGTCGGGGTGCGGGTCGATGCTGGCCGCGGCTGTGGTTCTGGTGGCGCACGACCGCCGGTTCGTCAGGGGTGCGGTGGTGCAGGGCACGTTGCCCGCGCTCACGCTGCTCGCGGCCGCGACCCAGCTCTGACCGACGCCGGGTGGTTGTCTATGACCGGCAACCGAAGGTCGGTAACAGTGGGCGAATTCGTACGGGAGTGCGGATGTGCGCTCGCGAAGATGTCCGGAAGTATGCACGCGCGGAGGTGATCGGCCTCGTTCCGGGGCGCCGACCGGAGCGGACACCGCTTGCCATCAGCGCCGAAAAAGGTTGCGGCCGGTCTGCTCTGGGTCTCCAGGTGCTGTCAGGAGTCCTTAACCGCAGAAATGCAGACGCAATCTTGCGTTCTTGCATCTGTACGTGCATGATCCAGCTAGCCTAGTTGTGACAACCGATCCGATGACCGGGATAACGGAATCGAGAGCCAATTATGTTGGTACAAAGCGCGTTGGTGTCGGGTGAACTCGGAGTACGGCGATGAGCGCGCCGACGGTCGGTGCCTTACCGACCGCGCCGCAATTGTTGTGTGCTTTCCAAGGGCGGCGTTTCCAAGATCGGGAACTGCTACGGTCCGCGCACGCACTAGCCGAACTGCACCAGCGTCGTGCGCAGGTGCTGGACACCGCGCTGATCGCCGAAATCGACTGTCGCAGACGTGAACTCGTCGACGACATCAACGACTGGGTCACGCAGGAGATTCCCCAGCATCGCAATGGGGCCTCGCTGCACACCGAAACCCTCGGCGCCGTAGTGGATCGAATGGCGCGCAGCTGGGTGGATGCGAATCAGGTCATTCACACCGAGGGCGGGCGCAGCGACAATACCCATAAACATTGGTATCAGCTGGCCGAACTGGTCGACGGGTACACTGATCTGGTAACCGACGTGGCCGGTGGCCGCCGCCGTTTGCCCGAACAATGAACTCGTCGCGACGGTGGTCTCGTCCGCGGTAGTGACACTGCCCCGCAGCGTCACACGTCCGAATGGCGACGTCCCGGCGCCGAGTCATCCGACCAGTGGCTTCAGCCGGGCGATCTCGTCGCCGGCACAGTGACGGCGGGCGCAACGGGGCGCCCCGCCCGGCGTGCCGCGTAGTCGACTGGCGCGGCACGCCCGTGACCGATCCCGCTGTCTGGCAATCACTCCGCAACTAATCCTCGGCTACGCGTGCCTGCCGCCCGGCGAGCGCGCCGCCGCCGGCGATAACGACGGATCCGGCTCGCGCAAAAGTACACCAGCGCCAGGCCGAGGACGAGCAGGACCGCCGCGATCACCGCCGCGGCCACCGGGTGGAACACGGCGAGCGTGACCACGCCCGCGACGGTCACGTCCTCGGCGGTGCTGACCACGATGTTGCTGGCGGGCTCGGGAGAAGTGTTGACGGCCATCCGCGTTCCCGCCTTCACCAGATGGCTCACCAGCGCGGCCGTACCACCCACCGCGCCCGCGGCGAGTTCCGAGAGCGATCCGTCCTGTCCGGCCAGCAGCGCCGCGACCACGGCGCCCGCGATCGGCCGCACCACGGTGTGCACCGCGTCCCAGAACGAGTCGAGATAGGGGATCTTGTCCGCCACGGCTTCGATCAGGAACAACACCGCCGCCGCGACCAGGACGTCGGTGCGCTGCAACGCTTCCGGCACCGAATCGGCGAATCCGAACCGGCCGAAGAGCCCGAGCAGCAGAACCACCGCGTAGGCGTTCACGCCGCTGGCCCAGCCTGCGGTGAAGATGAGAGGTAGTGCGGACACGCGCCCATGGTAGGGCGACCGGACGCGCGGCGTCGGCGACCGTCTTTGGGGTCGCACTCGGCGCTGGGCGGATGCGGACGGCGCGGCAGGATGGGCTCGCCTCGACGACGGTGTCCGCGTCGCAGAGCGTGATCTTGTGCGGGGAGCGGGCAAGCGACCAGCCGTCGCCGTGCCCCTCGGTGGCCCGGGACAAGGCCCGCATCCCGCGGGCTGCCGAGCATGCGCCGCACGAGGACCAGTTTGCTCGTCGCGCTGTGCCCGAGCTCCGCGGCGCCCAGTGAACGGTTGTTCCGGCATCGCGACCGCGCTCCTGCCCGGCACACATCGTGGCCGCTCCCCGGATGGCGCCCCGGGATAACCGCAACGAAGGCAGTTGCAGTTCGACGTGTCGATCCGGCGAGGCCGCCCCGGGAGCGCGGGGGTCACCGCAGGGACAGGGAACGGCATCGGCGCGGTGGGCCGATTACGCTGTTCGCTATGTCTGTCCGCACCCGCAAGCCGCTCGTCCCGGGCACGCTGTCGCCCACCCGTGAAGTTCCGCGCGCCATCGAGCGCCCGGAATACGCGTGGAAGAAGACCGCCAACGAGGGACGCGAGCCCTGGGTGCAGACCGCGGAGACGATCGAGAAGATGCGGATCGCGGGCAAGATCGCCGCGCAGGCGCTGGAAGAGGCGGGCAAGGCGGTGGCGCCCGGCGTCACCACCGACGAGCTGGACCGCATCGCGCACGAGTACATGTGCGACCACGGCGCCTACCCGTCGACACTGGGCTACAAGGGCTTTCCGAAATCGTGCTGCACCTCGCTGAACGAGGTGATCTGCCACGGCATCCCGGACTCCACCGTGATCGAGGACGGTGACATCGTCAACATCGACGTCACCGCCTACATCAACGGCGTGCACGGCGACACCAACAAGACCTTCCTCGCCGGTGACGTCGACGAGGAGGTGCGCCTGCTGGTCGAGCGGACCGAGGAGGCCACCATGCGGGCGATCAAGGCGGTACGGCCGGGCCGGGCGCTGAACGTGATCGGCCGGGTCATCGAGTCCTACGCCAATCGTTTCGGCTACGGCGTGGTCCGCGACTTCACCGGCCACGGTGTCGGTCCGACCTTCCACAGCGGCCTGGTCGTGCTGCACTATGACCAGCCCGCCGTGGAGACCATCATCGAGCCGGGCATGACGTTCACCATCGAGCCGATGATCAACCTCGGCGGGATCGACTACGAGATCTGGGACGACGGCTGGACGGTGGTCACCAAGGACCGCAAGTGGACCGCGCAGTTCGAGCACACCCTGGTGGTCACCGAATCGGGGACCGAGATCCTGACCCTCCCGTGACCGGCGGCCGGACCGGACGCGATCCGGTCGGCCGGACGTCCCGGGCGGCCGCGCACCGGACGAGCCCGCGATGAAGGGCGCGCTGCTGGTCGCGGGCACGACCTCGGACGCGGGCAAGAGCGTCGTCGTGGCCGGGATCTGCCGGATGCTGGCTCGGCGCGGTGTGCGCGTCGCGCCGTTCAAGGCGCAGAACATGTCCAACAACTCGGTGGTCACGCTGGACGGCGGGGAGATCGGCCGGGCGCAGGCGCTGCAGGCCCAGGCGTGCGGGCTGGAGCCGAGCGTGCGGTTCAATCCCGTGCTGCTCAAGCCGGGCAGTGACCGGCGTTCCCAGCTGGTGGTGCGGGGCAAGGCGGTCGGCACCGTCGGCGCCGAGGACTACATCCGGCATCGCCGGGAGTTACGGGGCGTGGTGGCCGCCGAACTCGCGGCGCTGCGGGACGAATTCGACGTGGTCGTCTGCGAGGGCGCCGGATCGCCCGCCGAGATCAACCTGCGCGCGACCGACCTGGCGAACATGGGTCTCGCGCGTGCCGCGGGCCTGCCGGTGCTGCTGGTCGGGGACATCGACCGCGGCGGCGTGCTCGCCCACCTGTTCGGCACGGTCGCCATCCTGGAACCCGAAGACCAGCGATTGATCTCGGGGTTCGTCGTCAACAAATTCCGCGGCGCGGTCGAGTTGCTGCGGCCGGGGCTGGAACGCCTGGCCGAACTCACCGGCCGTCCCACCCTCGGCGTGCTCCCATACGCCGAAGACCTCTGGATCGATGCGGAGGACTCGCTGAGCACCCTCGCCGACGCGCCGGTCGGCCGTCCCCGCCCGCCGGTGGGGGCCGAATGGCTGACCGTCGCCGCGATCCGGCTGCCGCGCATCTCCAACTCCACCGACGTCGAGGCGCTGGCCTGCGAGCCCGGCGTCGCGGTGCGCTGGGTGAACGAGCCCTCCCGCCTGGCGGGCGCCGACCTGGTGGTCCTGCCGGGCAGCAAGGCGACGGTGTCGGATCTGCGATGGTTGCGCAGTAGCGGCATCGCCGACGCGCTGCGGGCACGCGCCGCCGTGGGCGGACCGATTCTGGGTGTGTGCGGCGGATACCAGATGCTCGGCACCCGCATCATCGACCCGGTCGAGTCCGGTGCGGGCGCGGTCGACGGACTCGGGCTGCTGGACCTGACCGTCGAGTTCGCCGAGTCGAAGGTGCTGCGTCGTAGCGCGGGGCACGCGGCGGGCGTCGCGGTGCGCGGCTACGAGATCCACCACGGACGTGTCACGCACAACGGTGACCCGGCGTGGCTCACCGTCGACGGCGAGCCGGAAGGCAGTGTCCGCGGTGCGGTGTGGGGCACTCACCTGCACGGGCTGCTGGAATCCGACGAGTTGCGCCGCGATTGGCTCCGCGCGGTCGCCGTGGCCGCGGGCCGGTCGGGTTTCGTTGTCGCCGAGGATGTTTCGGTCACCGAGGTGCGTACCGCCCAGCTCGATCTGCTGGCCGATCTGATCGAAGCCCACCTCGATCTGGCCGCGCTCGAGCGCCTGCTCGCCGAGGGTGCGCCCGCCGGATTGCCCATCCTGGCGACCGAGGCGATCGGCGCGAGCGGCCGTATCGGTTGACGCGCGCCACCCAGCGCCTTACCTTGCAGTAAGGAATTCGGCTCCGGGTAAGGCGTGGGCTGAACGAGCATGGTCGGGTGTGAGGAAGATGGCGGCGGAGAAGAGACCCAGCAGCCGAGGGGGGAACGTGGTGTCGGCGGCGGTCACCAGTAAGGGGCAGATCACGATCCCGATCGATGTGCGCGTGGCGATGGGTTTGCGTACGGGCGTGCGGGTCGCCTTCGTGCCCACTCCCAACGGCACCTATGAACTGGTGCCCGAAACGCGCACGATCAAGTCGCTGAAGGGCATCGTGGGCTGGTCCGGCTCGCCGATCGGCCTGGCCGAGATGAACGAGGCGATCACGGGCAACGTCGTGGAAGGCAAGCCGCGATGATCGGCCTGGACGCGAACGTGCTGATCCGCTACCTGACCCAGGACGATCCGGAACAGTCCGCCCGGGCCAACCAGGTGATCGACGGGCTCAGCGAGAGCAAACCCGGCTACATCACGATGATCGTCCTCGCGGAGATCCACTGGGTACTGCGGCGCGGCTACAAACAGGACCCCGAGGCGGTCACCGACGTGCTGCTCGGACTGCTCGATTCCAGCGAGATCGTCGTCGAACGCGCCGACACCGTGCGTCAGGCGCTGCGCCGGGCCGCCGACGGCGCCGACTTCGCCGACGCGCTGATCCAGCAGCTCGGCCAGGAGGCCGGGTGTGACCTTACCGTCACCTTCGATCACAACGCAGGTGAGCAGGCCGGGATGCGCCTGCTCGCCTGAATCCGCCACCCCGACCGGCCGCCGCGGTGCCCTGATCCGTGTAGCGTGATTCGGCATGGAATCTCGGCAGATCACGGTCGGTGACCGGGCGTGGACCGTGCGGATCGACGGACCGGAATCCCGGCACAGCGTGCTCCTGCTGCCCGACGCCGGTGACGCGGCGGACGTCTTCGATCAGGTGTGCGCCCGCCTGCACACCTCGGATCTGCGCACCTTCGCGGTGGAATCGATCGAGGGTCTCGACCCGGCCGGGGTGACCGCGATCCTGGACGCGCTCGGGCTGCCGTGGGTGAATGTGGCCGGGCGCGGGACGGGCGCGGTGCTGGCTTGGCAGGCGTGCGCACGCGTATTCGGCCGTTTCCAGAGCCTGGTCGTGGCCGATCACGGCCACCCGGCCACGCCCGGCGCCGACGGCACGGTGGCGGACGCGGCCACCGGCCCGGTCGAGGTGCCGACCACGCTGCTGGTCACCAAGAATCTGCCGCGCTCGGTGGCCGACACATCGGGCCGGTTCGTCTACGGCGAATTTCGGGTGGTCGAGGTCGACGTCACCAACGTGGCCACCGAAGCCGACCATGAGCTGGCCACCGAGATCGTGCTACGCACCAGCCTCTGGTGACTTCGCGCCCGCCGCTTCCTGATAGCCCGCGAGCCAGTCGAGCCAGCTGTCGAGCTCGCGGAACGCCTGCGCCAGCGGTTCGGGGCCGGAGAGGAACACGTCGTGCTTGGCGCCGTCGATCGGCACCATATTGGTGCGATCGCCCAGGCAGCCCGACCAGCGCTGGATCTGCTTGACGTCGAGCACCGCGTCGGCCACGTCCACGGCGGGGCCGTACTCCTTGGCGAACTTGGTCATCCGGGAGCGCAGGATCAGCGAGGGCACGCCGATGTCGAGGCCCTGGTGCAGCCGCGCGTGGCCGTTGCGGATGGCGCGCAGCCAGCCGAGCCGCACCGGGAAGCCCTGCAACGGCTTCCAGTCCAAGTTGTAATTCCACTCGCCGGACACCGAGTGGTGCAGGCTGTCGCCGTAGGTGCTGATCTTGCCGCCGCCGGGCAGCTGGACCATCTTCCGGAACCGCCCGACCGCCTTGATGATCGGCGTGCCGACGGTCCGGTAGTACGCGGGACCCTGCAGGTCGAACCACGGGCTGTTGAGCACCACGCCGGTGATGCCCGCGGCGGCCGTCCCCCGGGCACGGTTGAGCCGATCCAGCCACAGCGACACGACCAGCCCGCCGGTGGAGTGCGCGTTGAGCACGACGGGAGCGTCGCCGTTCTCGGCCCGGATGATCCGCAGGGACTCCGCGAGCTCCCGGTCGTAGAAAGCGAGATCCGTCACATAGTGCGGCGTGTGCCCGTCGCGCAGCGACCGGCCGCATTTGCGCAGGTCGAGTGCATAGAACTGGAACCCGCGCGCGGCGAAGTGCTCGGCGAGGTGCTCCTGGAAGAAGTAGTCGGTGAATCCGTGCACGTAGAGCACCGCGCCCGCGGTCTGCTCGACGGCGCCGGTGGGCGTGTAGCGCACCAGTGTGGCAACCACCTCGCCTTCGCCGTCGGGATCGGGACCGAGGGGCAGCGTGCGCTGCTGATAGTGCGGGCCCAGGACGTCGGGGCGCCAGCCTCCGCCATCCGGAGAAGTGCTGACCGGCTCGGCAAGCGACTGTTCGTTCGTCACGCGACCAATCTATTGGACGGCGTCAAGCGCCGACAGACCACGGCCGTCACCCGGCCGCCGAAGTGACGACCATCTCTGTCGCATTCCGCACATTCCACAGGTTCGCTGCGGGGCCGCGGCGTGGTGAGGTGCACAATTGGGCTTAGGTGAACGGCGGGTAACCTGACTCCCGCCATGCCGTTCGGTGCCGGCGGACGCCGGGACCGAGCCACAACCACACCGTGCCCAGGCAGGTCCACCCGCCCGGTGGGCCCGCGCAGAAGGACAAGGAAGTCGATCTACCCGTGCCGAACGCTGCCATGACTGAAAAGACCGATGTAGTACTCATCGGTGCCGGCATCATGAGTGCCACTCTCGGCGCGCTGCTGCGGCAGCTGCAGCCGAACTGGTCGATCTCCCTGTTCGAGCGGCTGGACGCCGCCGCCGCGGAGAGCAGCGATCCGTGGAACAACGCGGGCACCGGGCACTCCGCGCTCTGCGAGCTGAACTACAGCCCGCAGAACGCCGACGGCTCGGTGGACATCACCAAGGCGGTCGACATCAACGAGCGCTTCCAGGTCTCGCGCCAGTTCTGGTCCTACGGCGTGGAGAACGGCATCCTGCGCGATCCGTCCGCCTTCATCAACCCGATTCCGCACGTCAGCTTCGTGCACGGCGCCGACAACGTGGAGTACCTGCGCAAGCGGTACGAAGCGCTGGCGCCGCACCCGCTGTTCGAGGGCATGGAGTACATCGACAGCCCCGACGAGTTCACCCGGCGGTTGCCGTTGATGGCGCGCGGGCGGGACTTCTCCGATCCGATCGCATTGAACTGGACCGACGGCGGCACCGACATCGACTTCGGCTCCCTCACCCAGGAGCTGCTCGCCTACCTCGGCGCCTCCGGCGTCGACCTGGCCTTCGGCAACGAGGTGCGCGACCTGTCCAAGCAGTCCGACGGGTCCTGGCTGGTCACGGTGCGCAACGTCCGCACCAGGGAAACCCGCAGGCTGATCAGCAAATTCGTGTTCGTCGGCGCGGGCGGCGGCGCGCTGCCGCTGCTGCAGAAGGCGAACATCAAGGAGGCCAAGGGATTCGGCGGCTTCCCGGTCAGCGGTCAGTTCTTCCGCTGCGTCAACCCGGCGCTCATCCATCAGCACGAGGCCAAGGTGTACGGCAAGGCCGCGGTCGGCGCTCCGCCGATGTCGGTGCCGCACTTGGACACCCGCGTGATCAAGGGCAAGCCGGGCCTGCTGTTCGGCCCGTACGCGGGCTGGACGCCGAAGTTCCTCAAGGACGGCAAGAACACCGACCTGTTCAAGTCGGTGCGCCCGAACAACATCTTCTCGCTGCTCGGTGTCGGCGTCACCGAGCTCGGTCTGACCAAGTACCTGGTCAGTGAGCTGCTGAAGTCCGAATCGGGCAAGGTGATCACGCTGTCGGAGTTCATCCCGCGCGCCGAGGGCAGGGACTGGGAGCTGATCACCGCGGGCCAGCGTGTGCAGGTGATCCGCCGCAAGGGCGTGGGCGGCGTGCTCGAGTTCGGCACCGCCGTGATCGCCGCGCAGGACGGCTCGATCGCCGGTCTGCTCGGCGCCTCCCCGGGCGCGTCCACCTGTGTCACCGCCATGCTGGACGTCCTGCAGCGCTGCTTCCCGCAGGAGTACGCCGAGTGGACGCCGAAGCTGAAGGAAATGGTGCCCTCGCTGGGCGTGAAGCTCTCCGAGAACCCGGCGCTGTTCCACGAAGTGTGGGATTGGACCTCCAAAGCGCTGAACCTCGTCGACGGCGGCGACAACACGCCGAGGCACGCGGGGGTCGCGGCGAACGCCTAGGTTGTGATAGCAAGGCTCGATGATGTCAACGGTTGCTCTCAAACGCTCATGGGCGCAGGATCTCGATACCGCGACGCTCTACCAGCTGTTGAAACTTCGCGTCGAAGTCTTTGTCGTCGAACAGAAATGCGCGTATCCCGAACTGGACGGGAAGGACCTGCTTCCCGAGACCAGGCACTTCTGGCTCGATGACGAGGGCGAGGTCATCGCCACGCTGCGTCTGTGCGAGGAGCACCACGACGGGGTGAAAAGTTTCCGCATCGGCAGGCTCTGTACCGCGGTGCCCGCCCGCGGGCACGGATACACCACGCGGCTGCTGCAGGCGGCGCTGGCCGAGGTCGGTTCGGCGACGGTGCGGCTGAGTGCGCAGAGCTACCTGATCGACCTCTACAGCAAGCACGGCTTCAAGGTCGACGGCGCGGAATTCGAGGAAGACGGCATCGCCCATGTGCCGATGCGCAGGGGCGGGGAGTGACCGTCCCGCCATTCGCACCCGCTCCGGGCGTCTCCGGGGCGGGTGCGGCATTTTCGCCGGGCCGCCCGCATCGGTTCTGAATCGAAGGGCACTGTCGGGTGGATGTGGGCGCGCCCTTAGAGTTGGGGCGTGTCCGTGTCCCATGCCGAAACAGTGCCGACATCCGACCAGAGCAGTCGAACGCGTCCGGGTTCGGACGGTGACGCGGGATTCCCGTTCTCGGCGGTGGTCGGGCAGGAACGGCTGCAGCTGGCGCTGATCCTCTGCGCGGTGCATCCCGGAATCGGCGGGGTACTGGTGCGCGGCGAGAAGGGCACCGCCAAGTCGACCGTGGTGCGCGCGCTGGCCCAGCTGCTGCCACCCGTGGTGGACGAGACCGGCGCGCGCCCGGCCCGCCTGGTAGAGCTGCCGGTGGGCGCGACCGAGGACCGCGTGGTCGGTTCGCTGGACTTGGAGCGGGTGCTGCGCGACGGGGAGCAGGCGTTCCGCCCCGGCTTGCTGGCCGCCGCCCATCACGGCGTGCTCTACGTCGACGAAGTCAACCTGCTGCACGACCATCTGGTGGACGTGCTCCTGGACGCCGCGGCGATGGGCCGGGTGCACATCGAACGGGACGGCGTCTCGCACTCGCATCCGGCGCGCTTCGTGCTGGTCGGCACCATGAACCCGGAGGAGGGCGAGCTGCGTCCGCAGCTGCTGGACCGGTTCGGCCTGACCGTGGACGTGGTGGCTTCCCGGGACGTGGACGTGCGTATGGCTGTGGTGCGCCGCAGGCTGGACTACGAGGCCGACCCGGCCGCTTTCGCGGCCCGGTACGCCCAGGCCGATCACGAGGTGGCCGAGCGGATCCTCGCCGCCCGCGACCGGGTGGCGCAGGTGACCCTCGACGACGTGGAGCTGCGCCGGATCGCCGCGCTGTGCGCCGCGTTCGACGTCGACGGGATGCGCGCCGATCTGGTCGTCGCGCGCACCGCGACCGCGCACGCCGCCTGGCGCGGCAGCGACGTGGTGACCGAGGACGACGTGCGGGTGGCCGCGGAACTGGCGCTGCCGCACCGGCGCAGGCGCGATCCGTTCGACGAACCCGGCATCAGCGAGCAGCAGCTCGACGATGCCATGCGCGACGCGGCGGAGGAGGTGCGGCGCGAGGAGGAAACGTCCGAGCCGAGCGGTGCGCCCGAGATGGACGACACGCCACGGGATGCCGGGGAGCCGGACGGCGCTTCCGGCGACGACCCGGACGGTGGCCCCGAAGACCCCTCGCCGCCCGACGGGCCGGGCGGCGGGCACTCGCGTGAAGGACGCAGTGGCGCACCGGTTTCCGCCGGTGCGCGGACACCGCGCTGGGAAGTGCCCGGCGTCGGCGAAGGCGCACCGGGGCGGCGCTCCCGCGCGGAATCACGGCACGGGCGGGTGGTGCGTCCGAATACCGACACCTCCTCCGGCCTGCATCTGCTCGGTACCGTGTTCGCGGCCGCGCCGCATCAGCGTTCCCGCGGCCGCGGCGACGGGCCGCTGCGGCTGGCGGCCGACGACCTGCGCGGCGCCTATCGGGAAGGGCGGGAAGGGAACCTGGTCGTCTTCGTGGTCGACGCCTCCGGTTCCATGGCCGCGCGCGACCGGTTGTCCGCCGTCACCGGCGCGGTGGTCACCCTGCTGCGGGACGCTTATCAGCGCCGCGACAAGGTCGCCGTCGTCAGCGTGCGCGGCGCGGAGGCAGAACTCGTGCTGCCGCCCACTTCGTCGGTCGACATCGCGGTGCGCCGGTTGTCCGGGATGCGCACGGGCGGGAAGACGCCGTTGGCCGCGGGCCTGCTGAAGGCACGCGAGGTGGTGCTGCGCGAGCGGGTGCGCGATCCGCGCCGCAGGGCGATGCTGGTGCTGCTCACCGACGGTCGCGCCACCGGCGGCGTCGATCCGGTTCCACGCGCCCGCGTCGCCGCGGGCTTGCTCGCCAAAGACGCGGTCACCTCGATCGTGGTCGACTGCGAACGCGGCATGATCCGCCTCGGCCTCGCCGCGGACCTGGCCCGCGACCTGCGCGGGGGCTATCTGCGCCTGGCCGAGCTGACCGGCGATTCGGTCGCGGACGTCGTGCGCGCGAGTTCCGGGGGTACGAGCGGTATGTCGTTGCGGGCGGTTCGAGCGGCGTGAGCGCGACTTTCGAACGGAAGCGCCCGATGGAGGGCGCCCGGCCGCTCCGATGGCGGCGTTGGGGAGACGCGGTGAGTCGGCGGCGTCCGTCCTACGGGATGCTCGGTCGTCGCCCGACGGGCGGGTTGCGCGAGGTCGCGGCGATTTCTCGTGGCTCCAGGTCTGGCCGCGGTGCACAGGTTCGGAGTGATCCGAGGACGAGCAAGGAGATTCGATGCCCAAGGGTGTTCCGGAGACCGTTCCCGACGACGGGTTGACCACCCGGCAGCGGCGCAATCAGCCGGTGCTCGCGGTGCACACCGGACCGGGCAAGGGTAAGTCGACTGCCGCGTTCGGGATGGCGCTGCGTGCCTGGAACCAAGGCTTCGACGTCGCGGTGTTCCAATTCGTGAAGAGCGCCAAATGGAAGGTGGGCGAGGAAGCCGCCTTCCGCGCCCTGGGTGCGGTGCACGAGCAGACCGGCGCGGGCGGGGCGGTCGAATGGCACAAGATGGGCGAGGGCTGGTCCTGGACCCGCAAACAGGGCACCGAGCAGGACCACGCCGCCGCCGCGCTGGCGGGTTGGCAGGAGATCGCGCGCCGCCTGAAGGCCGAACAGCACCGCTTCTACGTCCTCGACGAATTCACCTACCCCCTGAAATGGGGCTGGGTCGACCTCGCCGAAGTAGTCGACACCCTCCAAGCCCGCCCCGGCAACCAGCACGTCGTCATCACCGGCCGCGACGCACCCCAACCCCTCATCGAAGCCGCCGACCTCGTAACAGAGATGACCAAACTCAAACACCCCATGGACGCCGGCCGCAAAGGCCAGCGAGGCATCGAATGGTGACCGTCGCGAGTGGCACATGGCCGCGGCGAATCGCGAGAGGCCCGCACAGTGGTGTGCCACTCGTGGAGTGGGGGCGGGGATGAGGGCGGTTGTGGTCGCGGCGCCGGCGTCGGGGAGTGGGAAGACGACCGTGGCTACGGGGTTGGTGGGGGCGTTGCGGAGGGTGGGGCATCGGGTGGCGCCGTTCAAGGTGGGGCCCGATTACATCGATCCGGGGTATCACGGGCTGGCGGCGGGGCGGCCGGGGCGAAATCTGGATCCTGTGCTGGTGGGTGCGGAGCGTGTCGTGCCGCTGTATCGGCACGGTGCGCAGGGGTGCGACCTCTCGGTGGTCGAGGGTGTGATGGGCCTGTTCGACGGCCGGATCGACGACCAGCACTCCGGGCCGGTGGCGGAGGGGTCGACGGCGCAGGTCGCGGCCCTGCTGGGTGCGCCGGTGGTACTGGTGGTCGACGCGCGGGGGCACAGTCAGAGCCTGGCGGCGCTGCTGCACGGATTCGCCACCTTCGACAGCGGCGTCCGGCTGGGCGGTGTGATCTTGAACCGGGTTGGCAGCGAACGCCACGACCAAGTGCTGCGTGCCGCCTGCGATCGTGTCGGGCTGCCGGTGCTCGGTTCGCTGCCGCGCCTGGCCGAACTGGAGGTCCCGTCCCGGCATCTCGGCCTGATCCCCGCGGTGGAACACGGCACGGCCGCGACAGCGGCGGTGGCGGCGATGACGGATCTCGTCGCCGCGCACGTCGACCTGCACGCCATCGCGGCACTTGCTCGCTCGTCAGTCACCGGGCCCGCCTGGGATCCCGACGCCGCCGTGCGCGGTGTGGAAGGCGCAGGCGAGGAATCCAGGGTCGCGCCGCTTGGTCAGGGCGGCTCGGGGGTGTCGACTGTGACGCCGTTCGGTGGGGCCGGCTCGGGGGTGTCGACTGTGACGCCGTTCGGTGGGGCCGACTCGGGGGTGTCCACTGTGACGCCGCTCGGTGGGGCCGACTCGGGGGTGTCCACTGTGACGCCGCTCGGTGGGGCCGACTCGGGGGTGTCGACCGTGACGCCGCTCAGTGGGACCGACTCGGGAGTGTTCACCGCGATGCCGCTCGGTGGGGCTGGCTTAGAGGTGCCCGCCGCGACGCTTCTCGGCGATGGCCGTGACTCGTGCGGCCCCGGTGCGGCGCTCGTCGAAGCTGGTGGTGACTCGCGGCCTGCCTACGAGAGCGTCGTCTCCTGCCGCACCGGCGGGGAGAGTCCGGTTGTCGCCGTCGCCGGTGGCCCGGCGTTCACCTTCGGCTATGCCGAGCACCGTGAGCTGCTGGTGGCCGCGGGCGCGCAGGTGGTCGTGTTCGATCCGCTCCATGACGAATTGCCCGCCGGAACTGCGGGTTTGGTGCTGCCGGGTGGCTTCCCCGAGGAACATGCGGCGGAGCTGGCCGCCAATTCCGGTCTGTTGCGGGCGGTGGCCGATGCCGTCCGCCACGGCATGCCGGTGCACGCCGAATGCGCCGGGCTGCTGTATCTCACCCGCTCGCTGGACGGGCACCCCATGGCCGGGGTGTTGGACGCCGACGCCGCGTTCGGGCCGCGCCTGACCCTCGGCTACCGCGACGCCGTCGCACTGGCCGACTCGCCCCTGTGGCGGGCGGGCGAACGGGTCCGAGGACATGAATTCCACCGCACGTTCCTGGTGTCGGCGCCACCGGGGAACCCGGCGTGGGGTTGGCTCGGCAGCGCGGGAGAGCGTGTGCGGGAGGGGGCGTTGATCGGCAACGTGCACGCGTCGTACCTGCACACCCACCCGGCGGGAAATCCCGAGGCGGTGCGGCGGTTCGTCACCGCCGCAGAGCGATTCGCGGGTTCCCGTGTCGTCGGCTGACGTGGTCGTCGGGATCGTCCTGCGACCGCGTGCATCGGCCGACGTGGTCTGCGCGGTGCTGCGCCAGCCGTGTTCGCGGGTTCCCGTGCCGTCGGCTGACGTGGTCGTCGGGATCGGCCCGCGACCGGCCGACGTGGTCCGCGAAGTGCTGCGCGAGCCGGGTTCATGGGTTCCTCTGTCGTCGGCTGACGTGGTCGTCGGGATCGTCCTGCGACTGCGTGCATCGGCCGACATGGTCCGCGCGGTGCTGCGCGAGGCCGTGTTGATGGGTTCCCGTGCCCTCGGCTGAGGTCGTCGTCGGGATCGTCCTGCGATCGCGCGCATCGGCCGAGGTGATCCGCGCGGTGCTGCGCGAGCCGTGTTCATGGGTTCGTGTGTCGTCGGCTGACGTGGTCGTCGGGATCGTCCTGCGACTGCGTGCATCGGCCGACGTGGTTCGCGCGGTGTTGCGCGAGGGCGTGTTGATGGGTTCCTGTGCCGTCGGCTGAGGTCGTCGTCGGGATCGGACTGCGACCCGGCACATCGGCCGACGTGATCCGCGCCGCGCTGCGCGAGGCCGTGGGTGATCACCGGATCGTGTGCCTGGCCACCATCGCGCAGCGCCGCGCCGAACCTGGGCTGATCGCCGTCGCCGCGGACCTCCAGGTGCCGCTACGGTCTTATTCCGCCGCCGAACTGGCGGCCGTCGCGGTCCCCAACCCGGGGAGCCGGGCACGGTCGGCCGTCGGTACACCGAGTGTCGCGGAGGCCGCGGCGCTGCTCGCCGCCGAGGGCGGGCCGCTGGTGTTGGCGAAGCGCGTCGTGCACGGCGTGGTGCTCGCGGCAGCGCTGTACGAGCGGTAGAACCGTCGAGCGGAGGCGGGTTCGGCCTCGAGCGCCGTCGCTGTGCGGAGAGAACCGCGGTACCGAACCGACAGCGGCCGCACTCAGCTCGAGCTCGGTCCCGGCCGCACTCAGCTCAGAAGCACGGTCCCGGCGTGGCTGCCCGCTGCGCTTCGACGGTCTCCTCGGACGGTGGCGGTATAGATCGCAACGGATGGCGTTGCGGCTCAGGGGGCGACCGAGCCCCAGTCGGCGAAGCCGGTGGGGTCGTGGCGGCCGATGCTGGCGTGTTCGAACAGGCCCCAGCCCTCGGCGTCGCCGCAGCGGGCGTGGGCGACATGGTCGGTCACCCCGTAGGGGGTGCGGGCGAGGATCGCCGGGTCGGTGAGGTCGTAGCGGCTGGAGGAGGACCAGTCGCGGCCCTTCCACTGGCCGTGCTGCCAGTCCGGATCGCCGCCGTAGCCGCAGCCGACGTGCAGCGGGACGCCGATGCCCGGCGTGATCTCGATCTCCAGCGGCTTGCCGTCCGGCGTGGTCAACTCCAGTCGCGCCCCGACGGGATTCCTCGTGCCGGAACGGTAGTCGATCGAGATGCGCGGCCAGCCGAGTTGCTCGGTGCGTCCGTCCGGCCAGACTCGGGTCGCGTCGTTGAGGGTGCGCCTGCCGTCCGGCTCCTCCTGCACGATGACCACGACCGCGAATTCCTCGAACCGCAGCGGTACGTACAGCCACCAGAAACCGCCCGACGGTTCGGTGGCCGCGCGCCCGGGCGGCTCGGTTTCGCCGACCGGGCGGATGCCCCACGAGCGGTCCCTGGTTCCGGTCCACACCGCCGGGTCGATCGCGATGTCGTCGCCGTCCACGTGCAGCGTTCCGGCCCACGAACCCACCTGCGCGAACCGGGACGCCTCGATGATCGGCCGGTTGCCCGAGAGAATCAGGTGCGGTTGTTCCTGCACGGCGGGGAAGGCGCCGGTCCAGGTGAGGTCGAAGCCGAGATCGTCGTGTTCGCAGACCACCCGGATGCGCCGCAGCGGCTCCAGCACCTCGATGCGGTAACCGCCGACGCGCTGGTCGAGGCTCCGGTCGCCGAGCGCGTCGGAGAAGCGCACCGCCCGCACCGTGTCGCCGCGGCGTACAGCCGCGTAGGCGTCGGTCACCCCGAGGTTGGGGTACACGCCGAAACCGGTGATCAGCAGGGTGCCGCCGTCGCGGTCGTGGGCGTTGAAGTAGCTGCGGTCGTAGAAGTTCCGATCGCTGGAGGCCACGCGGGCCAGTGACAGCGGGGTCTGGTGGATCGGGTACTCGTCCAAAGGCACAGGCATGGTCAGTCCCATTCGTAGGTTCCGTCGAGCAGCGCTTCCAGGCTTGCCCGGTGCATCACGTAGTCGTCGCGATCCGGAGTGTCGGTGTCCTCGCCGAAGTGGATCATCCTGCGCTTGACCCGCGCCATCACGATCGCGTGCCGCAATGCGGCGTAGACGACGTAGAAATCGAGATCGCGCACCGAATGACCGGTCAGCGCTTCGTATCTCGTCACCACGTCGTCGCGGCGCAGGAAGTCGGGGAGCCCCGGCTGGCCGAAACGGGTGGCCAGATCCTGGAAGAACCGGTGGATGAAGATCATCCAGCCCAGGTCGAGCTCGCGCGGGCCCAGTGCTGCCATTTCCCAGTCCAGCACCGCTACGGGGTCGAAATCACGGTAGATGACGTTGCCGGGGCGGGCGTCGCCCCAGCTGAGCACGTCCGGGCCGGGGTCGGCGGGCCAGTGCTCGTCGAGCCAGGTGAAACTCCGCTCGATCAGCGGGATCTCGAAGCCGTCGTCCGCGAGCGCCCATCGGTACCAGGAGCGCTGCGCGGCGACGTGCCTGCGCAGCGACTCGCCCGGCCCGCTCAGCATCGGGAAGAGCGCCGCGGGATCGGGGATGCCGTGGATCTTCGCGATCACCTCCACGGTGTTGTGCGTGAGCCGGAGACGTTCGGCGGGGCTCGCGTCGAACAGCCAGCCGACGAACACGTACGGGGGGTTGTCCGTCGGCACCCGTCCGTCGATCCGGCGCATCACGAAGAAGGGTGTGCCGAGCGGCTTCGCGTCGGTCTCCAGCCAGCACAGACCGGGCAGCGGCACGTCGGTGGCCGCGGCGACGCCCGCCATCACCTGGTACTGGGTGGCCAGGTCATAGGTCTCGAACACCGGGAACGACCCGGCCTCGGGCGCCATCCGCGCGACGAAGGACCCGCGCTCCGTGCGCCCTCCGGCGCTCCATTCGGCGTCGAACAGGATCGATGTGCTGGACATGCCGCCGGACTGCGGACGCGACAACTCGGAGACCCGCGGCAGCTCGTCGGCGGAAACTTTCGTGTCGAGCCAGCGCGCCAGGTCCCCGGTGAGCGCGTCCAGGTCGCGTTCGCTGACGGTCAGCTGCTGTCGCTGTGCCGGGTCCGGATCGTCGGTCATATCTGTCCTCCTGACACGTGCCGCCCGGCTGCATCGCCCCGATGCCCCGGGATACGCGACTGTAACGCGTTCTAGTTGTTGGCGGGCCGGAACCGGAAGACGAAGGCCGGGCCGGTATCGGCACCCCCGGTGGGGCAGGCACGTAGGCCGAAAGATGTACGCGGAAATCCGGGGTTTTCCCTGAGGTCATCCCATGACCTGGTCGGATACGTTCGGCTCGCGGAAATGTCGGCCGGCGAGGGGAGCGGTGTGAGTACGGTCGGAACGAATGTCGTGAAGCGAAGCAGCGGCGAGGCGCCGGCCGATGCCGAGCGGCGGCCTTGGCGCTTGCCGACCCGGATCGCGTTCCGGTTCGTCTTCGTCTATCTCGGGCTGTTCTGCGTGTTGATGGCGCAGATCCTGTTCGTGTTCACAGGCATTGTGAGCAAGTGGCTGCCGGAAAGCGCGGTCATCTGGCAGATGCGGGCGACGAGCCCGCTGGTCGGCTGGGTCGGCGAACACGTCTTCGGGGTCGACGCCGTCCTGCACGAGGATTCGGGCAGCGGGGACCAGACCGCCATCTGGGTGCTGATCTTCTGCGAACTCGTCGCGGCCGTGGTGATCACGGTCGTCTGGTCGATGCTCGATCGCCGCCGCCCGGACTACCGGACGCTCGGCAACTGGTTCGTGCTGTTCATCCGGCTCTGCCTGGGCGGCCAGATGCTGTTCTACGGTCTCGCCAAAGCCATTCCGTCGCAGATGCCCCCGCCGTCGCTGACCGCCCTGCTGCAGCCGTACGGGACGATGAGCCCCGCGTCGGTGCTCTGGAACCAGGTGGGCGCGGCGCCCGCGTACGAGATCCTGCTCGGTACGGCCGAGGTGCTCGGCGGTCTACTGCTGTTCGTGCCGCGCACCGCGACGATCGGCGCGCTGCTCAGCCTGGTGAGCATGGCGCAGGTCTTCGTGCTGAACATGACCTACGACGTGCCGGTGAAGATCCTCTCGTTCCATTTGCTGCTGCTGTCGCTGGTCGTGCTCGCGCCGCAGGCCCGGCGGCTGGCCAATGTGCTCGTGCTGGAACGCCCGGCCGAGCCTGCCGCGCAGCCCACGCTGTTCGGTTCCCGCCGCGCGAACCGGATCGTGGCGGCGGTGCAGGTCGCGCTGGGACTGTGGGTGCTGATCGGCGGTGTGCACATCGGCTGGCAAACCTGGCGCGAAGCAGGTGGCGGAGCACCGAAACCCGCGCTGTACGGCATCTGGACCGTCGGTGAGTTCACCAGGGACGGGCATCCGGCGCCACCGCTGATCACCGACGAGAACCGCTGGCGGAGGATGATCTTCGACCGGCCCGGCACCACGCTGCAGCGGATGGACGGCTCGTTCGTTCCCGTCGTGGCCGTGGTCGACGAGGGCGCGCACACCATGACGTTGTCGGCCGCGCCGCAGTCGCCGGAAACGCCGCCCGCCCGTTCGGGCGCCTTCACCTTCACCCAGCCGACTCCGAACACACTGTTGCTGACAGGTGAGCTGAACGGAACGCCGGTCACGGTGTCGCTCGACCGCATGGACCTGAACTCCTTCACGTTGCGCAGCCGGGGCTTCAACTTCGTCCAGGAATACCCGTACTTCCGCTGACCCGGGATCCGGCGACCCGAGGACGGGGGAGATCCAGCCGAAACCCGATACGGGCACGGCACTTTTCGATACCTTCGGTCTGCATCGACTCGGACTGGAGGGACCGCCGTGACCGAAGCGATCCTCGATCGGACGGACACCGACACGAAGGCGGAGGATTCCGGTACCCGGCCCTGGCGGGGCGGCACCCGGGTGGCGTTCCGTTTCGGTTTCCTGTACTTCGGGCTGTTCTGCCTGACGTACCCGGCGATCGTCCCGGAATTCCTCGGACTGACGCGCGAATGGCTGCCGGAATGGGTGAACTCCGGTGTCGCCCGAGCGCTGCGCCCGCTGGTCGAGTGGACCGGAACCCAGGTGTTCGGCGCGTCCGTCGCGGCGAACACGGCGTCGATCAGCGGAGACCAGGCGTATTTCTGGGTGCTGGTGTTCGTCGTCCTGGTGGTCGCGCTGCTCGGCACGCTGATGTGGAGCGTGCTGGACCGCAACCGCCCGGACTATCGGGCCGTGCTGCCCTGGTTCCTGCTGTTCGTGCGCTTGTGCCTGGCGGGGCAGTTGGTGGCCTACGGCATGGCCAAGGCCATCCCGACCCAGATGCCGCCGACACCGCTGAGCCGATTGCTCGAGCCGTACGGGAATTTCAGTCCGATGGCGGTGCTCTGGAACCAGATCGGGGTGTCGACGCAGTACGAGATCCTGCTCGGCTGCGCGGAACTGCTCGGCGGCGTGCTGCTGTTCGTACCCCGCACCGCGTTGGTGGGCGCGATGCTGAGCCTGGTGTGCACCACGCAGGTATTCGTGCTGGACATGACCTACGACGTGCCCGCGAAGATCCTGTCGTTCCACCTGATGCTGCTGTGCCTGGTGCTGCTCGCGCCGGAGGCCGGGCGTCTGGTGAACGTGCTGCTGCTGAACCGGCCGGCCGCACCGTCGACCACACCGCCGCTGCTGCGCACGCCCCGAGCCAACCGGATCGCGGCCGCGGTGCAGATCGCGCTCGGGGTGTGGCTGCTGTTGTCGAACGCGTACACCGGCTGGGACCGGTGGAACGAACAAGGCGCTGGGCGGCCGGAACCTCCGCTGTACGGCATCTGGTCGGTCACCGAATTCAGCGCGCACGGCACCCCGATTCCGCCGCTGACCACCCACGAACTGCGCTGGCAGCGCCTGGTCTTCGACCGCGACGGGGCCACTGTGCAGCGCATGGACGGCCAGTTGATCCCGGTGCTGGCCATGGTCGATGCCGATGCGCGCACCCTGGTCATGGTCGCGCCGCCGAGAGCCGTCGGCGCGCAACCGGAACGCTTGGGCAGTTTCGGCTTCGACCGCCCCGCCCCCGAGCGGCTGACCTTGACGGGTGAGCTCGCCGGGCAGCCGGTCTCGATAGCGTTGACGTCGGTCGCGCTCGACGACTTTCCGTTGCGCAGCCGCGGATTCCATTGGGTGCAGGAATATCCGTACTTCCGCTGAGATGCCCTCGTTACGCCTCGAGATCGTCGGCGATCCCGATGTCCTCCTGCCACAACGCGGGATGTTCGGCGATGAATCGGCTCATCAGGTCTATGCAGCGCCGGTCTTCCAGAACGGTGACGGCGACGCCGTGCCCCGCTAGCCACTCATGTCCGCCCGAGAATGTCTGCGACTCACCGACCACCACCGAACCGATGCCGAACTGGCGGATCAGACCGCTGCAATACCAGCACGGGGACAGGGTGGTGACCATGATGGTCCGGCGGTAATCCCGCCGCCGTCCCGCCGCGCGGAAGGCGTCGGTCTCGGCGTGCATGCTGGGATCGCCGGACTGCACCCGGCGGTTGCGGCCGCGCCCGAGCAGCGTGCCCGCCGTGTCGAAGAGGGCGGCGCCGATCGGGATACCGCCCTCGGCGAGCCCGCGCAGCGCTTGGTCGTAGGCCACGTCGAGCAGTCGTGCCGGTGTCACCCGTGTCATCGGTCCGCCTTTCCGAGCAGGACGCGTCGCTTCGCAACCTACCGTCCGGACTCGGCGAACCGCTTGTTACCACTGGTCACAGTAGGTGGGCGGTGGGTGGGTTCCGGCCGAGCGATCGTTCGGCATGCCCGGTCGATTGCCGGTGCCGGTCGGTCACGCCGTAGGCTCGAAACTTGTGCCGAACACGTCAGACGCAACGCAGGACCAGCCCACCGGCGACCCGAACTACCTGGTCGGGCTCGATCTGCACGGCCGGCGCGTCGTCGTGGTCGGCGGCGGGACCGTGGCGCAGCGCAGATTGGGCCTGCTGATCGCCTCCGGCGCGGACGTCCACGTGGTGAGTCGTGCGGTCACGCCCGCTGTCGAGGGGATGGCGAACTCGGGGCAGATCACCGTCACGCTGCGCGAGTACGCCGACGGCGACCTCGACGGCGCCTGGTACGCGATCGCCTGCACCGACGAACCCGAGACCAACGCGGCAGTCGTCGCCGAAGCGACGCGGCGGCGGATCTTCTGCGTGCGGGCCGACACGGCACGGCTGGGCACCGCGGTCACTCCGGCCACCGCGCGCTACGACGGGCTGACCCTCGGTGTGCTGGCGAGCGGACAGCACCGGCGTTCGGCGGCCGTGCGCAACGCGTTGCTGGAAGCTCTGCAATCGGGTGTGGTGAGCGACGACTCGACGCCGATCGCGCCCGGTGTGGCCCTCGTGGGCGGCGGTCCCGGCGACCCGGACCTGATCACCGTGCGCGGGCGGCGGCTGCTGGCCAGGGCGGACCTGGTGGTGGCCGACCGGCTCGCACCGCCGGAACTGCTCGCCGAACTCGGGCCGGAGGTCGAGGTGGTCGACGCCGCGAAGATCCCGTACGGGCGGGCGATGGCACAGGAAGCGATCAACAACGCGCTGGTCGAGGGCGCGAAGGCGGGCAAGTTCGTGGTGCGGCTCAAGGGCGGCGACCCCTATGTGTTCGGGCGCGGTTACGAGGAGTTGGAGGCGTGCGTCGCCGCGGGTGTTCCGGTCACGGTGGTGCCCGGCGTCACGAGTCCCATCTCGGTGCCGGCCGCGGCGGGCATCCCGGTGACGCACCGCGGCGTCACCCACGAGTTCGTCGTGGTGAGCGGGCACGTCGCGCCGGATCACCCCGACTCGCTGGTGGACTGGCCCGCGCTGGCCCGCTTGCGCGGCACCCTGGTGCTGATGATGGCGGTGGAGCGGATCGAACAGTTCGCCACCGCCCTGCTGGACGGCGGGCGCTCCGCGGGCACGCCCGCCACGGTCATCCAGGAGGGCACGCTGCGCACCCAGCGCGTGCTGCGCGCGGATCTCGGCACGGTGGCCGCCCGGGTGCGCGCGGAAGGCATTCGCCCACCCGCGATCGTGGTGATCGGCCCGACCGCCGGGTTCTCGGCCGACAACGTCGTCCCGCACGCCGACTCCGCTGCGGGATAGCGCGGCCCCCGGGGTGACGCCGGACGATCCGAGCCTCGCCGTGTTGCCGCTGGATCGGTGGGCGGGCAAGGTAAGGCACGGCATCAATTACAGTGACTCACTGTGCTTCGGAACCCCGCTGCGACGATGCAGTATCCAGTGACGCAGCGGGCCTTCGGGCTCGCCATCCTAGTCCTGAGCGGATTGCAGCTCATGGTCGTGCTCGACGGCACGGTGGTGATCTTCGCGCTGCCCCGGCTGCAGGAGGAGATGGGGCTGTCCAGCGCGGGTAGCGCGTGGACGGTGACGTCGTACGGGCTCACCTTCGCGGGTCTGATGCTGCTCGGCGGCCGCCTCGGCGACGCGTTCGGCCGCAAGCGCATGCTGGTGGTCGGCGTAGCGGTGTTCACCCTGGCCTCGCTGTTGTGCGGGCTCGCGCAGAACCAGGCGATGCTGCTCGCGGCGCGGGCCTTGCAGGGCGCGGGCGCGGCGGTCGCGGCGCCCACCGCGTTCGCGCTCGTGGCGACCACTTTCGCGCCGGGCAAAGCGCGCAACCAGGCGATCGCGATCGTCGGCTCGATGGTCGGCATCGGCTCCGTAGGCGGGCTCGTGGTCGGCGGTGCGCTGACCCAGCTGTCCTGGCGGTGGATCTTCCTGATCAACGTCCCGATCGGCGCGCTGATCATCCTCGGCGCGGCCTACAAACTCGCCGACACCGAACACCACCGCTCGGCGCTGGACATTCCCGGCGCGGTGCTCGGCACCATCGCCTGCGCGGCGATCGTCTTCGGGGCCACCGAGGGGCCGGAGATCGGATGGGGGCACCCGGCGATCATCGGTTCCCTGATCGCGGGCGTGGTGCTGCTGATCGTCTTCATCGCGCTGGAACGACGGGTGGACGACCCGCTGCTGCCCTGGTCGCTGTTCGACAGCCGCGACCGCATCGCCACCTTCCTGCTGATCTTCCTGGCCGGTGGCGTGCTCGGCGCCATGACCTTCTTCGTCGCTCAGTTCATGCAGAACGTCATCGGATACGGTCCGCTCAAGGCGGGTGTCGCGGCGATTCCGTTCACCGTCGGCATCGGCGTCGGCGGTGCGGTGGCCTCCAAGGCGGCGCTGTACGTCGCGCCGCGCTGGCTGCTCGCGGGCGCGGCCGCGGTGCTCGGCGTCGGGCTGCTGTTCGGTTCGACGCTCGACGGCGAGGTGATGTACTACGCGACGCTGCTGCCCTTGCTGGTGGTGATCGGCTTCGGCGTCGGCGTCGCCATGGTGCTCTCGCCGCTGTGCGTGCTGGTCGGTGTGCCGCCGTCCAATATCGGCCCGCTGGCCGCGGTCGGCCAGATGTTCATGAACCTGGCCACTCCCGTGGCCATCGGGCTGCTCACCCCGATCGCCGCCTCCCGCACCCTGTCGCTCGGCGGTCGCACGGAAAAGGTGACCGGGATGACGCCCGCGGAGATCGCCGCGCTGGGCGACGGCTACACACTGGTGCTGTTCGTCTGCGCCCTCATCGCCTTCGCCGCCGGACTGGTCGCCCTGACCCTGCGCTTCACCCCGCAGCAACTGGCCATGGCCCAGCACGCCCAGGAAGAAGCCCAGCAAACCTAGTCGTCCGGCAGCCCAGTCTTCAGAGACGGCCCGCTACTCGTCGGGACGTCACCCGCACGATGATCCGGGGGCCGTCGTTGACGGAGGCCGGGTTGAAATCCACGTACTTCTGTCCGGTGTACTTCGCCGAGAGTTCGTCGGGCAGGGTCTTCTCCGGATCGGGGCTGATCGTCGCGCTGCCCCGGATCTCCGCGTAGACGTACGGGTTGTCCGGCGGGTTGATCAGCACGGTGATCCGCGGGTCGCGGGCGAGGTTCTTGCCCTGCTGGCGATCGGTCGTGGTGGAGAAGAGCAGGTCGTCGCCGTCACGCTTGAGCCAGATCACGGTCAGGTGCGGTTGCCCGTTCGGCCCGATCGTGGCGGCGGTGGCGAAGACCTTCTCTTCGTCGAGGTATTTCTTCAGGTCGTCGGAGAGCTTTGCGGTACTGGTCACGCTCTGAGCGAACAACCAGGCGCAGCGCGGCATTCCCGTGGGGCCGGCCGCCGCGCCGGTCGTAAAGCGTTGCGGTCCAGACGGTATGCCGGTCGGGCGAGGTCAACGCGTGGTCGAGGATACTTTCCGGTCCGCTCCGAACCTGTGTCACCGGCCGGTGCCTACTTGTTCTGCGGGAAGCCGAGATTCAGCCCGCCGTGACTGGGGTCGAGCCAGCGTGTGGTGACCGCCTTGGTGCGAGTGAAGAACCGCACGCCGTCGGCCCCGTGCGCGTGCGCGTCGCCGAACAGCGAGTTCTTCCAGCCGCCGAAGCTGTAGTAGGACATGGGGACCGGGATCGGGACGTTGATGCCGACCATCCCGACCTCGACCTCGTTGTGGAAGCGGCGCGCGGCGCCGCCGTCGTTGGTGAAGATGGCGGTGCCGTTGCCGTAGGGATTGGCGTTGATCAGCGCCAGCGCGTCGTCGTAGCTGTCGACGCGTACGACCGACAGCACGGGCCCGAAGATCTCGTCGGTGTAGACGCTCATATCGGTGTCCACATGGTCGAGGATCGTCGGTCCGAGCCAGAATCCGTCTGCCGGGCCGTCGGCTCGCACGCCTCGTCCGTCGAGAACCACGGCGGCCCCCGCGGCTTCGCCCGCCGCGATGTAATCTGCGACCCGGTCGCGGTGCGCGCGGGTGACCAGCGGACCCATGTCGGCGCCGCGGGCGCCGTCGCCGATCCTGATGGTCCTGGCCCGCTCGGCGATCTTGCCGACCAGATCGTCGGCCGTCGCGCCCACCGCGACCACCACGCTGATCGCCATGCACCGCTCGCCCGCCGAACCGAACCCGGCGTTCACCGCGGCGTCGGCGGCCAGGTCCAGGTCCGCGTCCGGCAGCACCACCATGTGGTTCTTCGCGCCGCCGAGCGCCTGCACCCGTTTACCCGCGGCGGTGCCACGCTGGTAGACGTACCGGGCGACGGGGGTCGAGCCGACGAACGAGACGGCCTTGACGGCCGGGTTGTCCAGCAGTTCGTCGACCGCGACCTTGTCGCCCTGCACCACCGTGAAGACGCCCGCGGGCAGCTCGGCTTCGGCCCACAGCCGCGCCAGCCACAGGGACGGTGACGGGTCCTTCTCGCTCGGTTTGAGCACCACGGTGTTGCCCGCGGCGATGGCGAGCGGGAAGAACCACATCGGCACCATCGCGGGAAAGTTGAACGGCGAGATGACCGCGACCGGTCCGAGCGGCTGGCGGACGGCGAAGACGTCGACCTTGGTCGAGGCGTTCTCGGTGTAGCCGCCCTGGAGCAGATGCGGTATGCCGCAGGCGAACTCGACGACTTCCAGACCGCGGCTCACCTCGCCGGTCGCGTCGGCGACGACCTTGCCGTGCTCGGCGGTGATCAAGCGCGCCAGCTCGTCCTTCCGCTCGTTGAGCAGTTCGCGGAAGCGGAACAGGATCTGGGTGCGCCGGGCCAGGGAGGTGTCCCGCCAGGCGGGGAAGGCCGCGGCGGCGGAATCGATCGCCGCGCGGGTGTCGGCGACGTTCGCCAGCACGACCCGTCCGGTCACCGCCCCGGTCGCCGGATCGGTCACCGGCGCGGTCTTCTCGCTGGTGCCCGCGAAAGCCTTGCCGTCGAGCCAGTGCGCGATGGTCTGCATGTCTCCTCGATTCGCTCGGTGAGCATCGGCGGTGCCGCGGGCTCTCGCCGGACCTCCGATCCCACGGAACGAGAGGCGAGAAGCGGCTCGACTACTACTGTCCGGCTCCTAGCCTTCCCCGTGCGCCGACGGTCTGTACACGATTTCCACAGCTGTCCTACGATTCGCCGATGCTTGCCCGCAGGCGATGCCGGTGATGCGCGCCAGGGGCCGCGCCATTGTCGTGCGCAGGCGGTTGCGTGAGACTGTGCGCATGACGGTGGAGGAACGTGTGCTGGCGCGCTGGGTCGAGCTGGCGGGGGAGCACTTCGGTGCGGTGGGTTCGGATCTGATCGAGCGCTACGGCGAGCCGCATCGGCGCTACCACACGGTCGAGCATCTGGCGGCCGTGCTGGCGGTCGTCGACGACCTGGCCGAGGACGCCGACGACGTCGCCGCGGTGCGCTACGCGGCCTTCTTCCACGACGCGATCTACGCGGTCGATCGCGCAGACAACGAGGAGCGCAGCGCCGAACTGGCGGAGTCGACGCTGCCTGCCTTGGGTGCGTCGCCGGAGCTGGCAGGCGAAGTCGGCAGGCTGGTTCGCCTCACCGCGACCCACCACACCGCCGCCGATGACCGCAACGGCAACGTGCTCTGCGACGCCGACCTGGCGATACTCGCCGCCGATGCGTCCGGCTACGCCGCCTATACGCGGGCCGTGCGCGCGGAGTACCGGCACGTTCCGGACGACCTGTTCCGTGCGGGTCGCGCCGCGGTATTGCGAAAGCTGGCCGAGCAGCCGTACCTGTTCCGGACATCCGCCGCCCGCCGCCGGTACGAGTCGGCGGCGCGGGCCAATCTGGCGGCCGAGCTGGTCGCGCTCGCCATAGAGCAGCCCGACTCGCTCAGGTGATGATCAGCAGCTCGGTGGGCGAGGCGATCTCGGCTCGCAACCCCGCTTTGGCCGCTACCCGCGCGACCCCGCGGACGTCGGCCGGTTCGGCCCTGGTGAGCACGAGGGCACGCGCGAGCAGGCCCTTGTGGTGTTTGTTGAAATGACTCACCACCGTGCGCGAGCCGTCCGGATGCTCGGTGAGCACGTTCGCGGTGATCGCGCCGGGCACCCGCCCCAGTTGCTGATAGGTGCCCGAGCGCAGGTCCACGACGAGTTCGCCCGCGGCTTCGGTGTGCAGCGCCGCGGCCAGCTCGTCGCGCCAGAGGGCCGAAAGCGTCGGGAGACCGGGCAGTTTGGAGCCGCCGGAGAGCCGGTAGGCGGGGATGGGGTCACCCGCGCGGACCGCGCCGAACAGGGCGGAGCCGATGCCGAGCCGGGCGTACGCCTTGGCCCGCTGGGTCTTGGTGAACGAGCGCGCGTCGAGCGCGTCGTAGAGGACGCCGGTGTAGCGCTCCAGCGCGGGCCGGGTCGGCGAAACGCGCAGCGCGGCGTTGCGCGCGATCTCGCCGTCGGCCCCCTTGCCGAGTCCCAGCGCGGTTCGCGAGCGTTCCGGGTCGGCCGCCAATCGCACCACCTCGTCGATCAGCCGTGCCCGCACGCCCGTGAGCTGCGGCATCGCCAGCGAGTCCAGCGCGAGCGGCGTCCCCGCGCCGCCATCGGACTTGGTTTCGGAAGGAGGCAGCAGCACCAGCACGAACGAATACGGTAATGCGCTGGGACCGGCGACCGGCCAGCGACTACCCTGTGCTTCCGTGATCACCCGCCTCTCCCGCCTGTTCCTGCGAACTCTCCGCGACGATCCCGCCGACGCCGAGGTGCCGAGCCACAAACTGTTGGTCCGTGCCGGCTACGTGCGCCGCATCGCCCCGGGTGTCTACTCGTGGCTGCCGCTGGGCCTGCGCGTGCTGCGCAAGGTCGAGGACGTGGTGCGCGAGGAGATGGACGCGATCGGCGCCCAGGAGATCTCGCTACCGGCGCTGCTGCCGCGGGACCCGTACGAGACCACCAACCGGTGGACCGAGTACGGCGACGGCCTGTTCCGGCTGCGCGACCGCAAGGGTGCGGACTACCTGCTCGGCCCCACGCACGAGGAACTGTTCGCGCTCACCGTGAAGGGCGAGTACAGCTCCTACAAGGACCTGCCGGTCACGCTGTACCAGATCCAGACGAAGTACCGCGACGAGGAGCGTCCGCGCGCGGGCATCCTGCGTGGGCGCGAGTTCGTGATGAAGGACTCCTACTCCTTCGACCTGGACGAGGACGGCCTGAAGGCCAGCTACGACGCGCACCGCGAGGCCTATCAGCGCATCTTCGACCGGCTGCGGGTCAAGTACGTCATCGTGGCCGCCACCTCGGGCGCGATGGGCGGCAGCGCGTCGGAGGAGTTCCTGGCCGACAGCCCGGTCGGTGAGGACACCTATGTGCGCTGCCCGGAATCCGGCTACGCGGCCAATGTGGAGGCGGTGGTCACGCCCGCTCCCGAACCGCTGCCGATCGAAGGACAGCCGGCGGCCGTGGTGCACGACACCCCGGACACTCCGACCATCGCGACGCTGGTCGACTGGGCCAATAGCGCCGGTCTCGCCGAGCGCTACGGTCGTCCGGTCACCGCGGCCGACACGTTGAAGAACGTCATGGTCAAGCTGCGGCATCCCGACGGGAAGACCGAGATCGTCGGCATCGGCGTCCCCGGTGACCGCGAGGTCGACGACAAGCGCCTCGGCGCCTCGGTCGAACCGGCCGAGGTGGAGCTGCTCACCGAAGCGGACTTCGCCGAGAATCCGTTCCTGGTCAAGGGCTACATCGGCCCGAAGGCGCTGCAGGCCAACGGTGTTCGGTACCTGGCCGATCCCCGCGTCGGCACCGGCACCAGCTGGATCACCGGCGCCGACGCACCGGGCAAGCACGTCGTCGGTCTGGTGGCGGGCCGCGACTTCACCCCGGACGGCACCATCGAGGCCGCCGAGGTCCGCGACGGCGATCCCTCGCCCGACGGCCGGGGCACGCTGGTGGCGGCCCGCGGTATCGAGATCGGCCACATCTTCCAGCTCGGCAACAAGTACACCGACGCGTTCGAGGTGGACGTGCTCGGCGAGAACGGCAAGCCGGTGCGGCTGACCATGGGGTCCTACGGCATCGGCGTCTCGCGCATGGTCGCGGTGATCGCCGAGCAGCAGCACGACGACAAGGGGCTGCGCTGGCCCGCGGCGGTCGCGCCCTACGACGTGCACGTCGTGGTCGCGAACAAGGACGACGCGGCCCGTGCGGGCGCGGAGGACGTGGTGGCCGGCCTGCACGCCCAAGGCTTGGACGTGCTCTTCGACGACCGGACCGCCTCGCCGGGCGTGAAGTTCAAGGACGCCGAGCTGCTCGGCATGCCGCTGGTGCTGGTGATCGGCCGCGGCTGGGCCGAGGGCAAGGTCGAATTGCGCGACCGCTTCACCGGCGAGGCCGAGGAACTCCCCGCCGCCTCTGCGGTGGACGCGGTGGTAGCCCGAGTCCGCGGCTGACCCGGTGCTCGACGGCCCCCGGCGGAATCCGCCGGGGGCCGTCGTTGTCCCGACCAGGGCTATCGCCGCGCTGCCCGCGAACTGCTCCGACCGCTGGAACCATGGGCTCGCCACCTACGTGACCGTAACCGGTATTTGCTGGTCACAGATCCGTAGACCGCGCCGACGCTGCTATTACCCGCTGGTAAGTTAACCAGCATGACAAACACCGACGCGCGGCTCTTCAATCCCGCCACCTATGACCCGCAGCAGTTCGACGCCGAAACGCGGCGCCTGTTGCGCGCCACCATCGAGTGGTTCGAGGGCCGGGGTAAGCAGCGTCTGCTCGCCGACGACGCGAACGCGGTGTGGACTGCGGATTTCCTCGACTTCGTGAAGAAGGAGAAGCTGTTCGCGACCTTCCTGACCCCGGCGGCCTACGCCGACGGTGACCCGAACCGGCGTTGGGACGCCGCGCGCAACGCGGCGCTGTCGGAGATCTTCGGCTTCTACGGCCTGGCGTACTGGTACGCCGAGCAGGTGACCATCCTCGGCCTCGGACCGATCTGGCAGAGCGACAACGAGGCGGCCAAGAAGCGCGCGGCCGCTGATCTGGCCGACGGCGAGGTGATGGCGTTCGGTCTGTCCGAGCAGACCCACGGTGCCGACATCTACAACACCGACCTGGTGCTCACGCCCACCGAACCCGGCAGCGCGGACGCCGAAGCCGGCATCCTCTTCCGCGCGAACGGCGAGAAGTACTACATCGGCAACGGAAACGTGGCCAGCATGGTGTCGGTGTTCTCCCGGCGCTCCGACCTGGAGGGCGCGGACGCCTACGTGTGGTTCGCCGCCGACTCCCGCCACGAGAACTACCGCCTGCTCGGCAACGTCGTGCATCAGCAGATGTACGTCAGCACCTTCCGCCTGGAGAACTACCCGGTGCGCGCGGAGGACATCCTGCACACCGGCCCCGAGGCGTTCTCCGCCGCGCTGAACACCGTGAACGTGGGCAAGTTCAACCTCTGTCACGGCGGAATCGGCATGGTCGAGCACTCCTTCTACGAGGCGATCACGCACGCGAACAACCGCATCCTCTACGGCAACCCGGTCACCGACTTCCCGCACGTGCGGGGGAATTTCGTCGACGCCTACGCGCGCATCGTCGCGATGAAGCTGTTCAGCGATCGCGCGGTCGACTACTTCCGCAGCGCGAGCCTGGAGGACCGCCGGTACCTGCTGTTCAACCCGATGACGAAGTCCAAGGTGACCTCCGAGGGCGAAACGGTCATGACGCTGCTGCTGGATGTGCTGGCCGCCAAGGGGTTCGAGAAGAACACCTACTTCGCCGAGGTGCAGCGCCTGATCAACACGCTGCCCCGGCTGGAGGGCACGGTGCACGTGAACGTCGGGCAGATCCTGAAGTTCATGCCCAACTACTTGTTCGCCCCGCAGGACTACCCGGAGATCGGAACCCGGCAGGACGCCGCCGACGACGCGTTCTTCTGGCGTCAGGGCCCGGCCCGGGGCGCGGGCAAGGTGCGCTTCGCCGACTGGACGCCGGTCTACGACAAGCACGCCGACATTCCCAACGTGGGCCGGTTCTACGAGCAGGCGCAGGCGCTGCGCACGCTGCTGACCACAGCGGCGCCGGATGCGGACCAGCAGAAGGATCTGGACTTCATGCTGACCATCGGCCACCTGTTCTCCCTGGTGGTCTACGGCCAGCTGATCCTGGAGCAGGCCGCGATCACCGGCCTGGACCGTGACCTGATCGACCAGATCTTCGACTTCCAGATCCGCGATTTCAACACTTACGCGACGGCGCTGTACGGCAAGTCGTCAGCTACCCCGGACCAGCAGGGCTGGGCCGCATCCGCACTGCGGCCTCCGGTCGCCGATCGCCCGCGCTTCGACCGGGTATGGGCAGAGGTGGCGTCCTACGACGGCGCGTACGAGATGCGCCCGTAGTAACCGTGCGCCGAGCGAACGGCGGCCTAGGGTTATCCGTCGGCCGCCGTTCGCATCGATCGCCGGTGCGGCGTCTTCGGCGGGCTGCCGATGGCCGCACCCGCCTCACGGTCGGTGCGGCGCATGGGATCTCTCGACGCCTCGGTGCCCGGTCGCCGGGTCAGGCCTTGCCGGGAAACGCGACGGTGGGCGGATCGGCGCCGAGAATCGACTGCCAGGTGGCCAGCCGGACGGCGGCTTCGGTGAGCGCGTCGACCCCGCTGCGCCGGATGGCCATGGACACGCCACGCTCGACCACCGACCGCCAGGCGACGGCCGTATCGGACTCGACCGTGACGGCCAGCCGCGCGGCGGCGATCGGATCGGTGACCGGAAACGGCACCGTGTAGGCCGCGTCGGGCGGCGGCACCGTCGCACCGCCCAAGGTGAGGGCGTCCACGGTGGCGTTCCGCCGGGCCCGGTGCGCGGCGGTGTGCTCGGCGACCAGCCTGGTGCGCTCCGGCGAGGCGTAGGCGGCGATCACGCCGTAGGCGTACACCGCGCCGTACTCGGCGTTCAGCGCGTCGACGAGCGCTTCTCGTTCGGCCTCGGTCATGCCAGCAACACCCCAGCGTGCACCGCGCAGGCGGCGCTGATCGAAGCGAGCAGACCGGCCCGGTAGCCGGACAGGGCGCGAGCCAGATCGGCGGCCGATTTCCGGGACTCGGTGAGCTGCGCCCGCAGCGCGTCGACGGTGGGCGGCGCGGTGAGCGGTGCGGCGCTGCCCGAAGCCACGGCCGACGGACCGGATCCGTTGGCGCGGGTGCGGTGCACCGGCTTGGTGCCGTCGGCGTAGACGCCGATCACGCGATCGATCTCGGTTCGCAACGCGTCGGCATGGGCGGTGCGCTCTGCCGCGATCGCGGTCAGCGCGGCGTGCCGCTCGGGTGCGGCGGCGATGGCCGCGGTCGCGGCGGCGGCATCGGCGCGGGCCACGACCTCCTGCGCGGCAAGGGGATCCGGCTCGTGGACCACGTCGTCGCCGGTGCAGCCCGCCAGGGCCCCGAGGGCGAGGGCGCCGACCGTTCCGCCGCCCGCGAGACGTAGCGCGCTGCGACGATCCAGCGCGGCGAGGCGGGGTCGGTGCCGGTCGGAAGGCATGCCGGAAGTGCGCCCGGCACGCGGCGGGGCGGGAAGGCGGATGGGCACGGCATCATCGTGCCAGATTCGCGGGGCGGCACCGGACGAGCGTCGGCCGTGGCGCGCAAACTCCTCGACCACTGGTCCTTTACACTCTCGTGGCGCGTTACGCTAGACCTTCGGTAGAGAATTCTCCCGCCGCGTCACAACTGAACCAGGAGCCGCCCCACATGCCGATGCCGACCGAGGAAAGGGTGAGCCAGCTCGTAGCTGGTCTCGTGGAACGCCGAGGATTCGACCTCGAGGGCGTCGAGATCGCGACGGCGGGCAAGCGCGTGGACGCGCAGGCTCGGGTGCAGGTGACCGTGGATCGCGACACCTCCGATCTGGACGCGCTCGCGAACCTCAGCACCGAATTGTCGGCGCTGCTGGACGAGGCGGGGGAGTTCGGCGAGACGCCCTACCTGCTGGAAGTCACGACCCCGGGCATCGATCGACCGCTGACCGCCGACCGGCACTGGCGCCGGGCGCGGGGGCGCAAGGTGCGCGTCACACTGCGCGAGGGCGCGCAGCCGCCGGAGGGATCGGCCCGCTTCGAGGCCAGGGTCGGCGCGCTCTCCGGTGATTCGGTGGCGCTGGTGCTCGGCGGCAAACGAGACCCGCACCGGGTGACTGTCCCGCTCGCCGACATCGCCACAGCCGTCGTCCAGATCGAGTTCTCCCCGCCCGGCGCGCGGGAGCTGGAACTCGCGGGCGGAGTCGTTCCGGGGCGGCCCGCCCCGGGCCAGGAAGATGCGGTGGCGGTCGACGACGCCGCGGAGCTCCGAGGAACACCGAATGCACTCTCCGAATCCGTGACTGCGTCCGATTCGCCGACCGAAGGGACCGTGGAATGAACATCGAAATCGAAGCCCTGCGCGCGATCGTCGCCGACAAGGGGATCTCGATCGAGACCGTGATCTCCGCGATCGAGTCGGCGCTGCTGACCGCGTACCGCCACACCGAGGGCCACCAGCCCAACGCGCGCATCGACATCAACCAGAAGACCGGTGTGGTCCGGGTGATGGCGCGCGAAGTGGACGCCGACGGCAATGTGATCTCCGAATGGGACGACACCCCGGAGGGGTTCGGCCGGATCGCGGCGACCACCGCCAGGCAGGTGGTGCTGCAGCGGCTGCGCGACGCCGAGAACGAGAAGTCCTTCGGCGAGTTCTCCACCCATGAGGGTGACATCGTGGGCGGCGTGGTGCAACGCGACGCGCGCGCCAACGCCCGTGGCACGGTCGTGGTGCGCATCGGCAGCGAGCTGCACGGCGCGGAGGGGCTGATCCCGCCCGCCGAGCAGGTGCCGGGCGAGACCTACGAGCACGGCGACCGGATCAAGTGCTACGTCGTCGGCGTCTCGCGCGGTTCGCGCGGTCCGCAGATCACGCTGTCGCGCACCCACCCGAACCTGGTGCGGCGCTTGTTCGCGCTGGAGGTGCCGGAGATCGCCGACGGCTCGGTGGAGATCGTGGCCGTGGCGCGGGAGGCCGGCCACCGATCCAAGATCGCCGTCCGCACCACCGTCCCCGGCGTGAACGCCAAGGGCGCCTGTATCGGTCCCATGGGGCAGCGCGTGCGCAACGTGATGAGCGAGCTGGCCGGCGAGAAGATCGACATCATCGATCACGCCGACGATCCGGCGACCTTTGTCGGCAATGCGCTCTCGCCGTCGAAAGTGGTTTCGGTCACTATCGTCGACGCCGAGGCCCGGGCGGCCCGCGTCGTGGTCCCGGATTTCCAGCTTTCGCTGGCGATCGGCAAGGAGGGCCAGAATGCCCGCCTGGCCGCGCGGCTGACCGGCTGGCGCATCGATATCCGCAGCGACGCCGCTCCCGACATGGGCGGATCCGTGCGAACGGAGGCGCATCGGAGTTGACCGGAGCCCGCCCGCGGAGTGCTCGGGATGACAGGTTCGTAACTTCCGCGGGGGAGGGGTTCGGCGTTCCGAGCGCGGCAGCGGTAGAGTGGTCCAAGGTTCAGTCCGAGCCTTCGGTTCCACTGCCCGACCGCACCACCGAGCAGCCCCCGGCGCCCCAGCGTCGAGCAGCTCCGGTACGGACGTGCATCGGGTGCCGAAAGCGAGTACTGGCCGTCGATCTGTTGCGGATCGTGGCTCGGGACCGTGAGACCGGAGACGGCTCCCACGTCCTCGAGATCGTTCCCGATCCGCGGCGCAGACTTCCTGGACGGGGTGCCTGGATGCACCCCCTTTCGGCTTGTCTGCGCGCCGCAGAGCGGCGCCGAGCGATCGGCAGAGCACTCCGAGTGTCCGGACATCTGGATATCTCAGCCCTGGAGCATTACCTCGAGAACAGGCACGAGCACTCATGAGCACACCGTGAAGTACCAACGATGAACGTCCATCGGAGATAACCCGAGGTCGTGCGGGCCGCCGTCGCCAGAACGGTGGGGCTGCTCGACCTCTCAGTGAGGAGAGCAGTGGCAGGCAAGGCCCGCGTGCACGAGTTGGCCAAAGAACTCGGTGTCACGAGCAAGGAACTACTCGCAACGCTCAAGGAGCAGGGCGAGTTCGTGAAGTCGGCGTCCTCGACGGTGGAAGCACCCGTCGCGCGTCGGCTGCGTGAGTCGTTCGCGGCGAAATCCGCCCCGTCGAACGGCAACAAGCCGGGCGCACGCCCCGGACCGTCCGGCCGTCCGGCCGCCAAGCCCGCGGGCGGTGGCCCGCGTCCAGGTCCCCGTCCGCCGGCGCCCACCCCGGCGCCCACCGTGCAGGAGACCGCCGTTCCCGCCGCGCGCACCGGCGAATCCCCGGCCGTGAAGCCGGGTCCGGCCACGCGTCCGGGACCGTCCCCGTCGCCCAAGCCCCCCGTCAGGGAATCGATCACCCCGCAGGCCGCGTCGGCTTCGGGTGCGACGGCGAGTTCCGCGCCCGCTCCGGCGGGTCCGCGTCCGACGCCGGGTGGCCCGCGTCCCGGCCAGCAGCAGCGGCCCGGTGCGCCCGGCCCGGGTGGTCAGCGCCAGGGTGGCGCCGCTTCCGGCCCGCGCCCGGGGCCGAAGACCCCGCGCGTCGGTAACAACCCCTATTCGTCGGCTCCCGAGCGTCCCGCGCCGCGTCCGGCCCC
>NZ_BAFP01000102.1 GCF_000308455.1 Nocardia abscessus NBRC 100374 | reverse complement strand
GGCGCCCGCCGGGACGAGCTGGTGCGCAGGCGCTCGGAATGCGCCGCACAGGTCGAGCAGGTGAAGGAGCGGGCGCGCGCGCTCACCGCGCAGCTGTCCCAGCTCACCGACGCGGTGCACCGGGACGAGGTCGCCAAGGCGCAGGCGGCACTGCGCATCGAACAGCTGGAGGCGAACATCGCCGAGCAGTTCGGCATCGCGCTGGAAGATCTGATCGCCGAGTACGGTCCGGACGTGCCGCTGCCGCCCTCGGCGCTGGAGATGCAGGAGTACGAGCAGGCCAAGGAGCGCGGCGAACAGGTCAGCGAACCCGCCCCGATGCCCTACGACCGGCAGACCCAGGAGCGGCGGGCCAAGCGCGCGGAGAAGGACCTCGCCACCCTGGGCAAGGTGAATCCGCTCGCGCTGGAGGAGTTCGCGGCGCTGGAGGAACGCTACAACTTCCTGGCCACCCAGCTCGAGGACGTCAAGAGCGCGCGCAAGGACCTCCTGGAGGTGGTCGCCGAAGTCGACGCCCGCATCCTGCAGGTGTTCACCGAGGCCTACGCCGACGTCGAGCGTGAGTTCGTCGAGGTGTTCGCGAAACTGTTCCCCGGCGGCGAGGGCAGGTTGCTGCTCACCGACCCCTCGGACATGCTCACCACCGGCATCGAGGTGGAGGCCCGCCCACCGGGCAAGAAGGTCAAGCGATTGTCGCTGCTGTCCGGCGGGGAGAAGTCGCTGACCGCGGTCGCGTTGCTGGTGGCCATCTTCCGCGCCCGCCCGTCACCGTTCTACGTGATGGACGAGGTCGAAGCGGCATTGGACGACACCAACCTGCGTCGCCTGATCGGCCTGTTCGAACAGCTGCGGGAGAAGAGCCAGCTGATCGTCATCACTCACCAGAAGCCGACGATGGAGATCGCCGACGCGCTCTACGGCGTCAGCATGCGCGGTGACGGCATCACCCAGGTGATCTCCCAGCGGCTGCGCGGGGAGAACCTGGCCCCGGTCGGCGCGGCGGGCTGAGCGTCACCAGGCTCGGATCTTCTGCGCAGGCGTACCACCGAGTCGGCGGTACGCCTGGCCGCGGAATACCCCTGCGAGCAGCGCGAAGGTGTTGTCCGCTGCGCGCCGCCCGCTGTGTGCGACGGCGGCCGGTCACGCACGGATCAGCCGTGCGAGCAGGCCGCTCGAATGTGGATTACCGAGCAGCAGTCGCTTTTTCGTTGTCCAGCAGCGCTTTGATCTGGGCCGCACCGGTTTCGGCGAGCCAAGTGTCGAATGTCCGCAGCCCGGGATGGATTTCGCGGATCTCCTCGACGTCCGCGTGCCAGCCGCCGGTATGGCGCATCAGGCGCCAGGTGTTGCCGATCTCCGGGCCGAGCGCGTCCGCGTCGGCTTCGTCGACCTCGTGATAGCGGACCGGGTAACCGGTCGCCGCGCTGATCGCCGCGGCCGCCGTGGGCGGGACGAGCACGTCGCCCGCGAGTTCGAGGACGCGGCCGTGGAATCGCTCCGGATCGGCGAAGACCAGAGCGGCGATATCACCGACATCCGCGAGAGCGATGACCTTCATCGGCCCTTCGGCGGGGAACAGATGCCGGTGTACACCATCGATGATGCCGTCGACCGGTGACGTGCGCAGCAGGTAGTTCTCCATGAAGCGCACCGGGCGCAGCAGGGTGTAGCGGGCGCCGCTGGCGATGACGGCGTCTTCGATGCGCTTCTTGCCCGTCGCGCCCCACGAGGCGTCGTCGCCCATCGAGGCGATGCCGGTGAACACGATCTGCCGCACGCCGGCCTCGCGCGCCGCGTCCACGACCGCTTGTCCGCGCGCGGCTTCCAGGTCGACATCCCAGCCCTGCGGGCTGTACGCGGCGGGCGGGACCAGGAACAGCCCGGTGACACCGGCCAGCGCCGCGGGCAAGGTCTCCGGGGCGTCGAAGTCGGCGACGACGAGTTCCGCACCCGCCGCGGCCAAGTCCTGTGCGGCGGGCGACTGCGCGTCGCGGACCAGCGCGCGCACCGCCCTGCCGTCCGCCAACAGGCTGCGGGCGGTCGCGCCGCCCTGCTGGCCGGTGGCTCCGGTGACCAGGATGAGGTTGTGCTGAGGGGACATGCTCCGCCTTCTCTTGCTCGTTAGAATCGGGTCGGATAACCCGGATTCGGACGATACGGGTGGCTCGACCCGATTGACCAGGTCGCTCAGCGGAAGGCCGTAACGAAATGACCACATCGATCGCCCCGGACGGGCTGTCGCGAGCCGATGCCCGGCGTAATCGCGCCCTCGTGCTGGCCGCCGCGCAGCGCGCCTTCGCCGAGCAGGGCGCCTCGGTGTCGCTCGCCGAGGTCGCCCGCAGGGCCGGCGTCGGCGCGGGCACCGTCTATCGCCACTTCCCGACGAAAGCCGATCTGCTGGAAGCCGTGATGCAGCAGCGCATCGACCGATTGGCGAAACTCGCCGCCGACCATCTCGGCGCATCGGATCCCGGCGCCGCGTTCTTCGACTTCTGTACCGCGGTGATCGCCACGACGCCGGGTAACAAGGCGCTGTGCGACATGGTCCAGTCCGACGACGGCTGGCCGCGCGCGCTGTTGCAGAGCGCGGGCGTGCGTTTCCACCGCGCGTTGGAAGCCCTGCTGGTCGCGGCTCAGCGCGAAGGTGCGGTCCGAGCCGACATCGAACTCGACGACGTGCTGGCGATCTTCACCGGATGCGTTGCGATTCAACAGCTCCGGAAGTCCCAGGGAAGTGTGGACCGCACCGCGGCGATCGTGCTGGACGCGCTGCGCGCGCGGGCGAGTGATCCGGGAGTGACGAAACCGGATGCCGAAGCCGGAAATCGTAACGAATCGGCCGATCGTAACGAAACCTCGGACGAACGCTGCCCCGTCTGTCGCGCCGCGGTGCGCCGCTCGGGGACGGGACGCCGAGCCAGGTATTGCTCGGCGGCATGCCGCCAGAAGGCCCATCGTCGGCGTGTCGCGGCGACCTCCTAGCTGAACGGCGCATTTGCGCCATGTGGTTCTCTACTGCGCCACGGCCGATCGGACACCCGGCGGGTCGACGGTGCGAGCCGACGGTCCGGACGGCGCGTGCCGCGAGCCGAAGAGGGGGTCACAGGTTGCTCAGAGCAGGTCGCTGACGTCGTCCGGCACGTCCACGGCGTACTTGCGCAGGATGTCCATCGAGATCACTTCCAGGGCGTTCTCGTGCGTGGCCGCGAGCACCACCGGCGCGGCGACGCCGTCCTCGTGCGCGTGCAGCCAGCGCACCGCCACCACGCACCAGCGATCGCCCGGCTGCAGGCCGGGGAAGTTGTTCTCCGGGCGCGGCGTGCTCAGATCGTTGCCGATGGACGCTTGATGCTCCAGGAACTCTGCCGTGACGACGGTGCACACAGTGTGGCTGCCCAGATCCTCCGGCCCCGTACTGCAGCAGCCGTCCCGGTAGAAGCCGGTGAGAGGATCGGTGCCGCACTCTTCCAGCGGCCCCCCAAGCACGTTTCGATCGGTCACGTCGCCGATCCTATTGTCCCTTCGCGAGAAGTTCCGCAGGACAAGAAATCTGGAGGGCTGTGTCGGTGCCCGCCCGGGCGCGTCCACGGTGCCGCACGTGCGGTGTTCGCCGAGCTCCGGCCGTCGGCGCGGCGCGGCGACTCGCGCACCGGGTGCGGCTCGGGGCCCATCCCGTGATGGTCGGTCTGCAAGGATGGTTCGCGTGAGTCCCGAAGTCTGGATCCTGATCGCCGCGGTCGCCGCGCTGCTGCTCGTCGTGCTCGTCGCCGGTTTCGTCCGGTACAAGCGCGGCCGCGTGTCGCTGACTCCGCCTACGCAGGAGAAGGAGGTGACCGACCGTTCCGGCGGCTATACCGCCTCCGGCGGATTCAACTTCAGCCGGAGCGGCACGGCGACCGAACCGCAACCGGTCGAGCGCACCGACACCGAAGGACAGCCGCACGTCGGCGACGACGCGGCGATCCCGCGCGACGCGCCCAAGCGTGGCATCACCAACGTTCCGTTGCCGGAGGCGGACGTCGCCGAGGCGCCCCCCGCTTCCGGTGCCGCCGAGCCCACCACCGCACCCACCGAACCCGAAGCGGACTCCTCGACGGCCGAGACGGCGCCGCCCACCGCGGACGAGACGGCGTCGCCGGAGAGCCGGGCTGCCGACACGGCGCCGGTCACCGCCGACGAAACCGACGTCGCGGACGTGACCGCCGAGCCGGTCACCGATGACACCGGCGCCGGCGTGACCACCACCGAGGTCGTCGCTCCCGACACGCCCGCTGGCGTCGAGGCTCCCGCCGCGCTGGAGGAGATCGAGCCCACCGAGGGCCGCCTGGTCCGCCTGCGCGGACGGCTGTCGCGCTCGCAGAACGCGGTCGGCAAGAGCCTGCTCGGTCTGCTCGGCGGCGGTGACCTGGACGACGACTCGTGGGAAGAGGTCGAGGACACCCTCGTCCTGGCCGATCTCGGCACCGCGAGCACCACGGCCGTCGTCGCCCGGTTGCGCGCCGAAATGGCCGCGCGCAGCGTGCGCACCACCGACCAGGCTCGCGCCGTGCTGCGTGACGTGCTGATCGAGCAGTTGCGCCCGGAGCTGGACCGCTCGGTGCGCGCGCTGCCGCATCCGGACCACCCGTCGATCCTGCTGGTGGTCGGCGTGAACGGCACCGGGAAGACCACCACCACCGGCAAGCTCGCCCGGGTACTCGTCGCCGACGGCCGCCGTGTGCTGCTGGGGGCGGCCGACACCTTCCGTGCCGCTGCCGCCGACCAGTTGCAGACCTGGGGTGAGCGGGTCGGCGCCGACAC
>NZ_BAFP01000103.1 GCF_000308455.1 Nocardia abscessus NBRC 100374 | reverse complement strand
AGCGAAGGCAGGAGGGAGCTGCGCACGGCCGGAGCGAAGGCGGAGGTACGCCTAAGGGGCGTCATCAGGCGCGAAGTCCGCGTGCATCGTCGGCGTGCGCACCATGCGCACCTCCACCTCGGCGGTGAACGACTCGAGTTTGCGCGTGCCGTCGAGCACGAAGCCGTGCCTCCGGTAGAACGCCTGGGCGCGCGCATTCCGCTCGAACACCCACAGCGAGCACGGAGCGGCCGGGTCGAGTGCGGCGCGAATCAGGTCGTCGGCTACGCCACTGCCGTGCCAGCGGGAGCGCACGTAGAGGGCGTGTAGTTCCAGCGGGGTCACCGCGTCCGCGGCAGCAGGCGGGCCCGCGCTGGCGAACCCGACCACGTCGTCCTCGACGATCGCGACGTGGGTGCGGCCCGGGTAGCGCACCCGATCGCGTTCCCACAGCTCGGCTCGCCGCTCGATGTCGAACGCGTCGAGCACGTGGTCGGGCACCAGCCCCCGGTACGCCTCGCGCCAGCAGGAGATGTGGCATTCGGCGAGGCTGTAGGTGTACTCGGCGGCCAGCGGCTGGACCCGCCAGGGGCGCTCGCTCACCGCGGGAACGCTCGCCGAGCGCCCGCAGTCATGACGACGCCCCGGACCACCCGTAGTGGGTGCCGGGGCGTTCGGTCAGCCGGGGCGGATCAGCCGCGGACGACCTTGCCCGCCTTCAGGCAGGAGGTGCACACGTTCATGCGGCGGGTGTTGCCCGGGGCGACCTGCGCGCGAACGGTCTGGATGTTCGGGTTCCAACGACGGTTGGTGCGCCGGTGCGAGTGCGAGACCGACTTCCCGAAGCCGGGGCCCTTGGCGCAGACGTCGCAGACGGCAGCCATAGTCGCGAACTCCTTCATGTCAATGGTGGGGACCGCCGCTTTCGCGAGCGCGCCCTCGTGCAATGTCGAGTGTGCCCTGTCGGCTGGGTAGCCGACCAGCGCAGACCGGTGACGGCCGCGCGAGGCAACCCTGCAAGGGTAGCTGTGCCGGTACCGATCCACCAAACCGGTCCCCGCGGACGAGTGCCGGAGCGGTAGCTGGGCACCTCCAGTTTAATGGCGCGGTCTTGCCGGTTGCCTGTCGGCACCGCCAGCTAACCTGGCGGACGGTGTGGTGCGGCGGCGGAAGGAGTGCGGTGACGGTGTCCGGGGCGCGAGATGTGCTGGACGGCACGGCATTGCTGTGCTGGGGCCGCACCTGTCTTGCCGGCCTGGAACACCGCCGCGAGGAGATCAACGCGCTCAATGTCTTTCCCGTCCCGGACGCCGACACCGGCACCAATCTGCTGGCCACCATGCGGGCCGCGGTCGAGGCGGCGGAAGCGGTCGCGGCGTCGCGGGCGAACACCGAGGCGAGCGGGGACGGGAGCGCGGCTCACGCCGTCGCCGTCGCGATGGCGCACGGCGCGACGGTCGGGGCCCGCGGCAACTCCGGGATCATCCTGTCCCAGGTGCTGCGGGGCGTCGCGGAAGCGGTGGGCGGGGGTCCGTTCACGGCAGACAGCCTGCGCGTGGCGCTGACCAGGGCCTCCGAGCTGGTGCGCGAAGCGCTGAGCGTGCCGATCGAAGGGACCATCCTCACCGTGCTGGACTGCGCCGCCGCGGCGGCCGCGGGGTGCCCGGATCGGACACTGGCAGGCGTGGCCCTGGCCGCGGCCGACGGTGCGGCCAAGGCGCTCGGCGATACTCCCTTTCAATTGGGTGTGCTGCGTGAGGCCGGTGTCGTCGATGCGGGTGCCCGCGGGCTGGTCGTGCTGCTGGACAGTTTGGTCACGATGACCAGGGGCGAAGCGCCCGAGCGGCCGGAGTACCCCCGGCCGTCGTCGGTGGCGCGCTGCGCGTCCGCCGACGACGCCGAACCGCAGTACGAGGTGATGTACCTGCTGGCCCACTCCGACGAGTCGAGAGTGGCCGCGCTGCGAGCCCGTCTCGGCGAACTCGGCGACTCGGTGGTGGTCGTCGGTGACGGCGGCGGGTCCTGGTCGGCGCATGTGCACTGCGCCGACGCGGGTGCGGCGGTGGAGGCGGGCATCGCCGCGGGCACGCTCAGCCGGATCCGCGTCGAGAACGTCACCTTCGGGTCGCATCGAGACGTATGGCCCGCGCCCGGAAACCGCGCCGGGGTCGCGGGCGCCGGAAACGAGCCGAACCCCGGCGCCGGCCGTGCCTCCGACGCGCGGACCTGGCCCGCTCGAACCGGAGACACCACGAAATCCACCCCGGCCGCCGATTCGACCCAGGTCGTGGCCGGTGCGCTCGGCTCGGCCGCGGCGAAGCCCCCCGGCGCTCCGGCCGACCGCGGGATTCTGGCGGTGGTCGCCGGCGCGGGCGCGGCGTCGCTGTTCGAGGACGCGGGTGCCGTGGTGCTGGCGGGCGACGAGCCGGTCACCGCGACGGCGCTGCTGGCCGCCATCCGGCGGATGCCGAACCGCGAAGTGCTGGTGCTGCCCAACGGCGCGTTGCCTGCGCACGAACTGGTCGCCGTCGGCGTCGCGGCGCGCGACGCCCACCGCGACGTGCTGCTGCTGCCGAGCGCGTCGATGGTGCAGGGCCTGGCCGCACTGGCCGTGCACGACCGAGGACGGATCGCGGTCGACGACGCTTTCACCATGTCGGAGGCGGCCGCGACGACGCGCTGGGGATCGCTGCGCGCGGCGACCGAGCGCGCGCTCACCATGGTCGGCACCTGTGAACCGGGCGACGGGCTCGGGCTGGCCGGCCACGACGTCGTCGTGATCGAGCCCGACGTGCGGACGGCGGGCCGGACGCTGTTGGACCGGCTGCTCGCCTTCGGCGGCGAGCTGGTCACCTTGCTGATGGGAGCGGCCGCGCCGGAAGGCCTCGGCGACGAACTCGCCGCCCACATCGCGCAGCACTTCCCCGGTGTCGAGGTGATCGTGTATTCCGGTGGGCAGCACGGCGATTCGGTGCAGATCGGAGTGGAGTAGGGCATGGCGACACTGAGCGATCGGCTCGACCACATACTCGGGGCGAAGGCGGCGGCCTCGCTGGCGGACGCGTTCGACATGCACACCGTCGAGGACCTGCTGCGGCACTACCCGCTGCGCTACGCCACACAGGGGCAGCCGCTCACCGAGGAGGCGCCCGAGGACGGTTCGCACATCACGGTCATCGGGCGGATCACCAAGGCCGATCTGCGGCCGATGCGCAACCGCCGCGGGTCGCTGCTGAAGGTGGTGCTCGACACCGGCTCCGGGCGCGGCGTCGACGTCACCTTCTTCAACGGCGACAAGGTGAAATACGTCGTGCGCGAAGGTCTGCGCGCGATGATGTCGGGCACGGTGACCTACTGGCGGCCCGGCCAGTGGAACCTCAGCCACCCCGGTTACCTGATCCTGCCGGAGACCGAGGACGACGACTCGGTCGGCGCGTTGACCAAGGTCCGCGGCGGCGGAGACCTGCGCGGCCTGGCGCAGAGCGCCAAAGGCGCCGGGGGAGTGGACACCTCGTTCATGGAACGCGAGTTCATCCCGGTCTACCCGGCGACCGCCAAGGTGCAGAGCTGGGATGTGCTCGCCTGCGTGCGTCAGGTGCTCGACCAGCTCGATCCGCTCGATGATCCGCTGCCGGAGGACGTGCGCGCCGAACGCGCGCTGCCGAACCTGTCCGACGCGCTGCGCTTGATCCACCTGCCCGAGCGCAAGTCCGATATCGATCAGGCCAGAGACCGGCTGCGTTTCGACGAGGCGCTGGCCCTGCAACTGGTGCTGGCCGAGCGCAGGCACGAGGTATCCGGTCGCCGCGCACGCGCCTGCGTGCCACGCACCGACGGCATCGCCGCGGCGTTCGACCAGCGCCTGCCCTTCGAGCTCACCGCGGGGCAGCAGCAGGTCGTCGCCGAGATCTCCGCCGACCTGGCTCGCGAGCAGCCGATGCACCGGTTGCTGCAAGGTGAGGTGGGCTCGGGCAAGACGATCGTCGCCCTGCACGCCATGCTGCAAGTGGTCGACGCGGGCCTGCAGTGCGCGCTGCTCGCCCCGACGGAGGTGCTGGCCGCGCAGCACTACCGGTCGCTGCGCGGCATGCTCGGCGAGCTGGGCGCCGCGGGCGAGCTGGGCGCGGCCGACAACGCCACCCGCGTGGCGCTGGTGACCGGCTCGATGTCGGCCGCGGCGAAGAAGGCCGCGCTGCTGGAGGCGGTGACCGGCGAGGCGGGCATCGTGATCGGCACACACGCGCTGATCCAGGACAACGTCGAGTTCTTCGACCTCGGCATGGTGGTGGTCGACGAACAGCATCGCTTCGGCGTCGAGCAGCGGGACGCGTTGCGCGCCAAGGCGAAAGCGGGCGCCAGCCCGCATCTGCTGGTGATGACCGCGACGCCGATCCCGCGCACCATCGCCATGACCACGCTCGGCGACCTGGAGACCTCCACGCTGACCGAACTGCCGCGAGGTCGCTCGCCGATCGTCTCCAAGGTGGTGCCGCGCAGACAGCATCCGAACTGGGTGGATCGCGCCTGGGAGCGGATCGTGGAGGAGGTCGCCGCCGGACGCCAGGCGTACGTGGTGTGTTCGCGCATCGGCGACGACGAGGAGGCGACCGGCAAGTCCCGCAACGGGCGCTCCAAGTCCGGTGACGGCGAGAAGGAAGGCCCCACCACCCAGGCCGTGCTCGACGTGTTCGAGATGCTGCGCGGCGGGCCGCTGTCGGGCGTGCGGGTCGGCCTGCTGCACGGCAGACTGCCCGCCGATGAAAAAGACCAGGTGATGCGGGCGTTCAACGACGGATCGGTGGACGTGCTGGTGTGCACCACGGTGGTCGAGGTCGGGGTGGACGTGCCCAACGCGACGGTGATGGTGATCGTCGACGCGGACCGGTTCGGCGTCAGTCAGCTGCACCAGCTGCGCGGCCGGATCGGCCGGGGAAAGCACCCCGGACTGTGCCTGCTGGTCACCGACGCCGCGCCGGGCGGGTCGGCCATGGCGCGGCTGGACGCGGTCGCGGCCACCACCGACGGCTTCGAACTCGCGGTGCTCGACCTGCGCACCCGCCGTGAGGGTGACGTGCTCGGCGCCGCCCAGTCCGGCACGGCCCGCTCGCTGCGCCTGCTGTCGCTGCTGGACGACCTCGAGGTCATCACCGCCGCCCAGGATTTCGCCCGGGACGTGGTGGCGTCCGATCCCGGATTGCGCAAGCATCCCGGTCTGGCCGGGATGATGCACGCGGCGGTGGACTCCGAGCGGCTGGAGTATCTGGCGAAGTCGTGATGCCTCGTCAGCGTCCGAGCCGCGGGTAGGGCAAATCGGTGCTGGTGTATTCGGTGACCGCCAACGGGCTGCCGATGTGCGGGAACGCCCGCTGCGGGCACCCGGGACGCTCGCACACCTTGCAGCCCGCGCCGATCGGGACCGCGGTGGCCGGGTCGTCCACCTGCAACCCGGCCGAATACACCAGGCGGTCGGCGTATTCGATGTCGCAGCCGAGACCGATCGCGAAGTTCTTCGCCGCGGTGCCGAACCCGTGCGGTGCGATCGCCGCGGTGCGGGCCACCCACAGATAGCGGCGGCCGTCGGGCATCTCGGCGATCTGGGTGAGTATGCGCCCGGGGTGTGCGAAGGCCTCGTGCACCACCCACAGCGGGCAACTGCCGCCCACCCGGGAGAAATGGAACGCGGTGGCGGACTGACGTTTGGAGATGTTGCCCGCGCGATCGGTGCGCACGAAGAAGAACGGGACGCCGCGCTGCCCTTGCCGCTGCAAGGTGCTCAGCCGATGGCAGATGGTTTCGAAGCCGACCTCGAAACGAAGGGCGAGCAGGTCGATGTCGTAGTGCAGTTCCTCGGCCGAGCGCAGGAATCGCCCGTACGGCAGCACCAGCGCGCCGGCGAAGTAGTTGGCCAGCCCGATCCGCGCCAGCGTGCGGGATTCGCCGCTGAGCGAGGGGGTTTCGGCCAGGACCCCGTCCAGCTCCGCCCCGTACAGCAGGAAGCCGAGCGTGGTGGCGATCTGGAAGGCGCGCTGGCCCGGCCGCAGCCGACGGGCGAGGGTGAGCGTGCGGGTCTCCGGGTCGTAGTGCCGTTTGGGAACGTTGGGGTCGGCGCCGTCACCGCGCACCAGCACGGTCACGCCCGCACGTTCCTCGGCGATCCGCGCTAGCTGGCGATCGAGTGAGCCGATGCTGAGTCCGGAGTTCTCGAACAGTTGCTCGGCGGCGATGTCCAGCTGCGGAATGTGATTGTGGTGGTCGTAGAAGAAGTCGCGCACGTCCTCGTAGGGCATCGGCACCCCGGGCGCGCCCGCGGGCGCGGAGACCCGCGCGGAGAGCAGGTCGAGCTGATCGGTGGCGGCGCGTAGTCGGCGATGCATCGCGACGACGATCCTGGCGACCTCCGGCTGACGGGTCGCCAGCTCCTCGACTTCGGTCAGCGGCGCGGTGTGCCCGCCCGCGGCGTCCACCAGCACTTCGTGCAGGTCGGACACCAGGCGCGCGTCCGAGTCGGCGGCGAAGAACTGGACGTCGAGGTCGAAGGTCGAATTCAGTTTCAGCAGTACGGGAATGGTGAGGGGGCGTTGGTCGCGCTCGAGCTGGTTGAGATAGCTCGGCGACAGATCCAGCGATTTCGCCAGAGCCGCCTGAGTCATCCTCCGCTCTTCGCGCAATCGCCGAAGCCGGGCGCCCGCATACATCTTGCGCACGTGCACGATGGTAGCTGCGCTTATTCGCAATCATCGCAAAAACACGCGTTGTTACCCACGAAAATATGCTTTTGCGAGGTATTAAGTGTCCTGTCCGATCTGCGTAGCGTGCGAAGAGAGATTCGTCGCCGCGTCGTGGAGGATGCATGAAGACACACATCGTACGAGCCCGTTGCGCCGCCGAGGAGTTCCCACGCTCCGAGCATCTCGCCACCAAGATCGCCGAAGTGGCCGCCGACCAGGTCGAAGTCACCACCGAAGTCGGTGCGATGATCATCGACCGGATCATCGACAACGCCGCGGTAGCCGCCGCTTCGCTGACGCGCCGCCCGGTGACCGCCGCGCGCGCCCAGGCCACCGCGCAGCCCTACCGGCCGCGGACCGGCCGGCGCGGGGCCACGGTCTTCGGCCTGCCGGTCGGGCAGCGGGTTTCGCCCGAGTGGGCCGCTTGGGCCAATGGCGTCGCGGTGCGGGAACTGGACTTCCATGACACGTTCCTCGCCGCGGAGTACTCGCATCCGGGTGACAACATCCCGCCGATCCTCGCCGTCGCCCAGCATCTCGGTCGCAGCGGCGCCGAGCTGATCCGCGGGCTGGCCACCGGCTACGAGATCCAGATCGACCTGGCGCGCGGGATCTGCCTGCACGAGCACAAGATCGATCACGTCGCCCATCTCGGCCCCTCCGCCGCGGCGGGGATCGGCACGCTGCTCGGGCTCGGCACCGAGACCATCTACCAGGCGCTCGGCCAGGCGCTGCACACCACCACGGCGACGCGACAGTCCCGCAAAGGAGAGATCTCCAGCTGGAAGGCCTACGCACCCGCCTTCGCGGGCAAGATGGCGGTCGAGGCAGTGGATCGCGCACTGCGCGGCGAGGGTGCGCCCGCGCCGATCTGGGAGGGCGCCGACGGCGTGATCGCCCGGTTGCTCGGCGGACCGGACGCCGAATATCGCGTGCCGCTGCCACGCCCCGGCGAGGCCAAGCGCGCCATCCTGGACAGCTACACCAAAGAGCACTCGGCCGAATACCAGAGTCAGGCGCCGATCGATCTCGCGCGCCGGATGCGGGCACGGATCGGCGATCCGGCGCAGATCGCCTCGATCGTGCTGCACACCAGTCACCACACGCACGTGGTGATCGGTACCGGCTCCGGCGACCCGCAGAAGTTCGATCCGCACGCCGGCCGCGAAACACTCGATCATTCGCTGCCCTACATCTTCGCGGTGGCACTGCAGGACGGGACCTGGCACCACGAGCGGTCGTACGCGCCCGAGCGGGCGCGGCGGCCGGACACCGTCGCGCTGTGGCGCAAGATCAGCACGACCGAGGACCCGGAGTGGACCCGGCGCTACCACGCCACCGACCCCGGGGAAAAGGCGTTCGGCGCGCGCGCCGTGGTCACGCTGGCGAGCGGGGAGACGATCGTCGACGAATTGGCCGTCGCCGACGCCCACCCGCTGGGAGCGCGTCCGTTCGGCCGGGCTCAGTACATCGCCAAGTTCCGCACCCTGGCCGAGGGGGTGCTCGACGAGGCCGAGCAGGAGCGCTTCCTCGACGCGGCCCAGCGGACGCCGGAACTGGCCGCCGGTGAGCTGGACCAACTGAATTTCACCGTGTCCGACGAGGTGCTCACCCGAGCGCCGCGGATTGCGGAAGGAATCTTCTGATGCGGGCGTCAGTCCTCGGCCGGGATCACCGCCTGCGCGGCGATCACGTTCTCGCCGTCGAAGGTGAGCGCGGGCGATCCGTGCAGCCGATAGCCCTGACCGAGCAGGTCGCTGACGCGGGCGCAGAATCGCGCGTCGTCGACGCCGGTGATCAGTCGGTAGCGCAGCGGTTCGGCTTCGGTCATGCGATGAGCGTAGGACGGTGGTCGCGGTGACCGGCCTGTTGTCGTCGGCGACGACCGCGCAGCAGAAGCGCGCGGCCTTCCGCGCCGGTCTGGCCTCGGGCCGGATCCAGCGGTTTCCCGGCGCGTTCGATCCGCTGGCGGCCCGGCTTATCGAGGAAATCGGGTTCGAAGGCGTGTACGTCTCGGGCGCGGTGCTGTCGGCCGAGCTGGCCTTGCCCGATATCGGCCTGACCACGCTCAGCGAGGTGGCCGCGCGGGCGCAGCAGATCGCGCGGGTCACCGACCTTCCGGTGCTCGTCGACGCCGATACCGGCTTCGGGGAGCCGATGAACGCCGCCCGCACCGTCACGCTCCTGGAGGACGCCGGACTGGCGGGCTGTCACATCGAGGATCAAGTCAATCCGAAGCGCTGCGGTCACCTCGACGGCAAGGCCGTCGTGCCGGTCGAGGACATGGTGCGGCGCCTGCGCGCCGCCGTCTCGGCCCGGCGCGACCCGGACTTCGTCGTCTGCGCCCGCACCGACGCGCGCGGCACGGACGGACTGGCCGCCGCGATCGACCGGGCCAAGGCCTACGCGGACGCGGGCGCGGACCTGATCTTCACCGAAGCGCTGGCCGACGCGGCGGAGTTCGCGAAATTCCGTGCTGCGGTGCACATCCCGCTGCTGGCGAACATGACCGAGTTCGGCAAGTCCGAGCTGCTGTCCGCGCGAGAGCTGGAGGAACTCGGGTACAACGCGGTCATCTATCCCGTGACGACGCTGCGGCTGGCCATGTACGCCGTGGAGCAGGGGCTGCGCGAGATCGACCGCACCGGGACGCAGGCCGCGCTGCTCGGGACCATGCAGCACCGGTCCCGGCTCTACGAACTGCTGCGCTACGAGCAGTACAACGCGTTCGACGCGGGCATATTCACCTTCACCGTGAGCGAGTGAGCGACATGACCGAGATCAAGAAGGGCCTGGCCGGAGTCGTGGTCGACACCACCGCCATCTCGAAGGTGGTGCCGGAGACCAACTCCCTGACCTATCGCGGCTACGCGGTGCCGGATCTGGCGCGGCACTGCGGATTCGAGGAGGTCGCGTACCTGCTCTGGTACGGCGAGTTGCCCGACGCCGCACAGCTCGAAATGCTGTGCGGGCGCGAGCGCGCCCAGCGGCGGATCGGCCGGTCGGTCCTCTCGCTGATCGAGAAGATGCCCGACTCCTGTCATCCGATGGACGTGGTGCGGACGGTGGTGAGTTATCTGGGGGCCGAGGACCCGGAGGAGGACCTTTCCGGTGCCACCGCACAGCGGGCGCTGCGCGCCAAGGCACTGCGCCTGACCGCGGTGCTTCCGACCGTCATCGCCGCCGACATGCGGCGGCGGCGTGGGCTGGATCCCGTCGCGCCGCATTCGCACCTGGGCTTCGCGGCGAACTTCCTGAACATGTGCTTCGGCGCGGTACCCGATCCCCGGATCGTCCGGGCGTTCGAGACGTCGCTGATCCTCTACGCGGAGCACGGTTTCAACGCCTCCACCTTCGCCGCACGAGTGGTCACCTCCACGCGATCGGATATCTACAGCGCGGTCACGGCCGCGATCGGGGCGCTGAAAGGGCCACTGCACGGCGGCGCCAACGAGGCCGTCATGCACGCGCTGCTGGAGATCGGCGAACCGGAAGCGGCGGGCGAATGGCTGCGCGCCAAGCTCGCCGACAAGCAGAAGGTGATGGGCTTCGGGCACCGGGTCTACAAGAACGGCGATTCCCGGGTGCCGACCATGCGCGCGGAACTGGCGCAGGTGGCGGCGGTGACCGGAGGCGAGCGCTGGCTGCGCGTGTCCGCCGCGCTGGAACGCGCGATGGACGAGGCCACCGGTATCGAGCCGAATCTGGATTTCCCCGCCGGACCCGCCTACTACCTGATGGGTTTCGACATCGCGATGTTCACGCCGATCTTCGTGATGAGCCGGATCACCGGGTGGACCGCGCACATCATCGAGCAGGTGGCCTCGAACGCGCTGATCCGGCCGCTGTCGGAGTACACCGGGGTACCGCAGCGGGAGGTGGTCGTCAGCCGCTGACCGGGGGCCTGCCGCAGGCAGAGCGGGGAGGCCGCGATCCACTCTTCCCAACCGAGCGATTGCTTGGTTCAATCGAGAGGTCCGGCGCCCCGCCCTCCGGCAGCAGGAAGTGAGCCAAGCGAATGCCCGATCCCGACGAGCTCGTGCGTGCGATGTGCCGAAGCTGGTCCGACCCCGACCCGGATCGAATCAGCGCGTACTTCGCCGAGGACGCCGTCTACCACAACATCCCGATGGAACCCATCGTCGGGCGCACCGCGATCCGCGACTTCATCGCAGGCTTCCTGACCACCTTCGAAGCTATCGACTTCGACATCCACCATCAGATCGCATCCGGCAACGTGGTCATGAACGAACGCACCGACACCCTGCGCTCCGCCGGCCGCGGGACCCCCCTCCCCGTCATGGGCTTCTTCGAAGTCACCGACGGCGCCATCACCATCTGGCGGGACTATTTCGACATGGCCGCCATCAACCGAGCCTTCGGCCTGTAGCGCCGACACGAGTTCCGGAATCGCAGGGAACCGAATCCGGTATGGGTGCGTCGAAGTAGGCAAGAGGGGAAAGACATAAGTCGAGGTTTGAGGAGGGGTGGCCGGTGGAGCGTTGTTCTGGTTGTCATACGGCGTGGCGGCGGGGGATGCGGGCGCGGGCGCGGGAGTTGCCGGTGACGCGGCGGGAAGAGCCCTGTGATCGGTACACCTTGCGGCGGCGGCAGCCGCCCCGGCCGGAGCCGGAATCCGACTGAGGCCGTGAAGAATTCGGTGCCCCCCTCGCCAGGCGAAGGGGGCACCGGTCAGGCGGGCCGGGTCATCGCACGGCCGCCGCCGCGGCGACCATGTTGCGCAGCGAGGCCTCCACCTCGACGCGTCCCCTGGTCTTCAGCCCGCAGTCCGGATTCACCCAGAGCCGTTCGGCCGGAACGGCTTTCAGCGCCGCGCGCAGCGACGCGGTGATCTCCTCCACGCCGGGGACCCGAGGCGAGTGGATGTCGTAGACGCCCGGCCCGACGCCGAGGTCGAAACCCGCCGCGTTGAGATCGTCGAGCACCTCCATCCGGGAGCGTGCCGCCTCGATCGACGTGACGTCGGCGTCCAGCCCGGCGATCGCATCGATCACCTCACCGAACTCCGAGTAGCACAGGTGCGTGTGGATCTGCGTCGTATCCGACACCCCGGAGGTCGCGAGCCGGAACGACCGCACCGACCACTCCAGGTACTCGGACTGATCGGCCGCGCGCAACGGAAGCAGTTCCCGCAGGGCGGGCTCGTCGACCTGGATGATCCGGACGCCCGCCGACTCCAAGTCGACGGTCTCGTCCCGGATCGCCAGCGCCACCTGGCGAGCGGACTCGCCCAACGGCTGGTCGTCGCGCACGAACGACCACGCCAGAATGGTCACCGGGCCGGTCAGCATGCCTTTCACCGGCTTGTCGGTGAGCGACTGCGCGTAGCCGATCCACTCCACGGTCATCGGCTCCCGCCGCGCCACGTCGCCGAACAGGATCGGCGGCCGCACGCAGCGCGTGCCGTAGGACTGCACCCAGCCGTGCTCGGTCGCCGCGAACCCGTCGAGCTGCTCGGCGAAGTACTGCACCATGTCGTTGCGCTCCGGCTCGCCGTGCACCAGCACGTCCAGACCCAGTTCCTCCTGGAGCGCGATGACGTCCGCGATCTCGGCGCGCATCCGGCGCACGTACTCCGCCTGATCGATCTCGCCCGTGCGCAGCGCCGCTCGCGCCAGCCGGATGCTCGCGGTCTGTGGGTAGGAACCGATCGTCGTGGTCGGCAACGCGGGCAACCGCAGCCGGTCCCGTTGCAGTTCCCGGCGCTGCTCGGCGGGGGCGCGTCGGACGGCGTCCGGCCCGAGTTCGGCCAGCCTGGCCCGCACCCGCGCGTCGTTCAGCCGCGGGTCCGACCTCCGCGACGCCAGTGCCGCGCGCGCCGCGGCCAGGTCCGCCTCGATGGCCTCCGTGCCCTCGCTCAGCCCGGTCGCGAGCAGGCGGACCTCGGCCACCTTCTCCGCGCCGAACGCCAGCCAGGACCGAGGCCGCTCGTCCAATCGCGTCTCCGCGGCCAGGGTATAGGGCACGTGCAGCAGCGAGCAGGAGCTCGAAACCGCCACGTGTGCAGCGGATCCCAGCAACGTGCCGAGTGTGGCCAGGGCGCGGTCGAGATCGGTGCGCCACACATTGCGACCGTCCACCACTCCCGCGACGATCAGCTTGCCCGCCAACGCGGGCAGGGCCGCCACCGCGGCGACGTCGGCCCCGGAGGTGAAGTCGAGGGCGACTCCCTCCACGCCGGTGCTCGCCAGGGCGGCGAGCGCGGCACCCGTCTGGCCGAAGTAGGTCGCGACGAGGATCGCCGGACGATCGGTGGCGTCGGCGAGCTCGTCGTAGGTGACCTGCACGAGGCCGATCTCCTCCGCCGTGAGGTCGGTGACCAGCACGGGCTCATCGATCTGCACCCACTCCGCCCCGGCGACGGCCAGCCTGCGCAGCAGCTCCCGATACAGCGGCAGCAACTCGATCAGCCGGGCGAGCGGCGAGCCGCCGCCGGCCTTCGCCAGCTTGAGGAAGGTGATCGGGCCGATCACCACCGGCCGCGCGGGCACACCCAGTTCGAGCGCTTCCCGCAATTCCTCCAGCAGCTTCTCCGGATGCAGCGAGAAGGCGGTATCCGGGCCTATTTCCGGGACCAGGTAGTGATAGTTGGTGTCGAACCACTTGGTCATCTCCAAGGGCTCGACCGTGTCGGTGCCGCGCGCGGCGGCGAAATACCGTTCCAGCGGGTCCGCGATCCCGGCGACCCGGGGCGGCAGCGCGCCGAGCAGGACGGCGGTGTCGAGCATCTGGTCGTAGTAGGAAAACGTGCCGACCGGGATCGAGTCCAGACCCGCGGCGCGCGATTCGGTGAGCTGGGCGTGCCGCAGGTCGCGCGCCACGGCGTGCAACTGGTCGGCGTCGATCTTGCCTGCCCAGTAGGATTCGGTGGCCCGCTTGAGTTCGCGCTTGGGCCCCACTCGTGGTAGCCCGAGAACCGTTGCGGTGAACGGCTTTTGCTGTGCAACAGTCACGATGTTTCTCCATTGCTGAGGATGACGAGCCATCGCCGTACGGGCAGCGGAGAACCTTTTGACATGCCGGGATGTTCCCGGCCGAGGAGCTCGACACGTCAGCTGGTGATCCGCACGCCCAATCCACGAGGCGGTGGCCGCCGGGTACGGCGTACCCGGCACGGCTGGCAGGTCTTCGGACTCGCGGGCACCGGCCCCAGGGACCGGCATGAGCCGGGGTGGTCCCCATGGCCGACCTACTGGCCGTCGCTTCCCAGGTCGCGGAGCCTTCCGGCTCGGTTGACCCAGTGCCTGGTGACGGCGGTCGTTCCTGCATACCGCTGCGGGACAGTCCCGGATTCTCACCGGGTTCCCTCTCGCCCGCCGTGACGTCGCCGCACGGGCGGGCTCGGCTCCGTCGCACGACGTCGGGGCTCCATCTCGTCGTGCCGCGGTGAACCAGCTGCCCGTTCAGCATAGGACGCGCAGTGCCGGGCCGGGGCGACCGGCCCGGCGCAGGCCCCGGCTTCCGGACAGCACACCGGTTGCTGCCGCGTCGCCCATGTATCGGCGCGGTGAACGCAACTTCGCAACGGTGCTAGTCGCCGTTGTGAAGAGGTTGCGAAGGGGGATTCCGTGTCGGTGCGGTTCACACGGCCGGGTACCTTAGGTCAATGTTCTCGAAAGTCTTGGTTGCCAACCGTGGCGAGATCGCCATCCGAGCCTTCCGCGCGGCGTACGAACTCGGCATCGGGACGGTCGCTGTGTTTCCCTACGAGGACCGCAATTCGGTTCATCGGTTGAAGGCGGCGGAGTCGTATCAGATCGGCGAACCCGGCCATCCGGTGCGGGCCTACCTGTCGATCGAGGGGATCATCGAGGCGGCCAAGTCGGCGGGAGCGGACGCGATCTACCCGGGGTACGGGTTCTTGTCGGAGAACCCGGATCTGGCGGCGGCGTGCGCCCGCGAGGGCATCACCTTCATCGGCCCGTCGGCCGAGGTGCTCGAACTGGCGGGTAACAAGGCGCGCGCCATCGAGGCGGCCAAGGCCGCCGGGCTGCCGGTGCTGCGGTCGAGCGCGCCGTCGGCGGACGTGGACGAGCTGCTGGCCGCCTCGCAGCAGCTGGAATACCCGATCTTCGTCAAGGCGGTCGCGGGCGGCGGCGGGCGCGGTATGCGCCGGGTCGCGGCCCCCGAGCAGCTGCGCGAGTCGATCGAGGCGGCTTCGCGGGAGGCGGAGTCGGCGTTCGGTGACCCGACGGTGTTCCTGGAGCAGGCGGTGGTGAACCCACGCCACATCGAGGTGCAGATCCTGGCCGATCAGCACGGCAATGTGATGCACCTGTTCGAGCGGGACTGCTCGGTGCAGCGGCGGCATCAGAAGGTGATCGAGCTGGCGCCCGCGCCGAATCTGGATCCCGGGCTGCGGGAACGAATCTGCGCCGACGCGGTCGCGTTCGCCCGGCAGATCGGTTACTCGTGCGCGGGCACCGTGGAGTTCCTGCTGGACGAGCGCGGCAACCACGTGTTCATCGAGATGAACCCGCGCATCCAGGTGGAACACACGGTGACCGAGGAGATCACCGACGTCGACCTGGTGCAGTCGCAGCTGCGGATCGCCGCGGGGGAAACCCTCGAGCAGCTGGGTCTGAGCCAGGACGCGGTGACCATCCGGGGCGCGGCCCTGCAGTGCCGGATCACCACCGAGGACCCGGCCAACGGGTTCCGTCCCGACACCGGGCGCATCACCGCCTACCGCACGCCGGGCGGCGCGGGCATCCGCCTGGACGGCGGCGCGAACCTGGGCGCGGAGATCGGCGCCTATTTCGACTCGATGCTGGTCAAGCTCACCTGCCGTGGTCGCGACTTCGATGCGGCGGTGGCGCGGGCGAGCCGGGCGCTGGCGGAGTTCCGGATCCGCGGCGTGGCCACGAACATCCCGTTCCTGCTCGCCGTGCTGGACGACCCCGACTTCAAGGCAGGCCGGGTGACCACCTCGTTCATCGACGAGCGCCCGCAGCTGCTGACCCTGCGCCGATCCGCCGACCGCGGCACCAAGATCCTCGACTACCTGGCGGACGTCACCGTGAACAAGCCGCACGGCGAGCGGCCGACCACGGTGTACCCGCACGACAAGCTGCCCGCGATCGATCTGAGCGTGCCGCCGCCGGACGGGTCTCGCCAGCGGCTGCTCCGGCTGGGACCGGAAGGTTTCGCGCGGGCTCTGCGTGAGCAGAAGGCGGTCGGCGTCACCGACACCACGTTCCGTGACGCACACCAGTCGCTGCTGGCCACCCGGGTGCGCACCAACGGCCTGCTCGGGGTGGCGGGGCATGTGGCGCGGTTGACGCCGGAGCTGCTGTCGATCGAGGCCTGGGGCGGAGCGACCTACGACGTGGGCTTGCGGTTCCTGTACGAGGACCCGTGGGAGCGGTTGGCGGCGTTGCGGGAAGCTGTCCCGAACATCTGTCTGCAGATGCTGCTGCGCGGCCGCAACACCGTCGGCTACACCCCGTATCCGGAGGCGGTGACCCGCGCGTTCGTCTCCGAGGCGACCGCCACCGGCATCGATATCTTCCGGATCTTCGACGCGCTCAACAACGTCGATCAGATGCGTCCGGCCATCGACGCGGTCCGCGAGACGGGCACCGCGATCGCCGAAGTCGCGATCAGCTACACCGGCGATCTGTCCAACCCGGACGAGTCGCTCTACACCCTGGACTACTACCTGAAGCTGGCCGAGCAGATCGTCGACGCGGGCGCGCACGTGCTGGCGATCAAGGACATGGCCGGACTGCTGCGCGCCCCGGCCGCGACCACGCTGGTCACCGCGTTGCGCAGCAATTTCGATCTGCCGGTGCACGTGCACACGCACGACACCCCGGGTGGGCAGCTGGCCACCTACCTGGCCGCGTGGCAGGCCGGTGCGGACGCGGTCGACGGCGCGAGCGCCGCGATGGCCGGTACCACCAGTCAGCCCGCGCTCTCGGCGATCGTCGCGGCCGCGGCGCACAGCGAGTACGACACCGGGTTGAACCTGCAGAACGTGTGCGACCTGGAGCCGTACTGGGAAGCGCTGCGGAAGGTGTACGCGCCGTTCGAGTCCGGGCTGCCCGCGCCGACCGGTCGCGTCTACACCCACGAGATCCCCGGCGGGCAGTTGTCGAACCTGCGCCAGCAGGCGATCGCGCTCGGGTTGGGCGACCGGTTCGAAGAGGTCGAGGCGAAGTACGCCGCCGCCGACCGGCTGCTGGGCCGCTTGGTGAAGGTCACCCCGTCCTCGAAGGTCGTCGGTGATCTGGCGTTGGCGCTGGTCGGTACCGGCGTCGATGTCGAGGACTTCGCCGCGGACCCGGGCCGCTACGACATCCCGGACTCGGTGATCGGGTTCCTGCGCGGCGAACTGGGCACCCCCGCCGGTGGCTGGCCCGAACCGTTCCGCAGCAAAGCACTGGCCGGACGCGGTGCGGCCAAGCCCGAGACACCGTTGACGCCCGCGGACGAGAAGGCGCTGGCCGGTAGCTCCGAGGAGCGCCGGGCGACGCTGAACCGGCTGCTGTTCCCCGGCCCGACCGCCGAATTCCTGGCCCACCGCGAGAAGTACGGCGACACCTCCGGACTGTCGGCCAACCAGTTCTTCTACGGCCTGCGCCGCGGCGAGGAGCACCGGGTGCAGCTGGAGAAGGGCGTCACCCTGCTCATCGGCCTGGAGGCGATCTCCGAACCCGACGAGCGCGGCATGCGCACGGTGATGTGCATCCTCAACGGCCAGTTGCGGCCGGTCTCGGTTCGTGACCGGTCGATCGCGAGCGAGATTCCGGCCGCCGAGAAAGCCGACAAGGCCAACCCCGGCCACATCGCCGCGCCGTTCGCCGGTGTCGTCACTCTCGCGGTGTCCGAAGGCGATTCGGTCGCGGCGGGCGACACCATCGGCACCATCGAAGCCATGAAGATGGAAGCCGCGATCACCGCGCCCCGCGCGGGCACCGTCGGTCGCGTCGCCATCGGTGCCGTGCAGCAGGTCGAAGGCGGCGACCTGCTCATCGAGCTGGCGGTGCGGGAGTCGTCCGCGGGATGACGCGGATCGTCGCCGGAACGGCGGGCGGGCGGCGCCTTCGGGTGCCGCCGTCGGGCACCCGGCCGACCTCCGACCGGGTACGGGAGGCGCTGTTCAGCGCGTTGGACGCCCGGCTGGACTTCGCGGGCGCCCGCGTTCTGGACCTGTACGCGGGTTCCGGCGCGCTCGGGCTGGAGGCGCTCTCGCGTGGCGCCGAGCACGCGTTGCTCATCGAGTCCGACCGCAAGGCGGCGTCGGTGGTGCGCGGCAATATCGCCGACCTCGGGCTGCCCGGCGCGGAATTACGGGTCGCGACGGTGGCCGGCGTGCTGCGCCTGGGCGGGGCGGGTCGCTTCGACGTGGTCTTCTCCGATCCGCCCTACGCGGTGGACAACGCCGCCGTGCTGGCCGACCTGCGCGCGCTGACCGAGCACGAGTGGCTGCGGCCCGGGGCGGTGATCGTGCTGGAGCGCTCGGCGCGCTCGCCCGAGATCGCTTGGCCCGCAGGCTTCGTCCCGGCCAAGTCGCGCCGGTACGGCGAAACACGCATCGATCTCGCGGACTTCGAGCCGGACGGATAGGCGCGGGTCGGCCACTGGTGCCGGGCCGCCGGTGCCCTGCTAGCGTCGGCTCATGGCAGGAGCACTGTGCCCCGGATCGTTCGACCCTGTGACCTACGGACACCTCGACGTCTTCACCCGGGCGGCGGCCCAGTTCGACGAGGTCGTCATCACCGTCATGATCAATCCGAAGAAGCAGGGCATGTTCACCGTCGAGGAGCGCATCGAGATGCTGCGCGAGTCGACCGCCCACCTGGGCAACGTCCGGGTGGACTCGTGGCAGGGCCTGACCGTGGACTTCGCGCGGGAGCAGGGCATCACCGCGATCGTGAAGGGTCTGCGCGATGCCGGCGACTTCGGCTACGAACTGCAGATGGCGCAGATGAACAAGAAGCTCTCCGGCGTGGACACCTTCTTCATCGCCACCAACCCGTCCTTCAGCTACCTGTCCAGCTCTCTGGTCAAGGAGGTCGCCGCATACGGCGGCGACGTCAGTGACATGCTGCCCCCCTCGGTGCACAAGCGCCTCCTGAACCGCCTGGCCGAGCGCAACAGCTGACGGACCGGTCCGTACGGCCTGGATACCCGGAGAGGCGGCTCAGAACACCAGGCCGCGGAGGGCCAGGAAGCGCATGCCACCGACCGCGGCGGTGATCCCCAGGATCGCGACGGCCTGGGCGGTGTCCCCGAGTCCGGGCGCCCACAGGCCGAGCGCGGCCAGCGCCGCAGTCGTGATGCCGAGCCCGACCAGCGCGAGCCCGCCGCCTTCCCACTGTGCAGTGAACCAGCCGACCCGTTCCGCGGCGTGGAAGGTGAGCTGGCGGTGCAGCTCGTTGGCGATGACGGTGCTCACGAGGGAGCCGACGACGTTGGCGATCAGCGGCCCGACGCCGTGCATGGCGAAGAACAGCAGGACATAGGCGATATTGCTGGATCCGCCGACCAGCGCGAAGCGGATCAGCTGCGCGAAGGCGCGATCGCCGCGCAGGTACCGGGTGAGCTGTCCGACCCTGGCCGCGCCCGATATCTTCGGCAGTACCGGGTATGGGCTCACCCACGGCACGAAGAAACTGGTGGCGCTCACTCCCGCCGGTCGCGGTAGTTCCAGAACAGTCATCGTCTTTCCGATCGAACGAGGCCTTGTTGGTCGACCTTCCAAAAGAATGTAACACGAAGCGGAGAGGCGGTCTCCACTTGATTTCTGTGGCGTGCAAGACACCCGCACGACACACCGGAAAGTGACTCGGCACGAGCGGTGACGAGGGGCACACTGGGCTTCGGCGGAGAGTTTCGCCGTGAGTCCGCAGGAGGGTAGTGAGCATGTATCGCGTATTCGAAGCGCTCGACGAACTGGTCGCCATTGTCGAAGAGGCCCGCGGCATCCCGCCGACCCGCAGCTGCATCGTGCCGCGTGGCGACGTGCTCGAACTACTCGACGACGTGAGAGACGCGCTGCCCGGCGAACTCGACGACGCGCAAGACGTGCTCGACCACCGGGACAAGATCGTCTCCGACGCCCGGAACGCGGCCGAGACCGCTGTGACCGGCGCGAACGAACAGGCCGAGCGCACCATCGGCTCGGCGCGCGAGGAAGCCGATCGCATCCTGGCCGATGCCAAGGCGCACGCCGACCGGATGGTCGCCGAGGCGAGCGCGCACGCCGATCACCTGGTCGTCTCCGCGCAGGAGGAGGCCGATCGCGTGGTGGCCGACGGCAACGCCGAATACGAGGCGGTGACCGGCCGGGCGCGGGTGGAGTCGGAGCGGATGATCGAGGCGGGCAAGGCGGCCTACGACCGCTCCGTCGCCGAAGGCCTCGCCGAGCAGGAGCGGCTGGTCACCCAGACCGAAGTGGTGCGCGCCGCGCATGCCGAATCGGCCAGGGTGATCGATGCCGCGCACGCCGAATCGGATCGGCTGCGCGAGGAATGCGACCACTATGTCGACTCCCGGCTCGCCGATTTCGAGGAGACGCTGGCCAGCACGCTGCGCACGGTCGGGCGGGGGCGTCATCAGCTCCGCAGCGGAGCGGGCGCACCCGACTACGCCTCCGAATTCCGCAGGTAGCGGCGCCGAGCGCGGTCGGCCGGGTTTGGGTGCGCACCGCATGATCGCTTATTGTTGAGTGGTTGGTTGCCCGTATCCCCTCGATCGTGAGTGAGTTCGTGATGTCCGCCGGTTCCGGTTCCACGTCGCGTCCCCAGTCGGCCAAGCGCCGGTCGCCGGATGCGGGTTTCGTGCTGGACGTCCGCAGCCTCGGCCGCAGGGCGGGGACCATGCGCGAGCTGCGCCGCACCGTGACCACCGAGGAGCGGATCGGCCTGGATCTGATCGCCGTTCCCGTGGGCGCGCAGGTGGAGCTCGACCTGCAATTGCAGGCGGTGTCGGAGGGTGTGCTGGTCACCGGCACGGTGTCCGCGCCGATCGAGGGGGAGTGCTCGCGCTGCCTGGAGCCGTTCACCAGCGAGGTCGCGCTGCGGGTGACCGAACTGTTCGCCTACCCGGACAGCACGACCGAGCAGACCACCGAGGACGACGAGGTCTACCGCCTGGTCGACGACCTCATCGACCTGGAGCCCGTGGTGATCGATGCGGTCGGCCTCGAGCTGCCGCTGCAGCCGCTGTGCACGCCGGATTGCGCGGGACTGTGCCCGGAATGCGGCATACGGATGGCGATTGCGGGATCCGACCACCGGCATGAGATACTTGACCCTCGCTGGGCCGGACTGGCTGAATTCGCCTCCGGATCGCCCGGCGCAGGCAGCCCCGACGAGGGTGCGGCCGACCGAGACCACTGAGCAAGACCGATCAGCCGAACCGGCAGAGCAATTAGGACAGAGGAGAAGTAGTCGTGGCCGTTCCCAAGCGCCGGATGTCCCGTTCCAACACCAGGTCGCGGCGCAGCCAGTGGAAGGCTGTCGCGCCCGCCCTGATCACCTGCCCGAACCGCGCCTGCGGCGAGAAGACCCTGCCGCACATCGCCTGCCCCTCCTGCGGCACCTACAAGGGCCGCCAGGTCACCGCCGCGGTCTGATCGTTCGACCTGTCGTAGCGACGTGACCGACGAACCCGACTCGTCCGGTGAACACGCGAGCCTGCTCGCAGCCTTGGGCGTCGACCTGCACCCGGATCTGCTGCGTCTCGCGCTGACCCATCGGTCGTATGCGTACGAGAACGGTGGTCTGCCGACGAACGAGCGTCTCGAGTTCCTCGGCGATTCCGTGCTCGGACTGAGCATCACCGAGCGGCTGTATCACGAGCATCCCTCGAAGAGCGAGGGTGAGCTGGCCAAGCTGCGCGCGAGCGTGGTGAACATGCGCGCTCTCGCGGAGGTGGCCCGCCGGCTCGGCGAGGGCGGCCTCGGTGTGCACCTGCTGCTCGGCAAAGGTGAGGAACTCACCGGCGGCCGGGACAAGGAGAGCATCCTCGCCGACGGCATGGAGTCGTTGCTGGGCGCCGTGCATCTACAGCACGGCATCGAGGTGGCGCGCTCGGTGGTGCTGCGGCTGTTCGCCGAGCTGCTCGAGCGCGGCCCGCGGATGGGCGCCGGCCTGGACTGGAAGACCAGCCTGCAGGAACTCACCGCCGAGCGTGGTCTCGGCGTGCCCAGTTACGAGATCACCTCGACCGGGCCGGACCACGACAAGGAATTCACCGCCACCACGGTGGTCGGCGGCCGGGCCTACGGGCAGGGCGTCGGCCGCTCCAAGAAGGAAGCCGAGCAGAAGGCCGCGGGGGCCGCCTACGAGGCGCTGACCGCCGAAACCTGACGTGCCCGAACTACCCGAGGTCGAGGTCGTGCGCCGCGGGCTCGCCGAGCACGTGGTGGGCCGCGTCGTCGAATCGGTGGCGATCACCCATCCCCGCTCGGTGCGCCGCCATCTCGAAGGCGCCGCCGATCTCGCCGCGCGGCTGACCGGTCTGACGGTCGAGTCGGCCCAGCGGCGTGGCAAATTCCTCTGGCTGACCTTCGACGACCCGGAAGCCGCCCTGGTCGTGCATCTGGGCATGAGCGGTCAGATGCTGGTCCAGTCCGCCGACGCGCCGGTGGAGAAGCACGCGCACATCCGCGCCACCTTCGGTGACGGCACTCAGCTGCGGTTCATCGACCAGCGCACCTTCGGCGGCTGGGCGCTCGCGCCGCTGGTCGAGATGGACGGCACCCTGGTGCCGGAGCCGGTCGCGCACATCGCCCGGGACCCGCTGGACCCGCGTTTCGACGTCGAATCCGTGGTCGCGGTCATCCGGGGCAAGCAGAGCGAGATCAAGCGCGTCCTGCTCGACCAGGGCGTGGTCTCGGGGATCGGCAACATCTACGCCGACGAGGCTTTGTGGCGCGCGCGGATCCACGGTGGCCGGCTCGCGTCCGGCCTGTCCAGACCCGCCGTGCGCGGGTTGCTCGCCGAGGTGAGCGCCGTGATGGGCGAAGCGCTCGCTGCGGGCGGCACGTCCTTCGACGCGCTGTATGTGAACGTCAACGGCCAGTCGGGTTACTTCGAACGGGCCCTCGCCGTATACGGTCGGGAGCACGAGCCGTGTCGCCGGTGTGGTGCGCCGATCATCCGGGAGCGGTTCATGAACCGCTCGTCCTACTCCTGCCCGCGCTGCCAGCCGAAGCCTCGCCGTCGCTAGCGCGCGCGAGCTACCGTTTCCTCAGGGCGGTTCGGAATGTCACCCGACCGTGAGGAAGGAAGCATGCGCAAGCTCACCTATTACGTCGCGTCGACCATCGATGGATTCATCGCCACCGAAGAGGGCTCGGTCGATTTCTTCCCCGTCGGCGGCGATCACGGTCCGTCGATCAATGCGCAGTACCCCGAGACGCTGCCCGCCAAGGTGCGCGAGGCGCTCGGCGTGGAGGAGCGCAATCGGTACTTCGACACGGTGCTGATGGGACGCAAGACCCACGACTTCGGCGTTCGCACCGGCACCTCCAGCCCCTACGCGCACCTGCGGCAGTTCGTGGTCTCGACCACGCTGCCCGAAAGCCCCGATCCCGCCGTGGAGCTGATCGCCGAGAACCCGATCGAGAAGGTCAAGGAACTCAAGCGGGAGAACGGCCTGGGCATCTGGCTGTGCGGCGGTGGTGAGCTGGCGCAGGTACTGCTGCCGGAGATCGACCAGATCTTCCTCAAGCTCTACCCGCTCGTGCTCGGCAGCGGCCGCGCGCTGTTCGGCACCGGGTCGCGGCTGCCGGAACCCGCCAAGTTCCGGGTGATCACCAGCACGGTCTTCGAAGACGGCGTGGCCTTCGTGAAATACAGCCGGGTGCGATAGCGCGGTGCCCGACCAGGAGCCGACCGGGATGCCGGACCGTGCCTCGGAGCTCGGTCCGGTGGCGGCCCTGCGCGAGATCGGCTTCTGGCTGGAGCGCTCCCGAGCGGAAACCCACCGGGTCAAGGCGTACCGGCGTGCGGCCGACGTCGTCGCGGGTTTGTCCGCCGACGAGCGCGAGGCGCGACGGGAGGCAGGCACCTGGACCGAACTCGCGGGTATCGGGCCCAAGACCGCGGCGATCATCGAGCAGGCCTCCGCGGGCGAGGTGCCGCGGTATCTGACCGAGTTGCGCGCTGCCGCGCAGCCCATCGGGGCGCCGGGCAAGCCGTTGCGGGAGCGACTGCGCGGCGATCTGCACACCCACTCGAACTGGTCCGACGGCGGCAGCCCGATCGAGGAGATGATGCGAGTCGCGGCCGCGCTGGGGCACGAATACTGTGCCCTCACCGACCATTCGCCGCGCCTGACCGTGGCCAACGGCCTGTCCGCCGACCGGTTGCGCAAGCAGCTGGACGTGGTGGCCGAACTCAACGACCGGATGGCGCCGTTCCGCGTGCTCACCGGTATCGAGGTGGACATCCTCGACGACGGCTCCCTCGACCAGCAGGCGGATCTGCTCGCCCGGCTGGACATCGTCGTGGCCAGCGTGCATTCGCATCTGCGCGACGACAGCGCGACCATGACCAAGCGCATGGTGCACGCGGTCGCCGATCCCAACGTCGACGTGCTCGGTCACTGCACCGGCCGCCTGGTCGCGGGCGGACGCGGCACCAGACCGGAGTCGACGTTCGACGCCGAGGTGGTGTTCGAGGCGTGTCGCGTCTACGGCACCGCCGTGGAGATCAACAGCAGACCCGAAAGACTCGATCCCCCTTCGCGATTGCTGCGCCTGGCCGCCGAAATGGGGTGTCACTTCTCGATCGACACCGACGCGCACGCACCGGGACAGCTCGACTGGCAGGGGTACGGGTGTGAGCGCGCTCTCGCGAACGGTGTTGCGGCGCAACGGGTGATCAACACCTGGCCGCTGGCGGATCTGCTGGCCTGGACTCGCGCAGGAGCATGACCGACGGGTTAACTGTTGCCGAATAGTTCGGCTTCCCCTGTGTCGGAGTGTGTTCGCCGCCGAGAATGGGGTCCACACGGATTGCTGGGGGTGGGATCAACTGGTGGGCGATTTTCCGCTCGAAATCGTTCTGGCGCTCATCGGTATCGCCGTGCCCATCTGCGCGTTCCTGTGGGAATTCGTCTTCGCCGGCCGCAGGCGGCTCGGCTACCGGGTACAGATGGACACGCCGGTCACCGGCGAGATCGAGTCGGTGTTCCCCGGGGTGCTTCCGCAGCTGCGCCCCTCGCTCGACGGCGCGAGCCCTGACCTGAAGGATATCTCGGTCGTTCTGGTGCGCATCGAGAACAGCGGCGTCACCACGATCGACACCCATGACTACAAGGCTCCGGACGCCGCGCGAGTCGGTCTGCACCTGCGCTTCCCGCAGCGCCGCGTGATCGGCATGGCGGTGAACGAACTCAGCGATCCCGACTTGGCCGACAATCTCGACGCGAACTCCGGCATCGCGGTGCCCGAGGACACTGGGCACGTCGGCGTGATCGATCTGCCGAAGGTGCCGCTCGGCCCGGGTGATCACTACAAGATCCTGGCCATCCTACAACGGTCCGGGGGCGACGGCGAGTATCCACAGCCGGTGCTGCGCGGCGGCATCAAGGGCGGCCGGATCATCGAGACCCGCAGCAACACGGGTATTTCCGGGATGATGGCCGCGCTCACCGTGTTCCTGGTGCTGGTGATCATCGTTCAGCTGGTGGTTTCCGCGCTCGAGCCGTCGCCGACGCCGCTGGAGTGCGCCTCGGGAAAGCTGACCGTAGTCGGGTCGTCGGCGTTCGGGCCGGTCGTCAGGGAAGCCGCCGAGCAGTATCGGAAACGCTGCACCGGCGCGAATTTCGCCTTCGCCTTCGAGGGAACCGAGCGCGGATTGGACCGGCTCGCCGAGGAGGGGGAAGGCAAGTCGGGGTTGCTCGCCATCACCGACGGCACGAAGGGCAACGGTTATCCGGCACTGGTGCACCGGCCGCTCGCATTGTCGCTGTTCACCATGATGGTGCATCCCGGCGTCGGTATCGGCGGGCTCACCGTCGCCCAGATCCAGGATCTGTACCGGGGCAGGATCGGCAACTGGCGCGAGGTGGGCGGCCCGGACCTGCCGGTGGTGCTGGTCAACCGCATACCGGGCTCGGGTACGCGCAACACCTTCGAGCGCAGGCTGCTCGACGGTACGCAGCCGGATCGCCCGCACGTGAGCTGCACGGCGTTGAAGGGCACGGTCATCACAGCGCCTGCGCACTGCGAGGTTCAGGTGACCGCGGACATGCGCAAGGCGGTCGCCGAGATTTCCGGCGCGATCGGCTATTCGGAGCTCTCCGAGGCCATCGACGCCGGTTTGCCGACCATCGTGATCGACGGCGTCGGTGCGAGCCGCGACGCCGCCGTGCAGCGCACCTACCCGTTCTGGGGAGTCGAGTACGCCTACAGCAATGGCGAATTGCCCGGTGACTCACTGGCCGCGAGCTTCCTGCACTTCCTGACCGTTCAGACCGGGAAAGAGGTGCTGCGCGCGCACGGCAACGCGCCGTGCGCCGACTTGCCCGACCCGGGTCGCTGCCTGCCCGAGCAGTGACCTGCCGGGACCAGCGGCACAGCGGGCCCGCGTCGTCGGGCGCGCCGGGATGTCGGTGGGCTCGGCGAGGATGGACGCATGACGGAACTGTCGCTGCGCGAACTGAATCGGACGCTACTGGTCCGCCAGAAGCTGGTGGAACGGGTGGAGCTGGCCCCGCTCGACCTCGTCCGGCATCTGGTCGCGGTGCAGGGCCAGGAGCCGAACTGGCCCTATGTGGGGCTGTGGTCGCGTCTGGCGGGGTTCCGGCACGACGACCTGGCGGCGCTGTTGCGTGATCGCAGCCTGGTGCGCTCCACCATGATCCGTCGGACCGTGCACCTGGCCGACGCCGCCGACTTCCGCTGGTTGCGGCCGACGGTGCAGCCGGTGGTCGCCGCCGCGCTGAAAGCGCCGTACTACCGCGACGAGATCGACGGTGTCGACCTGGACGAGCTCGCGGCGGCGGGACGCGAACTGCTGGCCGGACAGCAGCTGCGCCGCCGGGAACTGGGTGAACTACTCGCCCCGCGCTTCCCGGACCGGCACACGCGCCGACTCGCCGAAACCGTCGAGTTGCTGGTCCCCTTGGCGCACGGCTCGGAGACCGGCGCGTGGGGGCGGTGGCGCAACCGGTACGTCACGGTCGGGTTGGCCGAGGAATGGACGGGCGTGCCCATGGCGGAGGCGGCCCAGCCCCAGACGCTGGTACTGCGTTACCTGGCCGCGTTCGGTCCGGCCACGGTGGCCGACATGCAGGCGTGGGCGGGCATCACCCGGCTGGCCGAGGTCGTCGACGACCTGCGCACCCGGCTGCGGGTGTTCACCGACGACCAGCGCCGCGTGTTGTTCGACCTGCCGGACGCGCCGCTGGCCGAGCCGGATCTGCCCGTGCCCGTACGTTTTCTGCCCGCGTTCGACAACGCGTTGCTGGGCCACAAGGACCGCCGCAGGATCATCGGCGAGGAAGACCGCAAGCGCACCGCAGGTGAGGCATCCGCAGGCGTGCCCATGTACCTGGTCGACGGCTTCGTGCACGGCCGCTGGTCGCTCGACGGCGCCACGCTGCGCATCGTGCCCTGGCACCCGTTGTCCGCGTCCGACGAGGCGGCGGTGCGCGCGGAGGCGGAGGATCTGCTGTCGTTCATCGTGGCGGGCGGGAATGCCGTGGGGGCGGACCACGATCCACGGGTCGTCATCGAGGGGTGAGGCGCCGTGTCCGGCCCCGGCGGACAAGGCGGGGCCACCGGCTTACCCATCGGTAGCTGAACGAACGCTGGGCGGCGCGATTTTTTCCGAACTGTTTGGTTTGAACGATGCCCCCTGAGGTACCTCCCACTCGGCCCCCCTGATCATGCCGAAAGCGTGACCAGGCCAACCAAGCCCCATGGACGGCGGTGCAGCTAGGTCTTCACCCCCGCCGCGGCGGCCACTTAGTTCAGTTCGGCGCCCGGTACTCCGAGTGCTGGGTGAATGCGAGTGCTACTTGGTTGTCCCTGGAAGGAGGGTCATGAGCGCGCTTTCCGTGCCTATTTCCGCGCAGGCATCGTCCGATCTGGAAATGCCGTCGTCCGACTACTTGTCGACAGATCATGCCAGCGGCCCGTTTCGCATCGCGATGGTCGTGCCGCCGTACTTCGACGTCCCGCCCAAGGCGTATGGCGGTGTCGAGGCCGTGGTGGCCGATCTGGTCGACGCATTGGTGGCCCGTGGCCACGACGTCACCTTGTTGGGCGCGGGGGAGCCAGGGACCAAGGCCAAGTTCGTGCCGGTGTGGGACCGAGCGCTGCCCGAGCGCCTCGGAGAGCCGTTCCCCGAGGTCGTGCACGCGTTGCGGGTGCGCCGCGCCATCGAGAAGCTCGTGGCGACATCGGGTATCGACCTGGTGCACGACCACACCTTCGCGGGCCCGCTCAACGCGTCCGTCTTCCAGAGCATGGGCCTGCCGACGGTGCTGACCGTGCACGGGCCGGTAGAGGACGACATCTACCGCTACTACCAGGATCTGGGCGACGAGGTGGCGCTCGTGGCGATCAGCGACCGTCAGCGCGAGCTCGCGCCGGGCCTCAATTGGTCCGGACGCGTGCACAATGCGCTGCACGTCGACGACTGGCCGTTCCGGGTCGAGAAGGACGACTACGCGCTGTTCCTCGGCCGGTTCAACGAGTGCAAGGCGCCGCACTTGGCGCTGGAGGCCGCGCACGCCGCGGGTATCCCGCTGGTGCTCGCCGGTAAGTGCAGCGAACGTCCCGAACAGGCATACTTCGAGGAGAAGGTGCGGCCGCTGTTGACGGACAACGATCACCTGTTCGGTCTCGCCGACGCGGCGGCCAAGCGTAAGCTGCTTGCGAATGCGCGTTGCCTGTTGTTCCCGATCCGCTGGGAGGAACCGTTCGGCATGGTGATGATCGAATCCATGGTCTGTGGCACGCCGGTGGTCGCGCTGCGCGGCGGTGCGGTGTCCGAGGTGATCGTCGACGGCGTGACCGGCCGTATCTGTTCCGATCCCGCCGAATTGCCCGCGGCCATCGAAGAGGTCAGGGCGATGGACCCGTACGCCTGCCGTTCCCACGTCCAGGCCAAGTTCGGCTCCGACACCCTCGGCTTCGGGTACGAGCAGGTGTATCGCCGGCTGTTGCGTTCCAAGAAGCGGTTCGGCGCCGCGCCGCTGGACACCGCGGTGCCCGCCGCGGCGCCGGTCGACAGCGCGCCCGGCTCCGCGCCGGTCAGGATCGCGGCGAGCGGATTGGCGTGACCGGTTCCGCACCGTTGACCCCCGCCCCCCTGAATTCCGGTGAGCCCACCGGGTTCGGGGGGTGCGGCTCGGTCACCCTGGTCGAAGGCGGCACGTTCTGCCTGTCCAATCGGCTCGGCGATGTCGAGACGGGCAAGCCGCACGGCTTGTTCTTCCGGGACGCCCGTGTGCTGTCGCGCTGGGAGTTGCTGGTGAACGGCAAACCCGCCGAGCCGCTCTCGGTACTGAGTCCGGAGGCGTTCGCCGCCAGGTTCGTGTTGCGCAGGCCCCCGCAGGCGGGCTTGGCCGACAGCACGCTGCTGGTGGTGCGCGAACGGATCGTCGCCGACGGCATGCACGAGTTGATCACGCTGGAGAACATGGGCCGTGAGCCCACGGCGGTGCTGCTGGAACTGCACGTGGACGCCGACTTCGTCGACCTGTTCGCGGTGAAGGAAGGCCGCGCCGGACACGCCCGGGCCGACGTGACGGTCGCCGACGGCGAGCTGGTGCTGCACGACCACGCCGACCGCAGCCGGGGAATCTCGATCTCGGCGACCGTGGAACCGGAGGTTTTTCCGGGTTCGCTGGTGTGGCGGGTGATCGTGCCGGTCGGCGAATGCTGGCAGACCGAGATCATCGCCCAGCCGACGGTGGGCAACCAGCGGTTCCAGGCGATCTCTCCCGGTGAGCACTACGGGATCAGTGCGCCGGGCCGCAAGATCGAGGCGTGGCGCGACACCGCGACCGACATCGCCGCGTCCGACCCGGCGCTGACCCGGGTGCTGCGCCGGACCGAAAGCGATCTGGGCGCTTTGCAGATGCACGACGAATCCGGCGACGCCCGGCCGTTCGTCGCGGCGGGCGCGCCGTGGTTCATGACCCTGTTCGGCCGCGACAGCCTGCTCACCGCGTGGATGGCGCTGCCGCTGGAGGTCGACCTGGCCCTGGGCACGCTGCAGCAGCTGGCGGAACTGCAAGGGCAGGACGTGAATCCGCTCACCGAGGAGGAACCGGGACGCATCATGCACGAGATGCGCCGCGGCCCGGCGGGCGGGCAGGTGTTCGGCGGCAATATCTACTACGGAACCGCCGACGCCACACCGCTGTTCGTGATGCTGCTGGCGGAATGCCATCGCTGGGGCGCGGACGCCGAGGCGATCCGGCAACTGCTGCCCGCCGCCGACGCCGCCCTGCACTGGATCACCGACTACGGCGACCGGGACGGCGACGGATTCGTCGAATACCGTCGCGCCACCGACCGCGGCCTGATCAATCAGGGCTGGAAGGACAGCTTCGACGGAATCAACGACGCCACCGGCCATATCGCCGAGGCCCCGATCGCGCTGTGCGAGGTGCAGGGCTACGTGCACGCCGCGATGCTGGCCAGGGCCGAGCTGGCCGACGCCTTCGACGACCCGCGGCTGGCCGGACGGCTGCGCGAACGCGCCGCGGAGCTGCGGGTCAAGTTCGCCGAGCAGTTCTGGCTGCCCGACCGCGGCTGGTACGCCGTGGCGCTGGACGGCGGCAAACGCCAGGTCGACTCGCTGACCAGCAATGCCGCGCACTGCCTCTGGTCGGGCATCGCCACGGACGAGCACGCCGCCGAACTGGTGTCGCGCATGGCGAGCCCGGAGATGGACTCCGGGTTCGGATTGCGCACCCTGGCCTCGAACATGGGCGCCTACAACCCCATGAGCTATCACTGCGGCTCGGTCTGGCCGCACGACACGGCCATCGCGGTGGCGGGGCTGCTGCGCTACCGGCACATTCCCGGTGCGGTGGAGCTGGCGACACAGCTGGCCACCGGTCTGCTGGACGCGGCGGCGATGTTCGACGGGCGTCTGCCGGAGTTGTTCTGCGGCTTTCCCCGGTCGCGTTTCGCCTCTCCCGTGCCGTATCCGACGTCCTGCTCGCCGCAGGCATGGGCGAGCGCGGCGCCGCTGTTGCTGGTGCGCTCGTTCTTCGGACTCGACCCCGACGCGCCGACCCGGACGCTCACCGTCCGGCCGCAGCTGCCCGCGCGGTGGGGTAGGGTCTCGCTGCGCGCTCTTCGGCTCGGTTCGACCACCGTCGACCTGGAGGCCGAGGGTGCGCAGATCACCGCGGCGCGCCTGCCCGACGACTGGCGATTGGTGACCCGGTGACGCACACCGGTTGCCGAGGGGCGCGAGCGGGTATGCCTCCGGCGTAGGGATATTGGCAAGCCTTCTCGCACAAATACGTAGCACGGAAGGTGGCGCACGATGCAGACATCGCTGGATATGCAGGACCTGTGGCGGACACAGTATCGGGACTGTGCCGCGGAACCCTCGACGGATCTCGACCTGGATCGCGCCCTGTTCATCCGCAGCGTGCACGCCGGTCACGGCCCGGAATGCCGCCAGTACCTGGCGGCGGCGGCTTATTGCCTCGACCACCAAGACGCGCACTGACCGAGAGGTTCTCGGCCCGAGCGGCGGCCGTCGGGCGGGAGTACGAGCATCCCGCCCGATCCGGACCGCGAACCGGCGTGCGGGCTACAGAATCGCGAAGGCGACGACCAGCCCGAGCGCGAAATGCGCGGCCGCCACCACGAGCACTTCGGTGGTGTAGGTCTCGGCGTGCAGCGCGGCGCCGATATCGATGCCGATCGCCCGTTCGATGACGCGCACCGAGATGACCTGGGCGACAATGCCGACCAGGCCGAACACCAGCGCGGCGATCAGGCCCTCGGAGAGCTTGCCGCCGCTGCCCACGGCCAGGATGGCGAGTACCACGATGAACGCCATGCTGATCATGCCCGCGGCGGTGACGATGATGGCGTTCGGTTTGCCCGCCACCACCAGCTTGCGCAGCTTGCCCGGGGTGGTCAGGTCGATGGCGTAGAAGCCGACGAGCATGAGCACCAAGCCGACGAGGGCGTAGAGGACGATCGCTCCCACACCCTCGCCCAGCGAGTTCCAGTACCCCGATTCCAGGGCGACTGCGGTCATCTTGATCCTTCCGAAGTGGGTTGGCCTGCGCCGAGATGGATTCGTGCTTGTCGGTGACGATGCTCAGTCGGGGAGGATGCGATGCGGGACGAAGGCGGAGCCGTCGTCGGTGATCAGTCCCGCGGTCTCGCGGATGCCGAGCCCCGCCGCGGCGTCACCGACGATCCACGCGCCCAGCACCGGGCGCATATCATCGAATTCCGGCAGCGGGTCGAGCAACTGGTACACATAGCCTTCCTCGCCGTAGACACCGCCGGTCGCGGTCTCCAAGCCGGCGCCGACGATGGTCATGTTGGCGCCTTCGCGTCCCAGCTTCGGTTTGCGGATGTACTCGGTGAGTTCGTTGGGCTGGTCGAGGTAGGCGGGCAACAGATTCGGGTGGCCCGGGTACATCTCCCACAGCACCGCCAGGATCGCCTTGTTGCTCAGCAATGCCTTCCACAGCGGTTCGATCCACATGGTCTCCGGCAGGCTGTCCACGACCCGCTTGCCGAAATCGTCATCGAGCACCCACTCCCACGGGTAGAGCTTGAAGACGGCTTCCATCGGAGCCTCCGCCAGGTCGACGAACCGCTCCAGCTCCGAGTCGAATCCGATCTCCTCGATCGGCAGCGCGATCGTGTCGAATCCGGCCTCGGCCGCGGTCTCCTGCATATAGGCGGTGGTGACGTTGTCCTCGCCGGTGGCGTCCGCGCCGGACCAGGTGAAGTGCAGTTGCGAGCCGGGCAGCACATCGCGCAGCTCGCCCCACCGCTCGACCAGCTTCTCGTGCAACGAGTTCCACTGGTCTCCGCCGGGGTAGCGGTCGGTCAGCCAGTGCCACTGCACGATCGCCGCTTCCAGCAGCGAGGTCGGCGTGTCCGCGTTGTACTCCAGCAGTTTCGCCGGACGCCGCGCGTCGTAGCGCAGGTCGAAGCGCCCGTACACGTGCGGGTCGGAGCGCCGCCAGGATTCGGCGATCGGGCCCCAGCACCACTCGGGCAGGCCGAAATCGGCGAACCGCTCGGTGAGCACGATGTGCTCCACCGCGTTCAGGCACATCGAGTGCAGCAGTTCGACGTCGGCCTCCAGCGCGAGGATCTCCGGCATGTCGAACTCGTAGTGCACCGACTCGTCCCAGTACGGCCGGGGTTGACCGCTCGCGTCCCGCCCCGGGGAACCGTAGACCAGGCCCTGGCTTTCGATGGTCTGCTGCCAGCCCGGCCGTGGCGTATCCCGTACGCGCCGCATCTACGACCCTCCGCCGGTGCTCTTGCTGCCCAGACCGCCGCGCTGGATGGTGGTGCCGCTCTTGGTCTTGATCTCGGCGTTCTTCGGCTTGATCGTGGTGCCGCCGGTCGGCGGTCTGCCGACGGTGCCGGTGCCGCCGTAGTAATAGCGGTACTGCGGTCCGCCGCCGAGGATGATCAAACCCGGATTGACCCCGCCGTCGTTGACGAATCCGGGGCGGCCGTCGCCGCAGTATGCATCGTCGACCACGATCTCTTGACCGTTCTCGACTTTGACGCACTGAGCCGTGACACGGTCCGGCGCGGTCAGGGCGCGATAGGTTAGATAGCCGCCGCCGACCAGAGCGGCGACGCCGACAATGGCGACACCGCCGATCATGACGCGCTTGCGGGTGCGCTTCTTGGCCTCCGCGGCCGCGGCGGCGGCGCGCTGCGCTTCTTCGGCGCGCCTGCGCGCCTTGTCTCGTGCCCGTGCCTCGGCCACCGTCTGCGGGCGGGGTTGGGTCACGCCGGGTTGCTGGCGCTGGATGCTGCCGGGGCGCGGGGCGGACGCGGCGGGAGGTTCCCCGGCGCCCGGAGCGCTCGCGTTATCGGGCGCCGCGGAAGTGGGCGTCGACCAGTCGATCTCGGGCTGCTCGGCGGGGCTGCTCGGTGCGGGCGTCGACCGGTCCGTTCCAGCGGAGACGGGCGTCGACCAGTCCTGTTCGTCGCCCGACCCGGGCGTGGCCGGGGTGGATGCCTGCTCGCCATCGGCCGGGGATCGCGGGCCGGACGGCCGCTCGGGCTCGTCCCGGCGCTCGTCGTCACCCGGGTTACGTGTGCTCACCGCTGTGCCCCCTCGTCGCCCGAACCACCACTACCGCTCCTCGAAACCGGTCAAATCACCCCGCGCGGGCTCCCAGCTTTCCACAACCAACCTCACCTGACCAGGTGTATCCCCGGAACGCAAGCGTGCGAGCAACCGTTCACACGCCGCTCGCGGCCCTTCCGCGATCACGTGCACCCGGCCGTCCCTGGCGTTGGTCGCGTGCCCGACCAGCCCGAGTTCCAACGCCCGCGACCGGGTCCACCAGCGGAAACCCACGCCCTGGACCAGGCCGTGCACCCAGGCGCTCAACCGAACGGCCTCGGCCATCAGGCCTCGATGTCGAACGACAGCGTCACTTTCGATCCAGCCTTCAGCGTCCGCCCCACCGTGCAGACCTTGTCGATCGCACGCTGCACGGTGACCAGCAACCGTTCCCTGGCCGCGTCGTCGAGATCGCTGAGGTCGAGTTCGAACACTTCGTCCAGCTGCGGATAGACCTCGTTCTCCCGGTCGGCGTCGCCGGAGACGCGGATGGTCGCGTCGAAGTTGTCACCGAGCTTGCGCGACAGCGGGAAGTCCGCGCTCAGGCCCGAGCACGCGGCGAGCGCGATCTTCAGCAGCTCGCCGGGGGTGAACACACCGGGGACGCCCTGCGAACCGATCAGTACCTCGGCGCCGCGAGAGCTGCGGCCGGTGTAGGCCCTGGTCCCGGTGCGCTCGACCCACAGCGTGGTGGGTTCGGACGCGATCGGCGCCACGCCGGCGGTGGTAACGGTCTGTTCAGCCATGAGTTCGATCCTGCCATTGTCGTCGCAATCAGCTCGCGCGGCTGGCAACACCGCGCCCCACCGCGGCATTCCGCGCGCAGGGCGGCCCGTGGCCGGGATTACCACTCGAGCCGCCCGACCAGCTTGCCGCGATGGCGCACCAGCATCTCGAGCATGTCCCAGCCGGTTGGGGTCAGGTGCAGGGTCTCGCCGCCTTTGGTGACCTTCTCGGCGGCCAGGTCGACGGTGAACGCCGGTCGACGAGCGCACCCGCGGCCGAACCCCGGGATTCCTCGGCGAGCCGCGGGTCGATGTCCTGCGCTTGAACCTCGATCTGGACCGGTGCCACCCGTGCCGCGGCTAGCCTTCGCCCGGCCGACCGCGGGCGATCGCCTCCGATCGCCCTCGGTCCGCGGTGCTCAGTGACCGCGGGCGATCCACTCGGCGAGGTGCGGTTTCTCCGCGCCGATGGTGGTGGAGTCGCCGTGGCCGGTGTGCACGGTGGTTTCCTCTGGGAGCGTCAGCAGGCGCTCGCGGATCGACTCGATGATCGTGCCGAAATCGGAGAACGAGCGGCCCGTTGCGCCGGGCCCGCCCGCGAACAACGTGTCCCCCGTGAACACCGCCGTGGTCGCGGGCAGATGCAGTGCGACCGATCCGGGGGAGTGGCCGGGTGTATGTAGGACCCGGATCTCGGTGTCCGCCACAGGAATCCGGTCGCCGTCCGCGAGCGGCCGGTAGGCGGCTTCGGGGTGGGTCATGCGCCACAGCGGCTCGTCGGCGGGATGCAGGAGGACCGGCGCGTCGAGGCGCTCGGCGAGTTCGGGCGCGACCGTCACGTGATCGTTGTGTCCGTGGGTGCACACGATCGCGCGCACGGCGCGTCCGGCGACCGCGGCGACGATCGGGTCGGCGTCGTGGGCGGCGTCGATCACGACCACCTCGTCGTCGTCGCCGATCAGCCAGATGTTGTTGTCCACGGCCCAGGTACCGCCGTCGAGGGCGAAGGTGCCGGAGGTGACGACGCGGTCGATGCGGGTGGTCACCAGATCACCACCGAGCGCAGCACGTCGCCGGTGTGCATCTTGGCGAAGGCCTGCTCCACCTGGTCGAGCCCGATACGTTCGGTGACGAACCGGTCCAGCGGCAGCCGTCCCTGGCGGAAGAGGTCGATCAGGGTGGGGAAGTCGCGTTCCGGCAGACAGTCGCCGTACCAGGACGATTTCAGCGCGCCGCCGCGCGAGAACAGATCGAGCAGCGGCATGTCGATGGTCATCTCCGGAGTCGGCACGCCGACGAGGACCACCGTGCCCGCCAGATCGCGGCCGTAGAACGCCTGCTTCCAGGTCTCCGGGCGGCCGACCGCGTCGATGACGACGTCGGCGCCCCAGCCGCCGGTGTACTCCTGGATCTTCTCGACCACGTCCTCGGTGGTCGCGTCGATCGTGTGTGTGGCGCCGAAGTCGGTGGCCCAGCGCAGCTTCCGGGAGTCCCGGTCCACGGCGATGACGGTCGCGGCTCCGGCCAGCCGTGCCCCGGCGATCGCCGCGTCGCCTACGCCGCCGCAGCCGATCACCGCGACGGTGTCGCCGGTGGAGACGTTGCCGGTGTGCATCGCCGCGCCGATGCCCGCCATCACGCCGCAGCCGAGCAGGCCGGCCACCGCGGGGTCGGCTTCCGGATCGACCTTGGTGCACTGGCCCTCGTGCACCAAGGTCTTGTCGACGAACGCCCCGATGCCCAGCGCGGGTGTCAGCTCGGTCCCGTCGGCGAGCGTCATCTTCTGGCTCGCGTTGCGACTGTCGAAGCAGTACCAGGGACGGCCGCGCTTGCACGCCCGGCACTCGCCGCAGACCGCGCGCCAGTTGAGGATCACGTAATCGCCCTCCGCCACGTGGGTGACCGCGGCGCCCACGGTCTCCACCACGCCCGCGGCCTCGTGGCCGAGCAGGAACGGGAAATCGTCGTTGATCCCGCCCTCGCGATAGTGCAGGTCGGTGTGGCAGACCCCGCAGGCCTGCACCCGGACCACTACGTCGTGCGGTCCCGGATCGGGGATCACCACATCGACGATCTCGACCGGTGCGCCCTTGCTGCGGGCCACGACCCCGCGGACGGTTTCCGACACCTCTGCCTCCTCAGCGCGTTCACTGATGCCGCGGATCCGGCCGCATGGCCGACACGCGATTCTGAACAGATGTCCATACAGCTGTTCCTGACAATGTGAACATTACCGCCGGAGCGCGACAAGTCGGGGCTTTCGACCGGGAATCGTCCCGGGGTTGACATTCCACTTTGGAGGTTTATTCTGAAATCATATTCCACTATGGAGGGTGGAACAGTCGATAGGACCAGGCATGGACATCTCCACCGGCACCCGCGCCTCGGACGCCGAACGCGACACCGTGGTGCGCCTGCTCGCCAGGCACATGGCAGACGGGCGGATCGATCTGCCCGAGTACGACCAGCGCGTCGCCCAGGTGTACGCCACCACCGACCGCGAGGACCTGCGCTCGGTGCTGTCCGATCTGCCCGAACTCGACAAGGAGGCGGCCGCACCCGCGTCCGGCCGCCCACGGATGCCGATCTGGCAGCGCATCGAGGGCAGCGCCTGGCTCGCCGTGAGCGTGCTGGTGCTCGTGATCTGGGCCGCGATCTCGCTCGGCGTCGGCGCCTTCACCTACTTCTGGCCGATGTGGGTGATCGGCCCGTGGGGCGCCGTTCTCGCGTTCCGTATGGTGGCCGGCTTCGAGAACGGCCGATTCACCCACCGCGCGAGCTGAGCCTCGTTCACCGGCGCTGCCACCCGGGTTGCCGGGTGGCGGTGCCCATTTCGCGCCCTACCACCCACGCCGGGAGGTGTCCTGGGCGGACGGAGTGTCGCGCCGTGGCCGCTCGTCCCCGCGATGGCGGCGGCCGGGTGGAGGTTGATCGTGGGTTCGTTCCGCGGCTCGGTCGGACGGCGCCGGTCGGTCGCGGTACGGGGCATCGGGCCGCTCTCGTCGGCCGGTCCTGGGCTCGAAGTCCGGGGACGGCTGGGAGTTCCGCCCGGCCTGCCGACTCGCTGGTGGCCGACGGGTGTCGTCGTATCCCTCCGGACGTCCGGCGTCGTGGTGCGTGTCGCGCTGGTCGTCGGCGATGTCCTGGTGCCTGCGTCTCGGCAGATCCGGACGGCCGGGTGTCGGACGGCCGGGCGGGGAGGAATCCTCCGTGCCGGTGCGGGGAAACCGATCGCTGTGCGCGGGCTCGTTGTGCCGTCGGCGCGATGGTGTCGGCGAACCGTAGTCGTCGGACGAACGGCTCGGTTGTCCGGTAGATCGGGACTTGTCGCCGCGAGTCCGTCGCTCGGCATCGGTGCGCCGGGACGACGGCTGCGGGTCGGCGGCTCCGCGCTGGGCGGAGCGGCTCTCGCGGCGCGCGGGTGAGGGCTCCGGGGATCGTGCGGAAGCCGCGGGTCGTTCCCGCCGGGCACGGTCGTCCCCGGTTCCGGTGGACGTCCGCGCGGTCCGGGTGCCGGCTGCGTCGGGAGACGGCTTCCGCTGGGACCTGCCCGCGCGGGGCGGCTGCGGCGGACGTCCCGGCTGGAGCACCGGAAGTTCGCGGGTGACCTGTGTGGCGCTGACGCCCTTCTCCCGGTAGGTGGCCGGGATGTCGTGGGCGCGCAACCACGCGCCCGGGTCGTGGCGCGCACCGGCGTCCAGCCACGGAATGGTGTCCTCGAGCAGATCGAGCAGATCGCCGGGCCCGTCGCCGAGTGCGTTGCGGATGGCGGGGAAGGTCTCCGGCTGGAACGTCCACTTCCATTCCTGCGGACCACCGTGCGCGCGGCCGTGCACGACCAGGTCGCCGGAGCGGGCGATCTTGGCGCGCACCGTTCGGCTGCTGGACTCGATGACGAGCTCGCCGGTCTCGGTGTGGGTGATCTGCTCGACCTCGTCGTCGTCGACCTCGTCCAGGTCGGCGTCTTCGTCGGGCTCGACCCGGCGCATCCATTTCGTCATCGCGCTCAACGCGGGCAGCTGCGGTCGTTCGCCCGTTGCGCCGGGGCGGGTGATCCGCAATGTCCGCGCAATCCCCGCGACGAGATCGGCGCGGCCCGAGGGCTCGAGGGGTTCGGGCTGGTCGTCGTCCTCGAGGTGCGTCGTGGGCGCCGGTCGCGTGGCAGGGCGGGTGTGCTCCGCTCGGGGGCGTTCGGGGTAGGCCGCGTGGGCGGATCGCCGGGATCGACCGGGAAAATTCCCAGGACTGGGGGTTTCGTCCTGCCCGGAATCGTCCCATGACGGGTCGGCGTCCTCCTCCTGCGCCCCCAGCTTGATCTCGAACCATCCCGCGGCCAGAGCCGCCGCACCGAGAGCGGCCGCGATCGCCACCTCCACCCGGACATCGCCGAGCAGCGTGCTCTTGCTGCGCTCACAGGCGTGCAGGAACACCAGGCTGCCGAGTACCAGTCCCGTGATGCGGGCAAGGCGGAACCGCGTGCTTGTCCCTGGTGAGGGGGCAGACATCGTGGTGCGCTCCCGAACTTCCGCTGGCGAATCAGAGGGATCGTATGTGCCGGGAGGGCGCGGCGTCAGTGCCAGTTCGAGACTGCCTCGATCGGCGACGGCAGAAGGGGGTGCGGTCGGCCGAGCACGCGGGCTCGGCTGCGCGACGACGGGGCGATCCGCCGCGCTCGCTCCGATGCGCAAGGCCCGGTGCGGCACGCAGCGCGATCGGCGATGTGGGCAAACCTCGAGCACATCGAAATGCGCGCGAACCGGGGACGAGTCGATAACCTACGGATAACGCCGAACCGCTACTCGACCGCATGCATCGTCGGGCCCGGTCGGGCCCCCGCACGCGACGGATACCATGACTGGTCGCCGGATGCGCTGGCTGGACCACGCAGAACGCCGACCGGGCAGAACACGGAAAGGTCGTCGAACTTGCACCTGAAGAGTCTGACGCTGAAGGGCTTCAAGTCCTTCGCGTCCTCGACGACGCTGCGGTTGGAGCCCGGCATCACGTGTGTGGTCGGTCCGAACGGATCGGGCAAATCGAACGTCGTCGACGCGCTCACCTGGGTGATGGGCGAGCAGGGTGCGAAGGCGCTGCGGGGCGGCAAGATGCAGGACGTGATCTTCGCGGGCACGGCGGGCCGCGCCCCGCTCGGCCGCGCCGAGGTCACGCTGACCATCGACAACTCCGACGGCGCGCTGCCGATCGACTACGCCGAGGTGTCCATCACCCGGCGCATGTTCCGCGACGGCGCGGGCGAATACGAGATCAACGGCAGTTCCTGCCGCCTGATGGACGTGCAGGAACTGCTCAGTGACTCCGGCATCGGCCGGGAGATGCACGTCATCGTGGGGCAGGGGCAGCTGTCGGCCATCCTGGAGTCGCGCCCGGAGGACCGCCGCGCGTTCATCGAAGAGGCCGCCGGTGTGCTCAAGCACCGCAAGCGCAAGGAGAAGGCGGTCCGGAAGCTGGAGGCCATGCAGGCCAACCTGGCCCGCCTGACCGACCTCACCACCGAACTGCGCCGCCAGCTCAAACCGCTGGGCAGGCAGGCCGAGGTGGCCCGCAGGGCACAGACCGTGCAGGCCGACCTGCGCGACGCCCGGCTGCGCTTGGCCGCCGACGACCTGGTCACGCGCCGCGAGGAGCTGGCCGGTCAGCAGAGCAAGGAGGCGTACGCGCGCGAGCAGCAGATCACCGTGCACTCCGAGCTGGACGCCGCCAACGCGGCGCTGGCACAGCAGGAATTCCAGCTGTCCCGGCTGACCCCGAGCGCCGAGGCCGCCGCACAGATCTGGTTCCAGCTCTCCGCGCTGGCCGAGCGGGTCAACGCCACCGTGCGCATCGCGGGTGACCGGGCGCGGCACCTGGACGCCGCCGCTCCGGTCGGCACCGGCCGCGACCCCGAGCAGTTGGAGGCCGAGGCCGACCGGGTGGAGGCCGAGGAGGCCGAGCTGCGCGAGGCGGTCGAGATGGCCACCGAGACGCTGGAGGCGGCCAGGGACCAGTTGGCCGAACGCGAGCACGCCGCCAAGGCCGCCGAGCAGGCGCACTTGGCCGCGGTGCGGGCGATCGCGGATCGGCGCGAAGGAGTGGCGCGGCTGTCCGGCAAGGTGGACACCCTGCGGGCCAGGGCGCAATCGGTGGACGCGGAGATCGCGCGCCTGTCCGTCGCCATCGCCGACGCCCGCCACCGCGGCGAGGCCGCGCAGGTCGAATTCGACACGGTGCAGGGCGAACTCGCGGAACTCGACGCGGGCGAGGCAGGGCTGGACACCCAGCACGAACACGCGGTGCAGGCCCTTGAACTGGCCGATCAGCGCGTCACCGAACTGCGCGAGCAGGACCGCGACGCGAGCAAGCGGGTCGCGTCGCTGGGTGCGCGGATCGAGGCGCTCGGGATGAACCTGGCCCGCCGGGACGGTGTGGCCTGGTTGGTGGAGCACCGCGAACAGGGGTTGCTCGGTCCGCTGTCCGGCCTGCTGCGCGTGCACGGCGGCTATGAGGCGGCGGTCGCGGCCGCGCTCGGCCCGCTGGCCGATGCCGTCGCCGCCGACACCGGCGAATCCGCGCACGCCGCGATCCAGGCGCTCAAGGACGCCGACGGTGGCCGCGCCGCTGTGGTGTTCGGCACCGCGAGCGCCGAGCGGCCGCAGCCCGGCGCGCTGCCCGACGGGGCCCGCCTGCTGCTCGACGTGGTGGAGTGCCCCGACACGGTGCGCGGCGCGATCGCCGCGCTGACCGCGGGCATCGCCGTGGCCGACGATCTGCCCGCCGCCCGTGCGCTGGTCGCGGCGCGGCCCGACCTGCGCGTGGTCACCCGCGACGGCGACCTCGCCGGAAACGGCTGGCTACTGGGCGGTTCCGATCGCGCACCCAGCCAGCTGGAGATCCAGGCCGACATCGACACCGCCGAGGCGGAGCTGGTCGCGGCGCAGCGGCGCGCCGAGGAACTCGAGGCCGCGCTGTCCGGCGCGCTGGAGGAGCAGGCCGACCGCAAGGACGCCGTCGACCATGCGCTGCTCGCCCTGCACGAATCCGATCAGGCACTGGTGGCGATCTACGAGCGCCTCGCCAGGCTCGGCCAGACCGCCCGCACCGCGCACGCGGAGAGCGAGCGTCTGCTGGGCCAGCGCGACGACGCCGAGGCGAGCCGGGAAGAGGCGCTCGCCTCGCTCGCCGAACTGGAGGATCGCCTGCGGCACGCGGAGCTCGAACAGTCCGAGGACGACGCCGACGGCGCGGGCGCGGCGGGCACCGAGTCCGCGGGCCGCGCGCGGGAGGAGGCGGCGGCCGCGCTGGCCGAGGCGCGGGCGATGGAGGTCGAGGCCCGGCTCGCCGTACGCACGGCCGAGGAACGGGCGGAATCGGTGCGCGGCAAGGCGGACTCGCTGCGCCGCGCCGCACGCGCCGAGCGGGAGACCCGGGCTCGCGCCGAGCGTGCCCAGGCCGCGCGCAA
>NZ_BAFP01000104.1 GCF_000308455.1 Nocardia abscessus NBRC 100374 | reverse complement strand
GGTGCTGGTGCACAGCTGCGCCGAACCGCCCGCGCTGGGCCTCTTGCGCCGCAGCGCCGCCGCCGCGATCGGCTTCGACCTGAGCACGATCGGCACCGGGCAACTCGACGAGGTCGGGGAAGCCCTCGAAGCGGGTAAGCAGCTGGTGCTCGGTGTCGTCCCGACCGAGCCGCAGGCGACCACGGTCACCTGGCGCGAATTCGCCGAGCCGGGCGTCCGGCTGATCGATCGGCTCGGCTTCGGCCGCCGGACGCTGGCGCAACGGGTGGCGGTCAGTCCGGCATGTGGTCTGGCGGGCGTCCCGCTGGAGTGGAGCCGGCGGGCGCTGCGCCTGGCCGCGGAGATCGCGCGCGCGTATGCGGAGGAGCCGGAGGAGCTTTCCTTCTCCTGACGTCCGGAATCCGTGCCGTCGGGTGCGGCGACGTGCGCGAACATGACGAGGTGCTGTCGGCGGCCTCGGCTAATGTGCGATGGGTGAGTGACAGCGACAGCGCGGCGGCCCCGGCGACGGCGGAGCAGCGGGTGGAGTGGCAGCAACTCGCGGACGAGGTACGTGAGCACCAGTTCCGCTACTACGTCCGGGATGCGCCGATCATCTCCGACGGTGAGTTCGACGCACTGTTGCGGCGGCTGCAGACCATGGAGGACGAGCATCCGGACCTGCGCACGCCGGATTCGCCGACCCAGCTCGTCGGCGGCGGTTTCGCGACCGATTTCACCGCGGTCGACCACCTCGAGCGGATGCTGTCGCTGGACAACGTGTTCGACGTCGACGAGCTACGCGCCTGGGCCGCCCGGGTGGAGGCGGAGACCGGCCCGGACCTGCACTATCTGTGCGAGGTGAAGATCGACGGCGTCGCGCTGAACCTCGTCTACCGCAACGGGCGGCTGGTGCGCGGCGCCACCCGCGGCGACGGACGCACCGGTGAGGACGTGACGCTCAACGCGCGCACCATCGACGACATCCCCGGCGAGCTGACCCCCAGCGACGAATTCCCCATTCCTGAGGTGCTCGAGGTCCGCGGCGAGGTGTACTTCCGGCTGGAGGATTTCGAGACGCTCAACGCCGCCATCGTGGCCGAGGGCAAGCCGCCCTACGCCAATCCGCGCAACACCGCGGCCGGTTCGCTGCGTCAGAAGGATCCGTCGGTCACCGCGCGGCGCAGGCTGCGCATGATCTGCCACGGCTTCGGCCGCATCGAGGGCTACACGCCGACCTCGCAGTACGAGGCGTATCGCGCGCTCGCCGCGTGGGGCCTGCCGGTGTCCGAGCACACCAGGCGGGTGCAGGGCATCGACGCGGTGATCGAGCGGGTCGCCTACTGGGGCGAGCACCGCCACGACATCGAGCACGAGATCGACGGCCAGGTGATCAAGATCGATGAGACCGCGCTGCAACGCCGTCTCGGCTCGACCTCCCGCGCTCCGCGCTGGGCGATCGCCTATAAGTATCCGCCCGAGGAGGCGACGACCAAGCTGCTGAACATCCAGGTGAACGTCGGCCGCACCGGCCGGGTGACGCCGTTCGCGGTGATGGAGCCGGTGTCCGTCGCGGGATCCACGGTCGCGATGGCCACTCTGCACAACGCCGCCGAGGTCAAGCGCAAGGGTGTGCTGATCGGCGATACGGTCACCATCCGCAAGGCGGGCGATGTCATCCCCGAGGTGCTGGGTCCGGTGGTGGATGCCCGGCCCGAGGACGCGCGCGAGTTCGTGATGCCGACCCACTGCCCCGAGTGCGGCACCGAACTGCGGCCCGAGAAAGAGGGCGACGCCGACATCCGCTGCCCCAACCAGCAGTTCTGTCCGGCACAGTTGCGCGAGCGCGTGTACCACGTGGCAGGCCGCGGCGCCTTCGACATCGAGGCGCTCGGCTACGAAGGCGCGATCGATCTGCTGAAGTCCCGCGCCATCACCGACGAGGGTGACCTGTTCGACCTGGACGAGACGGCGCTGCTGACCACCTCGCTGTACGCGAACAAGAACGGCAGCCTGTCCGCCAACGGCAAGCGGCTGCTGGAGAACCTGGCCGTCGCCAAGGACCGGCCGCTGTGGCGGGTGCTGGTCGGCCTGTCCATCCGGCACGTCGGCCCCACCGCGGCGCGGGCGCTGGCCGCCGAATTCGGCAGCCTGGACCGCATCCAGGAGGCGTCGCTCGAGGAACTGGCCGCGGCCGACGGCGTCGGCCCGACCATCGCCGCCGCGGTGGCGGAGTGGTTCACCGTCGAGTGGCACCGCGCCGTGGTGGCGAAGTGGCGCGCCGCGGGGGTGCGGACGGAGGACGAGCGCGACGAATCCATCGAGCGCAATCTGGCGGGCCTGTCCATCGTGGTGACCGGCTCGCTGCAAGGCTTCACCCGCGATGGCGCCAAGGAGGCGATCCTGGTGCGCGGCGGCAAGGCCGCGAGCTCGGTATCGAAGAAGACCGCGTTCGTGGTGATCGGCGACGCGCCCGGCTCCAAGGCCGCCAAGGCGGAGGAACTCGGTGTGCCGATCCTCGACGAGGAGGGGTTCCGGCGGCTGCTGGAAGGCGGCCCCGAAGCGGTCGCGCCGGAGACAGCCGCGGAGGACGCCGAAGCCGAGGAGTGACCGGCGCGGCCGTGTCCCGGCTCAGCTCACCGTGACCGTGGCGCCCAGCTGGCCCGCGATGTCGAATCGTCCGCAGCGGCCGCTGCTCAGGTCGAGCTTCTGGGTGAAAAGCTTGCCCCGGCGGTTCTTGAACGTCGCCTCGGCGGACACGTCGGCGGTCGGCGTCGAGCACACCTTCGACACCACGCCGGGCGGGTCGTAGCTGACCGTGCCGCCACCTTGGCAGGTGTTCGTGCTGTCGGACAGGAACACGCGTGCGGTGCCCTCCGGACACGGCGCGTCGGCCACCGCCTCCGGCGCCACGACCAGCGAGCCCAGCGCGAGCGCGGCGACGACGGAGCTTCGAACCACAAGACGACGAACCGTCGGTTCCATCGTTACCCTCATCCCGTAGAACAACTTCGGCAGTACGCCGCGGCAAGCCGCAACGTGCAGGCATGCTAACCCGCTATCACACCCGCTGTCCCGGCGACCGCGATCGGCGCGGATCGCGGACGTCACCGGGCTGGTGTCGCCCGTCTGTCGTGCAGACGGAAGTATGGCGGCATGCTGCGCAGTTTTCAGGTGACCAATCACAGATCGCTGGCCGACGAGCAGGAGTTGCGGCTCACCAAGGGAAGCGGGCCGGTGGCCGTGCCGGTGACCGCCGTGCACGGCGGTGCTGCGGCGGGCAAGACGAACCTGATCGATGCGCTCTGGCAAATGCGTGACGCGGTGCTGCACTCGGTGACCGGGTGGGACCCGTACGCGGGCCCGGTGCGCGCGCCGCATCTCGGATTCGCCGACCGGCCTTCGGAATTCGTGGCGGCGTTCGTCGCCGAGGGCGTGCCGTACACCTACGGGTTCCGGCTGGACAACGCCGACGTGACCGCGGAATGGCTGCACACCCACCCGCGCTCGCGCAAGCGGATCGTGTTCGAGCGCAGCGGCGAACAGATCAAGATCGGCCCGATGTTCGAGGCGTCGCGGTACGGGATCACCGCGCTGGCTCCGCTGGTCCGGCCGAACGCCCTGCTGCTCAGCCTCGCGGGCCAGATGTACTCCGACGCGCTCGTGCCCGCCTACCGATGGTTCGAGTCGATGCTCGAGGTGCAGCGCGGTCCGGCCGAGCCCGACGCCATCGCCCACCGGCTGGGCAGCCATATCTCGCGGTCGCCGGAGAACGCGGCGCGGCTGCTGGTGCTGTTGCGCACGGCCGAGCTGGGCATCACAGACCTGCTCGTCGCCGAGCACGACCCGATGTACGCCGACTACCTGCGCGAACTGGACGCCGACATCGCCGGCCTCGGCAAACAGATCGACCTGTGCGTCGGCTCGCCCGCCTACGCCGACCAGTTGCTACGCGACAACGGCCTCACCGGCACGCTGCTCGAGCGCGAGCTGACCAACCTGAGGGCGGCGCGCGACGCCCTGTACGCGCGGATGGTGGCCCGGCGCGGCGTGGGACTGAGCCTGGTGCACGACGGCATCGACACCCCGTTCGAGATCGGCGACGAATCCTCCGCGACGCTGGCGTTGCTGCGGGTGCTGCCCGTCATGCTCGACGCACTGGACGCGGGCCGCGTCCTCGCAATCGACGACATCGGCGCGTGCCTGCCCGCCGAGGAGACCGACCGGTTGATCCAGCTGTTCCAGAACCCGGAAACGAACGCCCGTGGCGCTCAACTGATCTTCACCACCGGCAACCGGCTGCTGATCGATCGGGGCAACGGGCGTTCGCAACGCGCCCGCACGTCGGTCTGGCAGGTCCGGCGCACCGTTCAGGGCACCAGCGAGCTCGCGCCGGTGTGACGCGCACTTAGCATTGAAGTCATGCTGGAGTTCGCCACGCTGGTAATCCTGACCGCGGTGCTGGTGTCGCTGATCGTGCTCGTGATCCGCGGCCAGCGGGGTTATCGGTTGGTGAACCCGGAGGAGGGGACGCTGTACATCACCGGTGTGAGCCCGCGTCCCGATGCTTCCGGCGAGCAGTTCGTGACCATCACCGGGAACCTGACCGGTCCTTCGATCCCCGGCAGGGTCGTGTACGGCCGATTCGTCTGGGACACGAGTTCCTGGCCGCAGATCGGTGATCTGGTCACCGTCGTCTATCCGGCGGGCAAGCCCGACCGCTGGCAGATCGCCCGGCCCGCCTGAGCGATCGCAGGCCGCTGCCCGAGGATGACGCGCCGAGCAGCCGCCTGAGCGATCGCAGGCCGCTGCTCGGGGCGTCATCCTCGGGACCGGCTCCCCGGGGCGACGGCCGGGTGCTCGAACCACTCGGCCGTGACGTTCGCGGCCAGGCTGCTGTGTCGGCGTATGTCGATCGCGGGCAGTGAGTGCGTCACGACGCCGCCGACCGCCCACGAGCAGCGCGCCGACGCGACACGGCGGTGGGGCGGCGCGAACCCGGCAACCCGGCGTGAGCCCAGCAGGTGGGCCGGACGTGCCGTAGCCCACGTCATGGTCGATGGCATCATGCCGGGTATGGATGTGCGGGAGGCGGGTGTCGTCGTCCGGGCGGCGCGGCCGGACGAGTACGACGCGGTCGGCGAGCTGACCGTGCAGGTCTACGTCGGCGAGGGCTATGTGGAGGCGGGCAGCTGGTACGCGGGCGAGCTGGCCGACACCGCCCGCCGGGCCGTATCGGCCCGGATCCTGGTCGCCACGCACGCCGACCGGATCGTCGGCTCGCTCACCGTCGCACCGGCCGGTACCCCCTACGCGGAGATCGCGCTTCCGGGCGAGCTGGAGTTCCGCATGCTCGCCGTCGCGAAGACCGCGCGCGGGCTCGGCGCGGGAACGGCATTGGTGCGCACCGTGATCGACCTGGCCCGCGCGGAGGGTCGCGCCGCGGTGGCCCTCACCACGATGCCCGCCATGGTCGACGCCCGCCGGATCTACGACCGTCTCGGCTTCCATCCCGTGCCCAGCCGGGACTGGCGTACCAGCGCGGGGGACCTGCTGCATGTTCTGCGGCTACCGATCGACTGTTCCGGTGAGTCCGCCTGACGGTTCGTCGCGCTGCACCGGTCCGGCCCCGCTGCTGCGACAGCCGCTCGGCGGTACATGTGAAGGCGGGCGGCCCATGTGAAGGCGTCTGCCCGCGAGGGCGATCGGAGCGGCGGTTGCACCGACCCGCGTCGGTGACGCTCGCTCGCGGCGATACTCGCGCCGCGTCCGCATACGACCGCCGGATCGGCGCGTCACCGAGGGCGGTGCCCGAACCTGAAGCGCCGGTTCGGAATCAGCCGAGGACGGTGGCGACGATGCCCGCGAGGTAACCGAGCCGGGCCACCTCGGAGGGCCGGAAGTCGGGACCGCCCGGCCGGCCGAGCAGCAGCACCTTGCCGGAGTTGCCGAGCGGAGCGGCGGCCAGCTTGGTGTCCATGTCGCGCCAGATCTCCGGCACCCAGCCGGCCTCGGGATCGAGCACGGTGGGCTTCTCCAGCGGCATCCACGGCGCCGAACCAGCCTGTGTCTGTGGCGCACTCGGGCTGCCGACCACCCGGTAGGCCCCCTGCGGCCCGATGTCGATGATCGTGCTCCAGCCGACCCGCAGTACTCGCGGCACGCCGTCCACCAGCACCTGCATCCGGTCGTCGCGAGCGCTCGCCACCTGATCGATCAGCTCGAGTTCGCGGTGGGTGTCGAGCACGCCGGAATACGGGCGGATCGAGTCCACGCGCACGTCGCCGATCGATTCGGCGGCGGTGATGAGGGTGTCGGGGAGTGCGCCGGAAGGTACCTCGACGACCAGATCGTCGACGGCGTAGCCCGCGCCGCGCTCGACCACGTCCAGCGAGAGGATGTCCGCGCCGACGGAGCCGAGTGCGAGCGCGAGCGCACCGAGGCTTCCCGGTCGATCCGGAAGTTGCACGCGGAGCAAATACGACACGTGCGTTTCCTTTCCTTGAGCGGCCGAGGCTCTGAACGGATACCCGGGTCACGCAATACTTACACCCCTTACGCCCGGTTATCGAGTCGAAGTCCTTCCAGTGACGCATGCCACTCGGCGAATTCACGCCAAAGCGGCGTGTCGGGCTAGTTCGTGCAGACGTGTCGCGCGCCCCGGCGAGTTGCCAGGGGCCTGCTGGGCGCCGGTCGCGCCGCCGCGCCGACGAAGCGCGGGTGCCGGGCGGCGGTCCGGTCGCCAATGGCTAGGCTGTATGGGTTGAGCACTGTTGACAAGCACTGTTGATAACGAAGCCGAAAGGGGTCCCGCGGTGCCCGCCATCTCCCGCGACGAGGTCGCACACCTCGCCCGGCTGTCCCGGCTCGCGCTGTCCGATGCCGAACTGGATCAGTTCGCCGGACAGCTGGATTCGATCCTGAGCCACGTACGGACCATCTCCGAGGTCGCCGCCGCCGACGTCCCGCCCACCGCGTCGCCGAATCCGGCGACGAATGTGACCCGCCCCGACGAGGTGGTGCCGGGCCTGACCCCGCGCGAGGCGCTCTCCGGCGCGCCCGCGGTCGACGAGCAGCGGTTCATGGTGCCGCAGATCCTGGGAGAGGCCGAATGAACAACGGTGCGCCCGACCTGACCACACTGTCGGCGGCCGAGCTCGCCGGCAAGATCCACGGCGGCGAGCTGTCCTCGGTCGAGGTCACCCAGGCGCACCTGGACCGGATCGCCGCGGTCGACGGCGACTACCACGCCTTCCTGCACGTCGCGGGGGAGCAGGCGCTGGAGGCCGCGGCCGCGGTGGACTCCGCGATCGCCTCGGGAGCAGCGCCCGCCTCGCCGCTGGCCGGAGTTCCCTTGGCGCTCAAGGACGTGTTCACCACCACGGACATGCCGACCACTTGCGCGTCGAAGATCCTCGAAGGCTGGGTGTCGCCGTACGACGCGACGGTCACCACGCGGCTGCGCGCGGCGGGCATCCCGATCCTGGGCAAGACCAACATGGACGAGTTCGCCATGGGCTCCTCCACCGAGAACTCGGCCTACGGCCCCACCCGCAACCCGTGGGACACCACCCGCATCCCGGGTGGGTCCGGCGGCGGTTCCGCGGCCGCGCTGGCTTCCAACCAGGCGCCGCTGGCCATCGGTACGGACACGGGCGGGTCGATCCGTCAGCCCGCGGCCGTCACCGCGACCGTCGGCACCAAGCCGACCTACGGCACGGTGTCGCGCTTCGGCCTGGTGGCCTGCGCGTCGTCGCTGGACCAGGGCGGTCCGTGCGGCCGGACGGTGCTGGACACCGCGCTGCTGCACGAGGTGATCGCCGGATACGACCCGCGCGATTCCACCTCGCGCGACGTGCCGGTGCCGCCGGTGGTGGCGGCCGCGCGCGCGGGTGCGCAGGGCGATCTGCGCGGCGTGAAGGTCGGCGTGGTGAAGGAACTGCACTCCGACAGCTACCAGCCCGGCGTGCTCGCCTCCTTCGACGCCGCCGTGGCGGTACTGAAGGATCTCGGCGCCGAGGTGGTCGAAGTGTCGTGTCCGCACTTCGAATACGCGCTGTCGTCCTACTACTTGGTCATGCCGTCGGAGGTGTCGTCCAACCTCGCGCGGTTCGACGCCATGCGCTATGGCCTGCGCGTCGCCGACGACGGGCAGCACAGCGCCGAGCAGGTCATGGCGGCCACGCGCGCGGCCGGATTCGGCCCCGAGGTCAAGCGGCGCATCATGATCGGCACCTACGCGCTGTCGGCGGGCTACTACGACGCCTACTACGGCCAGGCGCTCAAGGTGCGCACGCTCATCGCTCGCGATTTCGACAACGCCTACCAGCAGGTCGACGTGCTCGTCTCGCCGACGAGTCCGTTCACGCCGTGGAAGCTGGGCGAGAAGGTGGACGATCCGCTGGCCATGTACCTGTCGGACCTGTGCACCCTGCCCACCAACCTGGCCGGTCACCCCGCCATGTCGGTCCCCTCCGGCCTGAGCAAGGACGACGGCATGCCGGTCGGGCTCCAGATCATGGCGCCCGCCCTCGCCGACGACCGCCTCTACCGGGTGGGCGCCGCCTATGAGGCCGCCCGCGGCGCCATCGCCTGACGTTCGTCGCAGAGCCGCTTCGCTCCCCGCGTGGAAGCGAGCGGCTCTGCGATTCGCTATGCGGGCCAGGTGAATTCGGGCCGCCGCCCTCAGGAAGCGCGCAGTGACTCGGCCTGCTTGTGAATGCCGTCGGTCATGCCCTCGAAGCCGCGCCGCAGGTTCTTGCCGAGCAGTGCGATAACTACCGGATGCAACCATCCGCCGAGTTCGAAGTGCGACTCGTAGCGGGTGCGGTCGTCCGTAAGCGGCGTCACCGTATGCGAGCGCAGACTGTGCAGCGCGCCCGGCGGCACCGGTTTCATCGAGTAGCTCAATTCGCGCCCCGGTGTGTGCGAACGGATCCATTCCCGCTGCTTGCGCGGGCGCGACCCGGAGACGCGGACGAGCATGTCGATCGGCTCGCCGGGCACCAGCGAACTGCGGCACTCCGGGACGAAGGGATTCCATTCGCCGTAGCGCGGGAAGTCGGTGATCACCTGCCACACCAGGTCGGCGGGAGCGTCGATGTCGACGGCGAGGTCGATGACAAAGGCCATGCGCAAATTAGAACATGTTCTATGACGGTTCCGTGCGGGTGCCGCGCCGAACGGCTCAGCAGGAACCGAGGGCGGTGCCCTGATCGGTGCCGTAACGGTGGCCGTGGCCCGGGGGAGCGTGCAACGCGGCGAGCAGATCGGCGGTGGTCTGCGCGAAGCTGATCAGCGGAAGCCACTGCGGCACCGGAGCGTCGACGCGGGCGCCGGTCAGGTCGGGCGCGTGCCACAACAGGGAGAGCGACCAGTGGATCACCGGGTCGGAGCTGTTGGCCAGCACCGTCGCACCGCCGCGGTGGACGTGATTGGCCGGAGGTCCGGCCCAGAGGGCCGCGCAGGTCCGATCGTCTTGCTCTGCGTCGTCCGCGAAGACGGCATTGCCTCCGAGGGCGCCCAGGCTCTGCCCGTACACGTACAGCCGGGGCTTGTGCGCCAGCCCTTGGATGTGGCGTTCCACGGCGGTGAACAGACTGCGTGCGGCCGTCACCGCCGCGTCCCGGCCGAACACGAACGTCGCCCAGCTCGGCAGGTAGGAGTACTGCAGCCCGACCAGCGCGACGTCGCCGTCGAAGCGCCGGTCGAAACCCGCCACGGCGTTCGCATCGATCCAGCCCGATCCGGTGGGCACCGCGACGACCAGGTGCGAGCGCGTGAAGCCGCCCGAGCGCTCCAGTTCCCGGATCGCCAGCGCCACCCGGCTGTCCAAGTCGGGCGCCGAGGCCACGCCGACGTAGACCCGCACGGCCCGCACCGGCGCGCCGCTGACGAACTTGCGTCCCTCGGCGCCCAGTGACGCCCAGCTCACCGCCGACTCGGCGCTTCCCGACCCGCTGTGCGAAACCGGCTGCACCACAGCGGGATCGAATTCGGCATTCGCACTCGCGTACACCGACTCCCGCCATCCGGCCACCGCGGGCGCGCCGACCAGGGACAGCAACACCCCCATGACGGCCGCCAGTGAAACTCCCCGCGCCCACCCCAGCTTGCCCAGAGCCCAACCGAGCGTGCGAGTGGCGCCGACGAACAACCCGATGATCAAGACGGCGCCCAGCGCGCACCGAACCCAGTAGTCCGCGCCGATCTGCGGCGTACCCATCGCCGCGCGCAGCCGGTTCTGCCAATGGCCTGCGTTCGCCGCGGCGCCCACCACCAGCACCGACGTCGCGATCAGCAGCGGCAGCCGTACCCACGGCTGCCGCTGGTCGATGTCGAAAGCGCAGCGCCGCAAGATGACTCGCAGCACTCCGGCCACGCCGAGGGTGAGCGCCGCAAGCAGCCCGGTCAGTACGGCTTGCGCGCTGGGGGTGCGCGGAAGCAGACCGGGCGCCAAGGAGGCCAGGACACCGGTTCCGATGCCGAGCGTCGTGCCGATCCGCGGCGGCACGACACGGCCGATCGCGGCGGCGACCCACGGGCGGCGATCCAGGAACTCCGGGACGGACGAAGTCATCGCCGTACCACTGCCGCGCCGGTGCCATACGGCAGATCTGCCACGGCTTCGGGAACACTCCGTCGATTGCGCACGACGAGAACCGCGCTCAGACCGGCGATCCCGGCGCCGAGCACACCTAGCAGCTTCCAGCTCGTCGTCGATCCGGTATCGGCGGCGCCCAGCAGGGATTCGACCACCGGCGCGCCGTAGTCCTGGCGCCGCGAATTCAAGTCGACGGCGGTGTTCGCGATCGACGCCATCGCATCGCACCGGGCACGGGAGAACGGATCGACGCGCGCCGCGCAGGCCTGGTGCATCTGCCGGTCCAACGTCGCGTCGAGGGCCTGCCGTGCCCACGGGCCCAGCGGTTCGCCTCGCTGGTCGGCATAGCGCAGCAGGTCGTAGCCGAGGTCGTGGGCTTTGCACGCGGTGTCGAACTCGGCGGGCAGCGTCACCGGAGACGAGCAGTCGCCGCGCGGATTGACCAGCAGACCGTCCAGCGTGCTCGGCCGGTAGCCGAACGATGCGACGAAGTCCGGGGGGATGGCGGTGAGCGCGCCGGGGCCGCCTCCGGCCAGTTCGGCGACGGCGGCGCTCACCTGCGTGCTCTCGATCGGCGCGGCCGCCGCGGCGGCCCGCGGGGCGGGGGCGAGGAATACCGTCGTTGCCACGGCGGTCAACGCCGTCGCGGTGAGCGCCGCGTAGCGTCTCGTGTAAGCGGTGACGGAAGAGATTGCGGCGGAATGATTTCGGGCTCCTGCGGCCGATGCGGACCGGGTCTCGCGCCCGGCGCTGGTCGGTGTGCTCATGGCGACGACGTTAGGGTCCCCGCTTCCGCACCTGCCTCACGCCCGGGGATGTTCCGCGTCCGCTGCTGCCGGGTGAGCCCTCCGCGCGCTCTCGCACCGGGGTATCGGTCCGGAATCACCCGTGGGTATGAGGCCGCGGCGCGCGGGCAGTTCCTAGTGTCGTAGGCATGAACCGAGAAAGTCGCGCCTGGACGCGACGGCTGGACGCGCGGACCTGGTTCGACCTGGGCACGGTGCTGGTCGCGCTGATCTGGTACACGGTGGCCTGGCCGACCCTGCATCTGACCCACGCGGTGCCCGCCGCGGCACAGCCGTTCATCGCGGCGCTCGCCGCGTTCCCGGTGCTGCTCGTCCGGATCAACCCGGCGTTGGGCTGGGCCATCTCGGCGGGCTCCGCGCTGGTGATCGCGCTGGCCATTCCGCATCAGCCGAACAACGAGCTGCCGTTCCAGGTGGTCCACGTGCTGTGCCTGCTGGTGACGCTGTTCGCGGTGGCGTTGCGCGCGCCGGGGCAGATCGTGGCGGTGGCCTGGGCGGCGACGGCCCTGCTGTTCGCGACCACCATGCCCGGCGAAGGGGACGCGTTCGCGAACGCCGCATGGGGCTGGCCGATCGCGCTGGCCGCGCTGGTGCTGTTCGGCCTGCTCATCCGCTGGCTGGCGCTGTCGCGGCGGCAACTTGAGCGTCAAGAGGAACAGAACGAGCTGGAGCGGGCCCGCCGCGCCATCCTGGAGGAGAAGGCGCGCATCGCCCGCGACCTGCACGACGTCGTGGCCCACCACATGTCCCTGGTGGTGGTGCAGGCGCAGACCGCGCCGTACCGGGTGGAGGGCGTCGGTTCGGCCGCGCGTGCCGAGTTCGAGTCCATCGGCGCCACGGCGCGCGAAGCGCTCAACGAGATCCGGGGCATGCTGGGCGTACTGCGCAGCGACGGTCAGCTGCCCGAGCACGCGCCCCAGCCGAAGGCGTCCGACGTGATCGGCCTGTTCGAGGGCGCGCGACGCGCGGGTGTGCACATCGAGTGGACCGTCGACGGTGCGCTGGAGACGGTCCCGGAGGTCACCGGACTCGCTCTCTATCGCGTCGCCCAGGAATCGCTGTCCAACGCTTCCCGGCACGCCCCGGGCGCGCCGGTCCTGGTGCGCATCGCACGCGATACGGAGCTGCTGCTCGACGTCGAGAACGAGCCCGGAGCCACGCCCGCGCGGCCGGTCGGCAACGGCGGCCACGGCATCGCCGGCATGCAGGCGCGAGCGCTCGCCGTGGGCGGTGAGGTGACAGCGCAGCCGCATGCGGACGGTGGATTCCGGGTACACGCGCGCTTTCCGATCAGCGTGCCGGAAGCGGCCGCTGTTGTCGGTGCCGCCGCGAACGGCGAACCACAACGCTGAGCGGGCTCCTGTCCGTCTGGCGGCCGCGTCGCGTCGGGTTCGGGCGCGGGTCGTCTCCGAAATCGGTCCAGTCGCGTGCGGCAGACCGACCGAGATGCCGTCGGGTGAGCGCGGTGCGAGCCGCAGGCGTCATGGCTGCCGCCGTCGAGACGTGCCGACGGATCGCGTCCGGGCGAGCCTGCTGGGCGTATCGATTCGGGCGGTGTGAACGAGGCGGGCTCGGGTCGATCAGAGTGGGTCGGGTCGTGTGTGCCACGTCTCACAGATGACGGCTCTGCCGTCGAACGGGCCCGGCGGGCAGTAGGGCGGGGCAATTAGGGTGAGCGGGTGGCAATTACGGTGTTGATCGCCGACGACCAGGCGATGGTCCGGCAGGGGTTCGGTGCGCTGCTCGCGGCGCAGCCGGACATCAGCGTGGTAGGCGACGCGGCGGACGGCAAGATCGCGGTGGCCGAGGCCAAGCGGCTGCGCCCGGATGTCGTGCTGATGGACGTGCGCATGCCGCAGATGAACGGGCTGGACGCCGCCCGCGCCATCCTGGCCGCCGGGTTCGACCCGCCGGTGCGCGTGCTGATGCTCACCACCTTCGACGTCGACGACTACGTCTACGAGGCGTTGAGCCTCGGCGCCAGCGGATTCCTGCTCAAGGACGCGCCCGCCGAGGAACTGGTGCGCGCGGTGCGCGTGGTCGCCGACGGCCAGGCGCTGCTCGCGCCGACGGTCACCCGCAGGCTCATCGCCGACGTCACCCGCCGCCGCAGCGCCCGCGCCAAGCCGGCGCCGCAGCTGTCCGCGCTGACTCCCCGCGAGCGGGAAGTGCTCGAACTGATCGCGAAAGGTATGTCCAACACCGAGATCGCCGAGGTCCTCTTCGTGGCCGAGCAGACCGTGAAAACCCATGTCTCCAAGGTGTTCTCGAAGCTGAATCTGCGCGACCGGGCCCAGGCGGTGGTGCTGGCCTACGAGACCGGCCTGGTCACCCCGGGCTGACCCGGTTCACAGCGGTGCGCAGGACCCGCCGCGCAGCTCGTCGAGATGGCGGCCGAGCATCCGCGCCATCCGGCTCAGGATGGTGGTGGAGTCCTCGAAGCTTCCGGAATCGGCCTGGGCCGCGAGCGCCACGGCGATCATGCCGGACCGCACCGGCACCAGGCCGAATTGGCGGACGGTGTAGACGCCGGTCTCGTCGTCGGGCCCCCAGCCGCCCTTGAAGGCCGTGCCCTCCAGCACGCCCAGACCCCATGCCTGCTCGGGCGTTATCTCCGTCATCAGCTCGGTGACCTGGAACGACTCGGGCAGGCATGGCAGGCGGGAGGCGAAGCGAGCCTGATTGGCCAGCGTCCATTCGGTGCCGCCGAAGGAGGTGTAGTCCAGCGTGGTTCGCGGGCCCGCCACACCGGTCGTGGCGTCGCCCGCTTCATCGATCACGTCCTGGACCGCCTTGGCCGCTTCCAGCCCGTCGCCCAGCGACTGCCACAGCGTCTCGGCGGCACCGTTGTCCGACCAGGTGATGGCGGCCTCCACCTCGTGGAGGATTCCTTCCTGGGGGTCGTGCCGCAGCGCCGCGATCGCGAGCGGCACCTTGATCGTTGACCAAGCGATGCCGCTGACCCAGTCGCCGAAGACGGTCATCCGGCCGCCCCCGACGGGGATGATCGCCATGCCGACCTGCCCGGCCAGCTGCGGCTGCAACTGGGTGAAGTCGGCGGCCAGCGAGTCGGGCACGGACACCGCGAGGTTCGGCCGCCAGGCTCCCGCGGTGTCGACGACCACGGCGGGGGTGTCGGTGACGGGCCGGTCGCCGGGGAACAAGGCGCACGAGGTCAGCGTGAGCAGCACCACCATCGCCGCGGCGCGCAGCGCCGACCGACCTGTCGAAGCGGATCCCGTCGACCTCACCACCGAGTCCTCCCCACCACCAGTGGCGTGTTCACGCTGTTGTTCGGCGGTGCAAAATAGCTCATCGGGCCCGTCCGGTCGGTGACCGGACGAGAGACATCGCCGCGGCACGCGACGGTGTCGACGGCACGATGTCTCGAACATAGTTTTGCCGATCTTCCCGGAGAATTCGAAACCCCGTGGCCACGGCGTCACCCGGTAAGCTCCAGGATCGGTAGGAAAGCGCTCGGACGTGCCTGTCCGGGCGCCGCGGTCACCTGAAGGGGGCGTGTTGCTCGACAGCGGTGCGGTGTTCGCCGGGTTCACCATAGAAAAGCTGCTCGGCCAGGGCGGCATGGGATCGGTGTACCTCGCCCGTCACCCCAGACTGCCCCGGCAGACCGCGCTCAAACTGCTGAACCGGGAGCTGTTCACCGACGTGGAGGTGCGGGCCAGGTTCGAGCGGGAGGCCGACCTCGCGGCGCAACTGGACCATCCGAACATCGTCGCGGTGTACGACCGCGGCACGGAGGACGACCAGCTGTGGATCTCCATGCAGTACGTCGACGGCGTCGACGCGGCGACGGTGAACCCGCAGAGCCTCCCGCCGGAGCGGGCCGTGCAGATCATCGAGGGCGTCGCGTCCGCACTGGATTACGCGCACGGGATGGGTGTGCTGCACCGCGACGTCAAGCCGGCGAACATCATGCTGGCCCGCGCGGTGGGTGGCCACGGCGAAAGGGTCTTCCTCACCGATTTCGGTATCGCCCGCCTGCGTGAGGATTCCACGCACCTGACCCAGACCGGCATGTTCACCGCGACGCTCGCCTACGCCTCGCCCGAACAGATGACCGGTGCGCACCTGGACCATCGCTCCGACCAGTACTCGCTGGCTTGTGCGCTGTACTGGTTGCTGACCGGCGTCGCTCCCTTCGACGCACCCGCCCCGGCCGACATCATCCGCGGGCATCTCCAGCTGCCGCCGCCCTCGGTCGCGTCCCGGCGCGCCGGTCTGTCGCCCGCGCTCGACGCGGTGATCGCCAAAGCCATGGCGAAGCGACCCGACGACCGCTACGTGTCCTGCTCCGAATTCGCCGCGGCGGCACGGCGAGCGCTCACCGCACCCGCCCCGACCGTGCTGGCGGCGCAGTACCAGCCGCAGCCCGCGCCCACCGTCATCGCGCAACCGTCCTACCCCGTGCCGGAGGCGAGTCCGCCGACCTACGTCCCCGCGGCGTCCGCCCCTGCTTACACCGCGCCACCGCAGTACAACCCGAATCCGAGCGGTGGACAGCATTTCCCGGCCTCCGACGGCTATGCCGCGGCCGCTGCGCAGCCGAGTTATCCGGCGGCGCCGTCGTATTCCGCGCCCACCCCGCCGCCGATCGGCTACCCCTCCCACCAGCCGCCGGGCTACCCGCCACAAGGTCGCTCGAATACCGGCCTGATCGTGACGATCGGCCTGGTGGTCGTGACGCTGCTGGTCGGGATCGGCGTCGTCGTCGCGAAGGTCGGATTCTCGGATTCCGCGACGCCGCTGGACCTCGGCACCAAGACGCCCGCGGGGCCGTCCGGCGCGGACAAGCTCGCCACAGCGTTCCCGGATCTGCTGCCGCAGGGTGTCGACACGAAGTACGGCATCGGCTCGGGCCCGGGCTATCGCGGCAAGACCTGCTTCCTGAGCACGGCCAAGCCGGGCGGCAAGGTGTCCAGCGCCAATGGCGTACCCGACTTCCCGAAATGGGCGACGGCCTGGAACTGCTGGGGCACGCCGATCGCCGAGCCCGACTACGTCCTCATCGGCTTCAACTCACCCCAGGACGCTCGAGCGGCGGTGCAGGACCTGCCGTCGAATACGTCAGCGACCGAACGCAACACCGGCAAGTCGTATTCGACCTACCGGTGGCAGGAGACCGGTGGCGGATCGCCGGACGGCTACCTCGTCGTGGACTTCGACGACGACCCGGCCCGGTCGAGCTACCTGCTGTTCGCCACGGTGACCCTCACCGACAGCAACCCGAGCTCCGGATTCGGCATCACCACGCCGAAGTTCAAGGCGTGGTTCGCCGACCTGCCGCTGTGAACCCGTCGGATCAGTCGACCGCGAGCGCCTCCACGATGGGCATCCGAGCCGCTCGCAACGCGGGCGGAACCGACCCGAGCAGTGCCAGCGCCAGCGCGATCATGCCGTAGACCAGCAGCATCGGGCTCGGCTGGTAGGTCACGTCGATGGTCAGCGCGTTCCCGATGGCGACCGTGGCCAGATACTGCACCGACGCGCCGAGCGCCAAACCGAGCACCGCGCCCACGACTCCGATTCCCGCGGCCTCGGCCAGCACCGACCGCATCAGGAACCGGCGCCCGGTGCCCATGGCACGCAATACACCGAGTTCCCTGCGCCGCTCCAGCACCGAGAGCATCAGCGTGTTGAGCAACGCGACCGTGGCGACCAGCACCACGATCCACAGAATGGCATTGCTCATCGCCATGCCCTGCCGAATGCTCGACGACGCCGCCACCACCGTGCCCGCGCCGGTGTCCACGTGCAGCTCCGGCGGCACCACCTGCCGGATCGCCGCGAGCACCGCGGCGGGATCGGCGCCCGGCTCGAAGTCGACGGCGATGACCGTCTCCCCGGGCCGCTGGTACCAAGTGCGCATCAGCTCCAGGTCCATCATCACCACCCCGGCGATGGCGGAGAAGTACGGGATCACCTGCAACACCCGCACGGTGCGCGGTCCTGTCGGCGTCGGCAGGGTCAGGTCCGCACCGGCGCCGACCCCGAGTGAGCGCGCCACGTCCCGGGAGATCGCCACGCCCTCCCCGGCCGACAGCCGGGCGACCGAGTCGTCGGTGAGCATCCGCATGCGGGTTTCGCGGGCATCGGGCGGAAACCCTTGCAGCATCACGCGACTGCTGCCCAGCGTGGCGAAGGCCATCTGCGCCGGGCTGAGACGTGCGACGCCGGGCACCGCGGCGAGCTTGCCCGCCAGATCCTCGGGCAGCAGCGGCCCGGTGGGGAACTGGGCCATCGAGGCCGGGCTGACGTAGACATCGTTGCGGGCCAGATCCGTGAAAGTGACCGTGGCCGAATCGATCATGTTGCTCGAGGCGCCACTCATGCCGACGGTGGCGCCGACGCCGATCATCACCGTCATCGCCGTCGCCCACACTCGCCGCGGCGAGCGCTCCAGCGTGGTCGCGCCCAGTGCGCCGGGAGCGCGGAACCAGCGCGCGATCCCCGCCGCGGCCCGCACGATGGGACCGGTGGCGGCGAAGCAGAGCAGAATCGCGGCGATGAACGACATCGAGATCGCGGTCAGCGAGTAGCGGCCGAGATCGCTGCCCGCGATCAGCACCGCGGCCCCGGCCAGCCCGCCGCCGATCACCACGGCCAGCCAGCGCAGCAGCGGGCTCGCCGTATCGGCGCGTCCGGCCCCGACCGGAGCCAGCGCCTCGATCGGCCGCACCCGGTACACCTGACGCGCGGCGAGGGACGCCGCGAGCACGCTGGTGAACACGCAGGCTACGACCGCGAACGGAATCACGTACCAGGGCACCGAATATTCGGTGCGCGCCTCCACCGACTGCACGATGGCGGTGGGCAGCGTGCCGATCGCGACACTGCCCATGAACACCCCCAGCGCCGCGCCGACCGCGCCGCCGAGAACCCCCAGCAGCGCGGCCTCGGCCAGCAAGTCCCGCACCATCGGGCCGCGTTTGCCGCCGATCGCGCGCAACAGCGAGAGCATCGGTCTGCGCTGGGCGATCGCCATGCTCATCGCGTTGTAGATGAGGAACGCCGAGACGATCAGCGCGGCGGCCGACGCCATGGTGGTGGAGTAGCGGACGATCTGCACCGCGCCGCCCGCCTGGGCGGTGCGCAAGCTCGGCTCGGCCACCACCGCGCGGCCCTCCACCACAGCGGTGAGCGCCGTGCGCACCTGCGCGAGGTCGGCGCCCTCGGCGGGGATGATCTGCACGGAATCCAGCCGTCCCGCCCGATCGGTGACCTTCTGCGCGAGCCCGAGCGGGGCGGCGATGAGGTGACCGTCGTTGAGTTTCCGGGAAGTCTCCTCGTCGAGGACGCCTGCCACGGTGACGGTCGTGCCGCCCAGCGTGAATTGCTCACCCTCGGCGCGGCCGAGCCCCGTGCCCACCAATACCCCGTTGGGCACCGAGAGCAGCTTTCCCGTGAAAGCGCTCATCGGCAATTCGCTGCCCAGCGCGCCGATGTTCGAGTCGGCGCCGATCAGCAGCGCGCGATCGGCGCCGGTGCCCACCTGCACCCGCAGCATCGGCACCGCCACCGCGACGCCGGGCGTGGTCGCTATCTGCCGCAGCAGTTGCTGGTCGAAGCCCGCGTCGGTGATCCCGCTGACCTCCAACTGCGCGTTGCCGCCGAGGCCGCGGGTCAGCTTGTCCACCGAGCCGGTGACCGAGCCGGAGATGCTCAGCACCGCGACCAGCAGCGACGCCGAGACGCCCATCACGACCAGCGACATCAGGGTGCGTCCGCGATGGGCGAGCAGCTCGCCGATGTTGAACAGCCGCAGGCGATCCCACGCGGCGCCGATCATGCGGTGCGCTCCATGGTCACGCTGCGCTGCCGCCTCCAGGCCTGACCGCTCATGCGGTGTTCATGTTTCGCATGAGCGGGGCCCTGCGTGGTGACGCTGCGCTGCCGACTCCGGGCCTGACCGCTCATGCGGTGTTCATGTTTCGCATGAGCGGGGCCCTGCGTGGTGACGCTGCGCTGCCGACTCCGAGCCTGACCGCTCATGCGGTGTTCATGTTTCGCATGAGCGGGGCCCTGCGTGGTGACGCTGCGCTGCCGACTCCGAGCCTGACCGCTCATGCGTTGACCGTCCGCTCGACCTTGTCGTTGGACCCGATCCGTCCGTCGCGCAGGGTGATCACCCGGTCGCAGTAGGTGACCGCGCCCATATCGTGGGTCACCATCACCACCGAACTACCGGAACCGGCGATCTCCCCGAGCAGTTCGAGGATGGCGGCGCCGGTCTTGGAGTCGAGGTTTCCGGTGGGCTCGTCGGCCAGGATCAGGGGCGGGTCCATGATCAGCGCCCGCGCCACCGCCACCCGCTGCATCTGCCCGCCGGACAGTTCAGCGGGGCGGTGTTCGGCCCGCTCGGCGAGCCCGACGCGATCGAGCAGTTCCAGGGCGCGCGGCTTGGCCTTGCGCAAACCCGTGCCGTCCAGCAGTTTCGGGATCGCCACGTTCTCCCATGCCGAGAGCGTGGGCAGCAGGTTGAAGAACTGGAACACGAAACCGACCTGGTGACGCCGGAATGCCGACTGCTGTTCCTCGTCCAGCGCGCCGATCTCCTCGCCGCGGAACCGGATCGAGCCCGTGTCGGGACTGTCCAGGGCGCCGAGCAGGTGCAGCAGCGTGCTCTTGCCGGAACCGGAGGGCCCGATGATGGAGGTGAATTCTCCCGCCTCGATCCGCAATCCGACGTCATCGAGCGCGCGGACCGCCTGGCCGCCCACCCGGTACTCCTTCGTCACGCCCGATAGTTCCAGCATTGCCGGTTCCGGCATCGTCGTCCCCCGCTCCGTACGGTCGATCAAAGTTCTTCGTTCCTCGTCGCGCGCTACCGCGCCATGGCCTCCGACGCGAGTTTGCGGCGACGATACTGTGCGTCGAGGACCGCGCAGCACCGGCTGTTCGGCCGCCAGCTCGAGATAGGCCTCCATCGTGGTCAGCCCTTGGTCGAGTTTCGCGGCGAAATGGAGATTCCACCGGTAGCGCAGCGTGAGCAGTAGCCCGTCCGCGTCGCCGAACAGCCGATCCAGGTCGGGGATTCCCTCGAACAGGTCGGGATCGGCCGGGTCGAGCGCCGCGCGGGTGAGCACGGTGTGCACGATGTCGGTTCGAGCGTGTTGATCCGTCCAGGACATGGCCATCGCCTTCCTCTGTGAACTATCGCCAACGCTACGGACGCGACCGCGTTGTTGTCGTCGTGCCAGGGACCCGAATGCGTCTCCGCCCACGGTAGGAGGAGCGGCCCGCTCGCGGGACGATGTACCGGCCAGGACGCGGCGGCTAGCCTTACAGAATGGGTTCGACCGGCGTATCCGAAGCGCCGCCCGGTACGCCTCGCGCCGGCCGCGTGCGGGCTTCGATGCGGCGCATCCGGGAGCGGTGCGCCGAGTTCGCCCGCGATCCGGTCGCGGCGTTCCGGCGCAGCGTCGAGGAGTTGCCCTACGACTACCCGCCGTCGATCATCGTCAGCGTCGATGTCGCGGTGTTCGCCGTGGCGATTGCGGCGGCGGTGCAGCGGCACAGCTACTTCCCGACCCTGCTTCCGATCATCGCGGTGCTGCTGACCTGTGCTTTCGGTCCGCTGCACGCGTTGCTCGGCGTGCTGCCGCGCCCGCTGCTGCTCGGTGTGCTCGCCATGGCGGCCGAGGCGCTGTTCCTCGCCCAGCCGGTCGCGGCCGACTTCGCGCCGTTCGTCCTGGTGGCGGCCGCCGGTGAGATCGCGGCGATCGCGCCGAAACGGGTGAGCATCCCGGTCACCGTCGCGATGATGCTGCAGTTGGTCGCCTTCGACGCGATCGGGCATGTGCCGGAGGGGCTGCCCACCTACCTGGTCGGCATCGCGTTCGGCTGGATGGCCGGGCTGATGCTGCAATATCAGCGCCGCTTCCTGTACCAGGAACGTGGCTACCAGGACATCCGCGCGGCCCAGGCCGCCGACGAGGAGCGCCACCGGATCGCCCGCGAAGTGCACGACGTGATCGCGCACTCGCTCAGTGTCACGCTGCTGCATCTCACCGCCGCCAGGCACGCGCTGCAGACCGACCGCGACGTGGACGAAGCCGTGGAGGCGCTGACCGACGCCGAGCGGCTCGGCAGGCAGGCGATGGCCGACATCCGCCGCACGGTCGGCCTGCTCGACGCGCGGCCCTGGAAACAGGTCCCGGAGCCGGGCGTGGAGGACATCGAGGACCTGATCGGCGATTTTGTGCGGGCGGGTCTGGACGTGCGCTACGACCGCGACGGCGATCTCGGCGCGGTGTCACCCGCGGTCGGGCTCGCGCTGTACCGGATCGGTCAGGAGTCGCTGGCGAACGTCGTCAAACACGCGCACGGTGCGTCCGCGCGGGTCCGGCTCGCGGTGGACGCGACGTTGGTGACACTGACGGTGGACAACACCGTGCCCGCCGGGCTGCCCGCGCAGCGCGGCGCGGGCATGGGGCTTTCCGGCATGCGCCAGCGTGCCGAACTGCTCGGCGGCCGGATGACCGCGGGCCCGTCCGACCGCGGCTGGTCGGTGCGCGCCGGTATCCCGCTCGCGCCCGGCCGCGGCGGATTCTCGTGTCCGGCGCCGCCCGGCGCCGCGACGACCGGACGGGAGAGCACATGAGCGAGTGTCGGCGAGTGAACAGACGGCACAGCTCGCCGTCGCGAACGAGGGGTCCGAGCGCCCGGCGAGGCGGCAGCCCTGAACATGTCGAGCGGCTCGTGATGCCGTCCGTGCGCGCCCCGGCGAGGTTCGTGAGTGAGCGCCGGCGAGTGAACCGAGAGCACAGCGCGCCGTCGCGCAGGACGGTGCCGGACGTGAGCGAGGCGCAGTCGTGAGCATGACCTCGCCCGCGAGTGGCGAAGACGCGGTGACCGTGCTGGTGGTGGACGATCAGGAACTCGTGCGCGGCGGTCTGCGCCGCATCCTGCGCAGGCGCGACGGATTCGTGGTCGGCGAGTGCGCGGACGGCGACGAAGTGCCCGCGGCCGTCGCGGAGTTCCGCCCCGATGTGGTGCTGATGGATCTGCGGATGAAACGGGTCGGCGGCATCGACGCGACCAGGATGCTGCGGGCGCGCGACGGCGCCCCGCCGGTTCTCGTGCTCACCACCTTCGACGACGACCAGCTGCTGTCCGGGGCGCTGCGCGCGGGGGCCGCCGGATTCATCCTCAAGGACTCGCCCGCCGAGGATCTCATCCGCGCGGTGCGAATGGTGGCGGGCGGCGGGGCCTGGCTGGATCCCTCGGTGACCGGTCGCGTGCTGTCGGCCTATCGCACGGTGCGCCCGGTACGCACCGCCACCGATGCCCGCCTGTCCGAACTGACCGCGCGGGAGTACGAGGTGCTCGAACTGATCGGGCGCGGCCGGGTGAACGCGGAAATAGCTCGCGAACTCGGCATCTCGGAAGTGACCGTGAAAAGCCATGTGGGACATATATTCGGGAAGCTCGAGCTGCGGGATCGAGCCGCGGCGATCGTGTTCGCGTTTGACCAGGGGGTGGTGACACCCGGAGAATCCACTGTTTGACGGGCACATGCGCACCGCGTGATCTCGGTGTGCGATCGCTGCCCGGGATGCGGAGGAGGACGGGTGCAGGAACCTGGGCCGAGAACCGGAACACGGTTCGGGCCGTACGAACTGCGGTCGTTGCTGGGCAAAGGGGGAATGGGGGAGGTATACGAGGCATACGACACGGTCAAGAACCGTGAGGTCGCGGTCAAGCTGCTGTCGGAAGAACTCGCCAAAGACCCGACGTACCAGGTGCGTTTCCGTCGCGAGTCGCAGGCCGCCGCCCGGCTGGCCGAACCGCACGTCATCCCGATCCACGACTGGGGCGTGATCGACGGTGTGCTGTTCATCGATATGCGGCTGGTCCGTGGCGTCGACTTGCGCACGCTGCTGCGCAACCAGGGCCCGTTGAGTCCGGCCCGCGCGGTCGGCATCATCGAGCAGATCGCCTCGGCCTTGGACGCCGCGCATGCGAGCAACCTGGTGCACCGCGACGTGAAACCGGCGAACATTCTGGTCACGGAGGCGGATTTCGCGTATCTGGCCGATTTCGGGATCGCGCACACCGAGGGCGACAGCGCGGTGACCCTGGTCGGCATGGCCGTCGGCTCCTACGTCTACATGGCCCCGGAACGCTTCGACGTCGGGCCGGTGACCGGCCGCGCCGACGTCTACTCGCTGGCCTGTGTGCTGCACGAATGCCTCACCGGCGCCACACCTTTCCCGTCGGCCAGCATGAACGTGCTGATCAAGTCGCATCTGTCCGACCCGCCGCCGCGCCCGAGCACACAAGCAGGCGGCATACCCGCCGGGCTGGACGAGGTGGTCCGTCGCGGCATGGCCAAGGATCCGGCCGATCGCTTTCCGACCGCGACCGCGCTGGCCAGGGCCGCCCGCGCCGCGCTCGCCGCGGCGCCTGCCACCGGCCCCACGCTCGTGGTGCGCGCGCCGGACCGGACACAGCGTCCCGGTGCGGCGGCCACGCCGGAGTCGACGGGCGAGTTGTCGCTGCCCGCGGTGATCCACCCGAGCGCGCCGACAGTGGTCCGCCTCACGGAGACCCAGTTCACGCCGATCCCGTCGGCGGACGCGCCCGCACCGCCGCTCGGTCCACGAGCGCCGTACCCGCCCGAGGTGGAGTTGCCTCCGATGCGGCCGTTCCCGGACGCGCACCTGTACCCGGAGACCCAGGCGTACTTGGATGCCGCCGGATATCCGCAGGCACCGGACTATCCGGCCCCGCCGACGCAGGTGTATCCGCAGAACTATGCTGATCCCGCGCAGGCGTACGCGGGCGACTCGGCACCGGCAGAACCCGATTTCACGCCGGCCCACGCGGAACCGACCACGGTCCAGGCGTATTCCGAACTGCCGCCGCAGGCGTATTCGCAGGCCCCGGATCGAGCCTTCGCCGAGACGCAGCGTCATCCAGGAGTGGAGAACTACCCGGAGGCCAGGCAATATCCCGATCGCGGACAGCTATCCGGCGCCGGCGCCCCACACGGGATGTCCGACTATTTACCCGCGCCGGACTCGGCTCCGACGCAGTACCTGACACCGGCGGGGGAGGAGGGGCACGCGGTCGGCGCGGTTCATCCGCCGCGAGGTGATTACCCCGCGCACATCGGCGACCCAGTGGGCCGCGACGAACCAGGGTACGGCTACGACGATTACGACGAGGCCGCTTACTCCGCATCGCGTTCGGGCCGATCCATCGCCATGCCCATCATGGTGGCCGTTTTCGCCATCGTCGCGCTGACCGTCGGTGGCGCCGTCGCCTGGCAGTCGTTCGGCTCCGGCGACGTCGAGCCGACCTCGGCCGCCGCCCAGTCCGAGGCGTCCGCGCCGACCGCGCGTCCCGGTACCCAGGCGCCGAGCAGTACGTCGCCGCGGCCCGCGAGGTCCACCTCGGCCGCGCCGACTTCGGTCGCGCTACCCGCGGGTGCGAAGCCGTGCGGCCAGGGCCGAGCGGCCTCCGGGTCGTTCACCCAGTCGGCGACGGGGACGGCGATGACCAGTTGCGCGTTCGCCGAAGAGGTGCGCAAGGCCTACGCAGAACTCGGTACGTCGCAGAACAGCGCCCGCGACGCACCACGCACGGTCGTCGCGACCAGTCCGGTCACCGGCCAGGCCTACACGATGAATTGCCGAACCGAAGGATCGGTCGTCACGTGCAGTGGCGGTGAGAACGCCGTCGTGTACGTCTACTGACGGTGCACCGGCGGCGGGCCAGTCGTAGCCGGTCGGCGTGGCGTCGCTACGGAACGGCCGGGCTTCCGCCCGGGACCACCGGCAGGCCCGCCGCCTTCCAGGCCCGGAAGCCGCCGACGAGGTCGGTCACCCGACGCAGCCCGAGACGGAGCCCGTCGGCGGCCGCGAGACTGGAGGCGTAGCCCTCGTTGCACATGATCACCACCGGAGTGTCCGACGTGATGCCCGGTAGCCGGTGGTCGCCGTTCGGATCGAGGCGCCACTCGAGAACGATCCGTTCGACCACCACGGCGCCGGGGATCTCGCCCTCCTCGCTCCGGTTCGCGTACGGCCGGATGTCCACGATCAGTGCCCCCTGCGACTGCAACTCGGCGGCCTGCTCCGGCGCGACCCGTTCCAGCTGTGCTCTGGCTCGCGTGATCATGTCTTCGGCGCCGGTACTCATCGTTCACCCACTCCACTCGCTGACGTCCCTGCGAAGTCCGCCAGCGTACGGTACTTGCGGACCGGTCGCAGCGGCGGCGAGTACGCGTGCACCGACGCGGCGGGCCACAGTTTGTCGTTGCGGAGCCGGTGCGCTCGGTCGGGGCCGAATCCGATCGTGTCACCGGCCCGCCACTCCGCCGTCCGGACGGAGCCGCCGAGGTGCCGGTATTCCTCGCCGAGTTCACCGACGGTCACGGTGAACGCGCCGGAGGCGCCGCCGTGGTCGTGCGGTTCGGTGCCCTGTCCCGGAGCCCACGACAACAGCCACACCTCGACGCCCATGGTCAAGGCGAGGCGCGTCCACCAGCGCCGTTCGGGGTCGAATCGCACGATGTCCAGCAGTGGCGTCGCCAATTCCGCGGCCACCTCGCTGGTCAACCGGTGTAGTTGCGCGGGTGACCACAGTGCCCGTTCCGGATGGATGGCTTCTCGAACCAGCGGCACGTCGATGTCGGGATGGATATCGCGCGCGTGCTCGATGTGCACCGGAAGGGATGTGGTCACCTGTGCTCCTGACGTGGTCGGTCGGATGAGCGCTGCACGGCTGCGCCGCGTGGATTCTCCACCGTCGCGGCGCGCTTGCCACCGATCACGATCAGCGCGAACAAAATTCGATCGGCCTACCCGAACGCGGGCATGGGAGGCGATTCGGGGAAGACGACCGGCAGCGACACGAGGGCGCGGTGGAATGGACCCGGTCGCCAGCTGAGCGCGTCCGCCGCGACCGCGAGCCGCATCTCGGGCAGGGCATCGAGTAGTTGGTCGATGGCGTCCTGCGCGATCAGATAGGCCATCGATCGCGCGGGGCAGGCGTGCGGCCCGGCCCCCCAGGCGAGATGCGCTCGGTTGTCGGTGTATTCGCCGGTGTGGATCGCCGGGTCGTTGTTGCACGCGGCCATGCTGATCACGACAGGCTGGTGTGCGGGCAGCCACACGTCATCGATGAGGATCGGCTGTTTCGGATAGCTGAAGCAGTAATTGGCCCCTGGCGGGTCGTTGAACAGCACTTCATCGAGGGCGTCTCGGGTCGAGAGGCTGCCGCCGAAGACACCGCTCGCGAACCGGCGGTCGGTGAGCATCAACCGCAGGGTGTTGGCGATCAGGTTCTGCTGCGGCTCGATTCCCGCTCCGTACAGCGTGACCAGCTGGTGGATCATCTCCATGTCGTCCAGGCCCGCCGGGTGGCGCAACAGCCTGGAGGTGATGTCCTCACCGGGGCTCTTCCGCTTCCTCTGCACCAAATCGAACAGCGCGTCGGCGAGCATCGCGTTGCCCTTGTCCGCGTTGACGCCCTCGAAGATGGCGGCCATGCCCACCGCGACCTGCTGGCCGATCTCCGGCGGGCAGCCGAGCACGGAGTTGAGCACCGCGAAGGTGAGCGGGAACGCGTACTGGCTGATCAGATCCGCCGCGCCGTCCTGGCAGAAGGCGTTGATCAACGGACCGGCGATCTGTTCGGTGATCGTATGCAAGACGTGCAGATCTACCGCGCCGATACTCGCCACATTCACCTGCCGGTAGCGCTGGTGCTCGAATCCGGTGCTGCGCAGCGCGTTCGGTCGCCACTCCATCATCGGCAGAATCGGGCACTCACCGGGAATGTCCTGCTGCCAGATCCGAGGGTCCGACGGGAAATGCACCGGGTCGTTGAGGATTCGCAGCGCCGTGTAGTAGCCGATCACCAACGTAGCCGGAACGTTCGGCGCCAGTTCGATCGGCACGAGCGAACCGTATCGGCGTCGCATCTCGCGGTAGGCCCGGTGCGGGTCGGCGGCGAAGGCCTCCGTATACACGGCGACCCGAGGCCCGTCGTTGTCGATGGGCGAACCCTGTTGGACGGGCGAGTCTTTCGGGCTCGCCGAGGTGTTCTGCGGGGACTGTGGCATGGACAAAAGGCGTGACTCCAGGAAGCAGACTCTTCGGCGACGCGGTCGACGCGTGCGGGGCACGCGGGTCGGCTCCACGCCGGTCAGGTGCGTGTTTCGCGAACTGTCCCGGGATCGTAAGCAGTTCGGACCTGGCCGTGGGGTCGTTTGCGCGGACCGATCCGCGAATCCGGAGCTATCCGCCATCGCAACCGCCCCTGACGACCGGCGCGGGCTCGAAGCGGTTCCGGCGCTCCCAGGGCGGCCGTGGATCGGAGAACGGACGCCGGATGGGGTCGAAGCCGTACGGGCACAGCGGATTCCGTCGGCGGCGCGTGAGAACGTCGCCGACCGGCCGATGGCATGGTGTTCGGGCATCGGCCTACGTGCCGAGGTCTGCGGCATACCGTTCGGTGAGTACGGCGACCCGGTCGGTGGGCCAGGGGCAGCGGATGTCGCCTTGGGTGGCGGCGAAGAAGAGCTCCAGGTGCACGTGCCAGGCGGCCAGCAGGGTCGGCCGCAGCCGCGCCAGGTGCGACGGCACGGTCTGGGTGAGTTCGACCCGCACGCCGAGGTCGGGGTCGGCATCGAAGAACCAGCGCACCGTGCCGGCGACGGCGCCGTCGTGCCGCCACTCGTACTCCATCGACCGGTTCGGCTCGACATCGACGATTTCGCCTGCCGAGACATGTTGATTCGTCGACCGCGTCGGTGGAACGGCGCCCACGGATGGCGTCTGCTCCTCGACGAGCAGCGACCACAACGTTTCCAGCGGCTGCCATACCAGGTCGCGGGCGAACCGCAGCACGTAGCCGTCGGCGACCTCGTCGCAGTAGCCGACGTCGAGCCCGAATTCCGCGATATAGCGCTCGATGTCGGCCGTAAAAGTCGTGTCCGGTGCACTGTGCGCGTCGCCGAGCGCGGCGGCGAGCGCGGACAGGCAGCGGTCCCAGCCGGTCGCGGACCTGGCCGCGCCGAGCCGTGCGCGCGGGCCGCCGCCGAGGACGTGGGTGAAGATCAGCAGTGTCCCGTCCCCGTCGGCCACGAGCTCGAATCGCAGCACGTCCTGGTTCCATCGGAACATGTAGACCTTGGGCGGATCGACCTCGAGCACCTCGCCGTCGGAGGCGCTGTCGACCGTCTCGGGCGCCTCGGCGAAAGTGAAGCGCATCGCCGCGCCGGGGCGCAGTGCGGTCGTGACCGTTGCCGGAAACCAGGCAGCCATCTCGCTCGGGTCGCTGATCGCGCGCCAGACCTTTTCCGGTGGATGCGCCAGCCTGCGTTCGAAACGCAGCGTAGGGGCGCCGTCGATGGTGTGCAGCTTAGCTCGGGAATCGTTCACGGTTGTCCTTTCTCGTCGGGCATGGCGTCGAGATGGCGTTCCAGTGCGTCGAGGCTCGCCTCCCACATTCGCCGGTAAGGCGCGAGCCACGCCTCGATCTCGGCCAGCGGTTCCGGCCGCAACCGGTACCAGCGGCGCTGCGCGTCCTGACGCACGTCGACCAGACCCACGCCACGCAGGACCTTCAGGTGCTTGGACACTGTGGGCTGGGCCAAGCGCAGCTCGGTGACCAAGTCGCCGACCAGTCGCTCTCGCTCGCGCAACAGGTCCAGGATCTCCCGGCGGCGAGGCTCCGCCAGCGCCTCGAACGTTGATGCCATATGGGCAATATAGCTCAAGCGGAATATAAGCACCAGCGATAAGTGCGCGAAGGCCCGTCCAGGGCTGCGCTCAGGGCTGCGGCCAGGACCGCAGTGCGAGATCCACGGTGCGGCGCAGGTGGGACGGTTTCGCGCCCGCGGCCGCCTGGACCGCGATCCCGTCGGAGATCGTCATGAGGTACCGGGCGAGGTCGGCCGGCTTGCTGTCCTCCGGTAGGTCCCCGTCGGCGCGTGCCTGCTCCAAACGCCGCCGCAGCGCGGCCTCGCCCGCGAGGCGGATCGCGACCGCGCTCTTGCGGCTGTGCTCGGCCTCCGGCCCGCAGGCTTGGACGCTGCGCACCGAGAGGCAGCCGGGGCTGTCGTGCCCGGTGGTCAGCTCGATCGCGCCGCGCAGGAAGGCGGCGGCGACCGCGCGGGCGCTCGGGAGTTCGAGGGCTTCGGCGACGTAGTGTCCGGGTCCGTCGACATAGCGTTCGAGCGCGCGATCGAACAGCTCGGCTTTACTGCCGAAGGCGGCGTACAAGCTCGGACGGTTGACGCCCATCGCCGCGGTGAGATCCGACAGCGCGGCGCCTTCGTAGCCGTATCGCCAGAACACCTCCAGCGCTCGATCCAGTGCGCTATCGATGTCGAAGCTGCGCGGCCGCCCTCCGGGCATGGACACCTCCCAGTTTCTTACCTATCAGTACTGTACTGGGTGCCGCTGCGGCGAGCCGTGAAGTTTGCTACCCGCCGGTACACAATGTCTTCGCGGTTGTCTCTTCTCTCGGAGCGGCTCGTTCCGTCAGGCGGCTGTCGTCCGCGGTTCGGCCAGATGACGAGGATTCACAGCGCGGTGACCTGGCGGCGCATGCCGGTTTCCGCCGCCGCGGTGACGGCGTCGAGCAGACGGCGCTGCCGCAGGCCGATGGTGAAGTCGGGACGGGCGGTCCTGCCCTCGGCGATGGCGGTAGCGGTCTCGCGGTAGAGGCCCGCCACGTGGGCGATCGGGCCTGCGGGCAGGGTGGACGGCAGTCGGCGGTAGTGGTCCGGGATCTGCATTTCGCTGACGGCTCCGTCGTTGCCGCGCAGCTCGATGCGCCAATCGGCCCAGTGCAGATACATTCCGGCTTGGACCGGAGTGATGGTGAGAGTTCCTTCCGTGCCGCGGATGTAGAGCGCGAATCCGTGCGGTGCGTCCGCATGTCCGCCGTGCACCGTCACCGTGACGACGGCCCCGCAGGCCAGGCGGCCGGCCACGGCCAGTTGCCCGGGCTGTCGATTCGGGACGGTGCGGCCGGTCCCGAGCACCGTCAGCTCGTCGTGCAGTGTGGCGAGGACGGCGGATACTTCGGTGAGCTCACCGGCCAGGTGTTCGAGCACGCCGAGGACGTGTCCGGCCATGATGGTCAGCAGGCCGCTGCCCTTGCCGGGATCGGTGCTCCAGGCGAGTTCCGGCCGAATCGAGCTGCCGCCGAACGGATCTCCCGCGGCCACGAGGGTGATCGCCGAAACGGCCCCGATCCGACCGGCCGCGAGTAGGTCCTTGACGAAGTTCACCGACGGCGAGTGGTAGCCCTGGAGCATCACGGTGTGCACCACGCCCGCCGTCGCCGCCGCGGCGGTCAGCTCGGCGGCCTCGGACGCGCTCGTGCCCATCGGCCACTCGCAGACGACGTGCTTCCCGGCGGCGAGCGCCGCGCGCACCACGGCCGCGTGCCCCGGTGACTTGATCGCCGCCACAACCAGATCCACTTCCGGATGCGCCGCCAGTTCCGCCGCGTCGGTGAACGCGTGCGGGGCGCCGGCGGCTTCGGCCGCGGCTTCGGCCGACGCGCGCTTCGTGGTCGCCACCGCCGTGACGCGGAACTCGGGCAGCTGGGCCAGCGCCGGTAGATGGGTGGCGGCGGCCCAGCTTCCCGTGGGATTCGCGCCGACGATGCCGACACCGAGCGGGGCGGTGGTGCGACCGGTCATGCATGCTCCTAGTTCTGTACCGTTTGGTAGTAAACTAGACGTGACACGCCCGCGAGGCAACCGTTGAAGTACCGATCGGTAAATAACTCGTCGGCTGTTGCTGTTGGGTGGGTGCGCTCCCGGTCCGGGCTGTCTCCCGGTGGTTGCTGTGGGATTGCGAGTCCCAGCGCACTGGGCTGGTGCCCCGCGGTGGCAGTGCCGGGGCCCGACCTGTCCCGATGCGGATCGCCGTCGCAGAGGGGAATCCGAAGTCGGCAATGTCGTCCCGGCGAGCTGGTGCCGATCCGGCGGAGGGCGCCGTCGCGGGCGGTCTTCGGCTGGACTCGATCCGACAGCGCCTCGCGCTCGGTGACCGTCGGTCCGATCGGGTGCCGGTCTCCGTATCCCGACGGTTCGAGGGGCGTGTGCCGGTGGTTACCGGTCGGGCCGGAGCGCATGCGTCGTGAAGCCCTCCGAACGCGCTCGCGGGAAGTCGAAACCGGAAGGCTGTCGCCTGGGCACCCGATAAATCCTGCGGTAATACTTCAATGCTATTGAGCCTGACCGGCGTGCGGCGCTCTGTTCCGCAGTGGCTGTGGCGGTCAGGCGTTTTCGGTGAACTGGGGCGTAATCGAATCATCTAGTACGTTCTCCGGGATAACGAGAAGCAGTTCTCGGGTGAGGTCGGCGGCGAACAGCGTCGCCGGTACCGATCCCGGCCGCTCGGCGACATCGGGCGGGTAGGTGGAGGTGTCCATGCTTGTTGACCACGCCGTCGTCATCTGGCGGGGCCACAAGAGTCAGCCGACCCATGGCCGCGGCCCCTGCCGTCGCGGTGGGCGGTCGGCGAGGCGGGCCGGTGCGGTGTCGGGACGCCGAACCGATCTCGCAAGCCGGCCGAGTTCGCGAAAAGAATGTGTCGAAAATGCTTACTGATCGATTCCGCAAAGCTCGAAACGCTCTCGGGTGCGCGGCGCTCGTCGTCTCTCTGGTAGCCGGATGCGGAGCCGACCGCAGGGAAGACCCGGCATCCAGCGAACCCACCATCACCGAGGCCGCGGCGCGTACCGACCAGAAGGGCCTGTCGCTCATCGTGCCGGGCACCCTGGCCGCGAGCTATGCCGAGCTCGCGGCAGGCGTGCGCGGGAAGCTCGGGATGGCCATCATGCCGGTCGGCGCGGAGCAGGCGGTCACTTTCGGCGAATGGACCAGCGGTCCGGCCTGGTCGACGATGAAAGTCCCGCTGACCATCGCCGCTTTGCGGCGCAGTCCGGGCAGCTCGAATTACGCCGCGTCGGCGGCGATCACGCAGTCCGACAACGCCGCGGCCGACGTGCTGTGGCAATCGCTGGGCACCGCGCAGGAGGCGGCGCAGGCCGTGCAGGCGGTGCTGCGCGAAGGCGGCGACAACAAGACCGTCGTGCCCGCCACCCGGGCCCGTTCCGAGCATTCGGCCTTCGGGCAGGCCGAGTGGTCGCTGACCGACCAGGTGCGGTTCGCCTCGCGCCTGCCCTGCCTGCCTCAGGCCGACCGCGTGACCTCGCTGATGGAGCAGGTCGTCGTCAGTCAGCGCTGGGGTCTCGGCGAGTTCACCGGCGCCGAATTCAAGGGCGGCTGGGGACCGGACACCTCCGGCGCCTACTTGGTGCGGCAGTTCGGGATCATCAGCATCCCCTCCGGGCAGATCGCGATCGCGGTCGCGGTGCAGCCCGAATCGGGAACGTTCAACGACGGCATGAACGTTCTGGACAAGCTCGCCACGGTCGTCTCCGAGCATCTCGACGAGCTGTCCGGGGGGCGCTGCACCGCGGCATGAGCTCGTCCGGCCGGGCCGGTGTTACACACCGTTCACGGGGGTGGGGCTGCCCGGATCGGACATGAAGGGCAAGATAGCGGCCATGCGCATCGGAGTTCTGACCGGAGGCGGAGACTGCCCAGGGCTGAACGCGGTCATCCGTGCCGTCGTTCGCACCGCGAACGGCCGTTACGGAGACGCGATCGTCGGCTTCGAGGACGGGTGGCGCGGCCTATTGGAGGACCGGAAGATCCAGATCAGGAACGACGACCGCACCGACCGCATTCTCACCAAGGGCGGCACCATCCTCGGCACCGCCCGCACCAACCCCGACGTGCTGCGCGCGGGCCTGGGCCGGATCAAGCAGACCCTGGACGACAACGGCATCGATGCGCTCATCCCGATCGGTGGCGAGGGCACGCTCACCGCCGCGAGCTGGCTGTCCGACGAGGGCGTGCCGGTGGTCGGCGTCCCGAAGACCATCGACAACGACATCGATTGCACCGACGTCACTTTCGGCCACGACACCGCGCTGAGCATCGCCACCGAGGCGATCGACCGGCTGCACACCACCGCCGAGTCGCACCAGCGCGTCATGCTCATCGAGGTGATGGGCAGGCACGCGGGCTGGATCGCGATCAGCGCGGGCATGGCGGCGGGCGCGCACCTGACCCTGGTGCCGGAGGTCCCGTTCGAGGTGGACGAGGTATGCGCCATGATCAAGCGGCGGTTCCAGCGCGGCGACAAGCACTTCATCTGCGTCGTCGCCGAGGGCTCGCACCCGGCGCCGGACTCCGGATTCACCTTGCGCGAGGGCGGTATCGACGAGTTCGGCCACGAGCGTTTCACCGGCGTCGCCCAGCAGCTCGGGGTGGAGATCGAGCGGCGCATCGGCAAGGAGGTCCGCACCACCGTGCTCGGTCACGTGCAGCGCGGCGGCAGCCCCACGCCCTACGACCGGGTGCTGGCCACCCGCTTCGGCCTGCACGCCGCGGAGGCGGTGCACGCGGGGAAGTTCGGTCAGATGGTCGCGCTGCACGGGACTTCCATCGACCTGGTGCCCCTGTCCGAAGCCACCAAGCAGCTCAAGCGGGTGCCCGCGGATCGCTACCGCGAGGTGGAGGCGTTCTTCGGCTGAGTTCGGTGCTGGGCGTCCGAGTCGGGACAAAGTGCATCGCCCCGGAGGGCATCGGATGCCATCATGGATTCGTGATCAGGACTGTCAGTCATCATTCGCGACGGTCGTCCAGTGGGTGAGCCGCGCCGGTTGGCGGCGAGGCCTCCGATCAGCACTGCCGAGCTGAAGCGACGGTTCGCTCGCTGGGCTGGTATCGGCACCGCTGCCGAGGAACGCGCAGAGGTGGACGCGGTCTTCGGCGAAGACCGGATCGATGACCAGTGAGCACAGGCGCACCAGTGATCGAAACCGCTTCTGCGAGTCCGTACCGACGCCCGGCTACCCTGGCCGGTATGGCCGAGCTCCATGTGAACGATCTGCCGGACCCTACCGTCGATGTACTGCGCCGCCGGGCGCGCGCGGCGGGGCTACCGCTGCCGGACTACATCGGGCGCGAGCTGGTCGCGCTGGCGCGGCGGCGCACCGCCGACGACACGGTCGTCGAATTCTTGGAATCCGAAGGACGCGACTTGGGCCCGGAGATCGATGAAGACGCCGTGGCGCTCGTCCAGAGCTACGACCTGCCCATCGAGGCGCTCGGCGTCCTCGGTCGCCGCGCTCGCTCCGCCGGGTTTGCGCTGGGAGAGTATGTGCGTCGCGAACTGATCCGCAGCGCTCGACAAGCCACCGTTGACGACGCGCTGCTGGAGTTCCGTGAGGTACAGGAACAGGAGCCGGGCCTGCGGCTCGACATGGCCGAGATCGCCACGGCGGTGCGGTACGCACGCGGCGAATAGCCGGGGGCCGCGCCGGACTGTCGGTACTGTGAGTCGCATGCGCAGTGGGCGACTGATCGGGTTGGCTCTGTTCGTGATCGCGGCATTGGTGGCCGGGTGTTCGGAGTCGAATCCACCCGAGCCGACCATCGGTGATTGGCACGGTGCCATCGAGGTTCCCGGGCAGCCGCTGCAAGTCGGAGTGACTTTTCGCGACGACGGCACGGCCACCATCGACATTCCTTTGCAGGGTGTGACGGGCGCGCAACTGAAAGACGTCAGCTCTGACCGCAACGGCGTGTCGTTCGCGATCCCCGACATTCCGGGCGACCCGGTGTTCCGCGGCGAGTACGAGTCCGGAACCGACCGGATCACCGGCGATTTCACGCAGGCGGGTCAGAGCTTCCGGCTGGCGATGAGCCGAGGCAAGGTCGAACCGCCCGCCCGCCCGCAGGAACCGAAGCCGCCGTTCCCGTACAAGACCGAGGACGTCACCTATCGCAACGGCGACATCACCATCGCGGGCACATTGACCGAGCCACAGGGTTCGGGACCGTTCCCCGCCATCCTCATGATCACCGGAAGCGGCCCCCAGGACCGCAACGAGGAACTGATGGGCCACAAGCCCTTCCTCTTGCTGGCCGACACGTTCACCCGCGCGGGTTACGCCGTGCTGCGCGCCGACGACCGCGGCGTCGGCGGCACCGGCGGCAAACTGGACGACGCTAGCTACGCCGACCTGGCCGAGGACGCCGCCGCGGGCGTTCGCTTCCTGCGCGCACGCCCGGACATCGACCCCGCGCGAATCGGGCTCTTCGGGCACAGTGAGGGCGGCTACCTCGCGCCGCTGGTCGCCGCGCGCCCGGACAGCGGCGTGGCGTTCGCCGTCCTGATGGCCGGACCGGGCGTCCCCGGCTCGGACGTGCTCGTCGAACAGACCCGCTTGATCGCCGCCGCGAACGGCACACCGCCCGACCAGGTGGACGCCCGGGTGCGCGACACCGCCGAACTGGCCGCCCTGCTGAAAGCGGGTGACCTGGACGGCGCGAAGCAACTGGCCGTCCGGCAGAACCAGGCCCTGCCGGCCGACCAGCGCGTGCCGGACGACCAGGCGGCCGCGCAGATCACGCCGTATCTGGCCGCCCTGGTCGGCTACGACCCGGCGCCCGCCCTCGCCGCCCTGCGCGTCCCCGTGCTCGCGTTCTTCGGCGGCAAAGACCTCCAGGTGCCCGCGGCGCAGAGCGAGCAGCCGATGCGCGACCACCTCGCCGCCGACCCCGACGCGACCGTCCACGTCTTCTCGGGGCTCAACCACCTGATGCAGCCCACCGAGACCGGCCGTCCCAGCGAGTACAGCACCATCGAAACGACCGTCGCTCCCGAGGTGCTCGACTACGTCACCGGCTGGCTGCGGCAGCGGGTCCCGGCGAAGTAGCGCGTCGCCCCACGACGCGAGAGCCGCTGCGCTGCGGCGGGAGCGTTTACCTAAACTGATGGCCATGAGCGCACCCACGGTCGACCTGATGGATTACTCGGATGTCATCGCCCGGTTCGAGCCGGTGCTCGGCATGGAGGTCCACGTCGAGCTGAACACCGCGACGAAGATGTTCTGCGGTTGCCCGACCGAGTTCGGCGCCGAGCCGAACACCCAGGTGTGCCCGGTGTGCCTCGGTCTGCCCGGTTCGCTTCCGGTGGTCAACCAGAAGGCCGTCGAGTCCGCGATCCGGATCGGGCTGGCGCTGAACTGCTCGATCACCCCGTGGGGCCGGTTCGCGCGCAAGAACTACTTCTACCCAGACCAGCCGAAGAACTACCAGATCAGCCAGTACGACGAGCCGATCGCCACGAACGGCCACTTGGACGTGCTGCTCGACGACGGCAGCACCTTCCGGGTGGACATCGAGCGCGCGCACATGGAGGAGGACACCGGCAAGTCGGTGCACATCGGCGGCGCGACCGGCCGCATCCACGGCGCGAGCCACTCCCTGCTGGACTACAACCGCGCGGGGGTGCCGCTGATCGAGATCGTCACCAAGCCGATCACCGGCGCGGGGGAGCGGGCGCCGGAGGTGGCGCGGGCCTACGTGACGGCGCTGCGCGATCTGCTGAAGTCCCTCGGCGTCTCCGACGTCAAGATGGAGCAGGGTTCGCTGCGCTGTGACGCCAACGTCTCGCTGATGCCCGTCGGGGCAACCGAATTCGGCACCCGTACCGAGACCAAGAACGTCAACTCGCTGCGCAGCGTCGAGGTCGCGGTGCGCTACGAGATGCGCAGGCAGGCCGCGGTGCTCGTCGGCGGCGGCACGATCGTGCAGGAGACCAGGCACTTCCACGAGACCGACGGCACCACCTCGCCCGGCCGCCGCAAGGAAACGGCCGAAGACTACCGCTACTTCCCCGAGCCTGACCTCGAGCCCGTCGCGCCCGACGCGGAGTGGGTCGAGCGGTTGCGCGGCAGCATCCCCGAGTACCCGTGGCTGCGCCGCGCGCGCATCCAGTCCGACTGGGGCCTGTCCGACGAGGTGATGCGCGACCTGGTCAACGCGGGTGCACTGGACCTGATCATCGCCACCGTCGACGCGGGCGCCCCGGCCAACGAGGCACGCTCCTGGTGGGTCGCCTACCTCACCGAGAAGGCCAAGGAGCGCGAAGTCGCGCTGGAGGACCTGCCGATCACCCCGGCCCAGGTCGCCGAGGTGATCAAGCTGGTCGACGCGAAGACGATCAACAACAAGGTGGCCAAGCAGGTCGTCGACCACGTGCTGGCCGGGGAGGGCGACCCGGCGCAGATCGTCGAGGCCAAGGGTCTCGGCATGGTCAGCGACGACAGCGCCCTGCAGTCCGAGGTGCAGAAGGCCCTGGCCGCCAACCCCGACATCGCCGACAAGATCCGCTCCGGCAAGGTGCAGGCCGCGGGCAAGATCGTCGGCGACGTCATGAAGGCGACCCGCGGCCAGGCCGACGCGGCCCGGGTCCGGGAACTGGTCCTCGCCGCCTGCAGCTAGGCGGTGAAGCCCCCGCTGCCCGTCAGCGGGGGTTCTCGATCGCGACCGAGCCGTAGGGCGTCGCCGGGGTCGGCGGCGTGGTGTAGCGGGCGTTCGGCAAGTACAGACGCTCCCCGAACGCCGCGACGGTGGTCGGTACGTCGAAGCGCGGGTCGGTGACCCGCCGCAGGACCGTGCCCGTCGTGCCCGCGCGGTCGAGCGCGACCACGGCGATCGCGTTGGACCGGTTCTGGACGACCAACAGCGTGCTCCCGCGCAAGAGCAGCCCGTCGCCACCGGGCAGCGTCTCGGCGCCGAGATCGATCCGCCGTGTCGTGCCGGTCGCCGGGTCTACGCGGAACAGTCGGCCGGTCACCGACTGCATGACGATCAACCCGGTGCCGTCCGGCGTGCGCACGATTCCGTTGGCGTTGATCGCTCCCGGCTCGTAGCGGATGTCGCCGGTCAGCGGGCGTCGCACCACCGCCGCGGTGTGCGGCAGCGCAGTGTCGTCGCCCGCGGGCAGGTGATAGAGCACGGGTGTTCGCGAGTCGGTGAACCACGCGCCCGTGGGGGTGAGCACCACGTCGTTGACGAACGTGTCCGGCGGCGTTCCGAGCCGGTAGCGCGCCGGCACCGCGCCCGTGCGCGTGTCCACGATGCGGGCATCGCCTCCGGTGCCGCCTGCGACGAACAGCCGATCACGGTGGTCGACCTGGAGGCCGAGCGCCGGCGTACCCGGCCCGGGGCTCAGGATGGCGCCGTGCCCGGTCACCAGGTCGGCGCGGTAGATGGAGCCGTCGACCCGCGAGCCGAAGTAGGCGACCGGCTGCGACCCGATCGCGATTCCTTCCGGCTGGAACCCGGCGGGGAGGTCGATCGTGGCCGGGAGAACCGGACGGTGCGCCGCCGTCCGATCCGCGGGTACCAGCGCCGTCGCGCCGAGGCAGGCGAGCGCGACGGAGATACCGAAGATTCGCTTCATCTGATCGTTCCCTCCGTCGTCGTGGTCGCCGGGTTCTTGCGAGCGCCTCCGATCCCGGTGCGACGGATGACCTGCACGGTCCGAGCCGGGCGGCTTGCGGTCCGCTCAGTAACCGACGGTGAAATGCCTGTTCGCGCTGGGATTCTCGATCTCGTCCACGACGGCCACGGCGAGGTCTTCGGCGGAGATCCGGGACGTGCCGTCGGCTCCGGCGACGAGTGTGGTGGTGCCGCGCCGATAGGTGCCGGTGCGCCGTCCGGGTTCGAGGACGGCGGGCGGGCTGAGATAGACCCAGTCGGCCGAGTGCGCTCGGCAGGTCTCCCACTGCGCGACGCTGGCTGCGGCAATGGGGCGGACCGCTTCCGGTACGTACTCCGGGCTGTCGAGAACCAGCCGGTCCGGGCGTCCCGGGTTCCGCAGGGGGGCGGCGCCGCCGACGACGAGGATGCGCGTCCGAGTGGTCATTGCCGCGTCCAGCAGGGCCGTCGTAGTCGCCGTGACGGTGTGTTCCTGTCCGAGGGCCGGACGGGTCGCGGCCACGATCGCGTCGGCACCGTCGAACAGTCTGCTCATCCGGTCGGGGTCGTTCGCGTCGCCCTCGACGGCGGTCACCCCGGCGGGCAAGGTGGCCGGCGGTAGTTTCCGGAATACGGCGACGAGTTCATGGCCTCGGCTCGCGGCTTCGTTGACGACGCGTGAGCCGACCATGCCGGTGGCTCCGACGACGGCGATCTTCATCGAGGTGTCCTTTCGAGTGGGGGTGTCGAGGCAGCGGTCGAGTGGCTCGGAGCGGGAAGCTGCCCCGCGACGATCGCGGCGAGTGCGAGCCCGAACCCGAGGATTTGGACCGGGCCGAGGGTCTGGCCGAGTAGAACGGCGCCGAGAATCGCGGCGACCAGCGGCGAGAGCAGGACGAGAACCGCGACCGAGGTGACCGGCAAGGTGCCGATGCCGCGGAACCACAGGACATAGGCCATAAGACCGCCGACCAGACCCAGCCAGAGGTAGCCGAGGACAGCGGGCGGGTCGATCGCGGGAGGCGCGCCCTCGAAGAAGAACGTGACGGGCAGCAGGAACAGACCGCCCGCGGTGAGCTGCCACCCGGCGAAAGCGGTGGGCCCGGTTTCGGCGGGCCGTCCCCACCGTTTCGTGAGGGTCAGGCCGAGCGCCATCGAGGCCGCCGCGCCGAGACCCGCCGCGACCCCGGCGAGGTCGAGCACCGCGTTCGGCCCGATCACCACCAAGCCGACCCCGACGACGCCGATCGCGCCCCAGGCGAGGCGCCAAGCGGAGGGGTTCTCGTGCAGGACCAGTACGGCCAAGACGGCGACGACGAGGGGCTGGGCCGCCGCCAAGGTCGCGGCCACCCCGCCGGGTAGGCGTTCGGCGGCGAGGAACAGCAGCGGGAAGAGCAGTCCGATGTTGAGCACGCCCAGCACCGCGGCCTTCCCCCACCAGGCGCCACGCGGCAGCGTCCGCGTGATGGCCAGCGCGATCAAGCCCGCGGGCAACGCGCGCAGCAGTCCGGCGAACAGTGGGTGCCCCGGGGGAAGAAGTTCGGTGGTGACGACATAAGTCGTGCCCCATGACGCGGGAGCGAGCGCCGTCAGGAAGGTGCGAGACAGATCGCCCCGGGGAGCGATCCTGCCTGCTCCACCGGAAACGACCTGTGCAGCTGGACTTTTCACACACGCAGTCTCGCTCGGCGATGATAAATGAGTCCAACACATGTTTGTCACTTCATTGATCTCGATACACGATTGATCTATGGAGCTACAGCAGATGCGCTATGTTGTCGCCGTCGCCGAGACGAACAGCTTCACCCGGGCCGCCGAACGATGCCTGGTGGTCCAGTCCGCCCTCAGCCACCAGATCGCGCGCCTGGAACGGGAACTGGGCGCGCGACTGTTCGAGCGCACCAGCCGCCGGGTGCGCCTGACGCCCGCCGGTGCGGCGTTCCTCCCGGCCGCCCGCCAGTGTCTGGACGCCGCCGAGCGCGCGGCCGCCGAAGTCGCCGCGGCGGTCGGGCAGGTACGCGGACGGCTCGCCGTCGGCCTGATCCCCACCGTCGCCGCGGTCGACATCCCGGAGGCGCTGCGTGACTTCCGCGGGCGATACCCGCACGTGCGCATCAGCCTGCGGGTGGGCGCGAGCGAGGAACTCATCGAGAAGGTCGAGCAAGGAGCCATCGACGTGGCTTTCCTCGGACTGCCCACCACGGCGCGTCCCCGAGGCGTCGCCGCCCACGAACTCGCCCGTGACCGCCTCGTCGCCGTGGTCGCGCCGGACCACCCCCTCGCCGGTGAGCCGACCGTCGACCTGCGCAGGCTGTGCTCCGAAGTCTTCGTGGACCTTCCGGCCGGAACGGCCGGACGCCTGCAATCCGACCAAGCCTTCGAAGCCGCCGGTCTCGCCCGAGACGTCGCCTTCGAAGTGACCAGCGCGGACTACATCGCCCGCCTCGTCAGGCCCGGCCTAGCCGTCGCGATGCTCCCCTCCGCCTACGCCCCGCAACTCGAGGGCGTAGTCACCATCGAGGTCGCCGACGCACCGGCCCGCGTCGAATACGTCATCTGGAGCCGAAGCCGCCCACCCGCGGCCACAGCCTTTCTCGCCATTCTCGGCATCACCCCGCAGGACCGGGACAAACCCTGAAATACCTCATCCGCCGCCCAGGTCTCCCGATCAATCGTGGGCCTACAGGACGCACGCGAGGCGCTGTTCGTCGCCGCGTTCGACCGCGACGCCGCGCGGCTCTCCGATGCGGCGCTGCCCTCGGCGTTCGACGCGACCAGCACCATCCGAACCACCGGCTCCGAGCGAAGAGGCCGAGCATCGCCCCGCACGCATTCGCTCGGGTCGGAACCGGTCACCGTTCGCCGCCGCGCCGTCAGCCACGGCACAGCCGAGGTCGCGGTTACGACTTCACTCGACCACACCGGCCCGACTCCCGGTTTCGAGCGAAGCGAGACCGAGCATTGTCCCGTTCGTGGCCCGGTTCGCGTCCGAGCGGCCGCCGCGTCCGCGACGAAGTCGCCAGCGGCGGTCGCTCGGACGCGAACCATCATGGGGCCGCGAACACGCCGCGCCCGCGCGGCCGAAAACTCAGTCCGGTCCGCCGCCTCCGGCCTGCGGGGGCGGGATGCGGACGACGCGGTCGTCGAACGGACCCGGTTGGCCGTCGGTCTTGTTCACCGTGGTCACCCAGATGGTGCCGTCGGCGCCGACCGCCGCGCCGCCGAGCTGTCCGTACTTGTCCTGGGCCACCAGGGTCGGCGCCGCGGTGACCGCGTGGGTGTTCGGGTCGGCGCCGGCGATGGCGAGGGCCTTCGCGCGGGTGAGCGAGATCGCGACACCGTCGGTCGCGGCGGCGCAGCCCGCGACGCCGGGGCGGTCCGGCCAGGTCCACATGGTGGTGACCACGCCGTCGCCGCCGAGCCGCTGCAGCCGGTCCTCGGCGGCGGTGCGGTCGGTGATCCAGATGCTGTCCTTGCTGTCCCGGCACACGTCTCCGGCGGTGCCGATGCCCGAGACGGCGATTTCCGGTGGTGGCGTGCGGCCGGGCACGGGGGAGTTCACGCGCAGCAGTTTGCCCGCGAGCGAGCCCGCCGAGGCCGCCGCGCCGGGATTGCCGGCATCGCCGGTCAGCACCAGCATCTGGTCGGACGAGACGAAGTCGATCGCGCCGTGGTTGCCGGTGGCGCCCTTCGGGATTCCGGTGAGCACGTCTTTGGGGGAACCGCCTTCGGCGATGCGGACCACCCGGTTGTCGCTGGAGGTGGTGATGTACGCGTACATCAGGCCGTCTTCTCGGTAGGTCGGCGACAGCGCGATGTCGCTGAGGCCGCCGTCGCCGGAGCCGTCCACGTCCACCCGGGCGATCTCGACCGGCGGCTGCTCCGGGACCACCTTCAGGATGCGCCCGGTGCGGCGCTCGGCGACCAGCGCGCCGTCGGCGAGCGTGACCAGGCCGCCGGTGGTGTCCAGGCAGGTCGCCACCACCGCCGGGTCGGGATCGATGCACGGGCCGCTCGGCCGGGTGGTCGATGTGGGTGGCTGGCTCGGTTTCTTCGGGTCGATGTTCGCTCCGCGCAGGGTCGGTTCCGGGGTGAACGGACTGGACGCCGAATCGTCGAACCGGGCGCAGCCGACCAGCAGGACGGAGCCGAGCGCCAAGCTCGCCGCGACGCGGCCCACGACAACCAAACTCATAGCCCAGACGTTACGGAAATTCCGTCGCCCGCGCCCCCTCCGGGTGGGTGTTGCGCGCACACTGACACGCCGTCCAGTACTTGCCCGCCGTGCCGCGCCGCGGCATAGGGTATTGATCGTGACCGACAAGCCGAAAGAAACGGCCGAATCCAAGGCCGGGAACTCCGCTCCCTCCACGGCCGAGCAGTCGGCGGTGTCGTCCACCGGTCGAGGAGTGACCAGCCCGTACGACTCGCCGACCGAGCAATTCGCGCGAGTGGATCCGGCCCAGCGGCCCCATCTGTCCAAGGACGTGCCGCGCACCGAGGACGAACTCGGGCTCGACCCGGAGGTTCCGAGCACCGCCGAGAGCAAGGGCGCCGGAGGCAAGGCGCCCACATACGAGTACGCCAGCATCCCGCCCGCCCCCGGCCCGCCGAACGACACCGGCCGTCTGCGCCGCCGCAACGGCGAGACCCGCCGCGGCACGCTCGATCTGGGCTTGTTGCTGTTGCGCTTGGTCGTCGGCGGCACCTTCCTCTACCACGGCTTGCAGAAGCTCACCGGCTGGTTCCACGGGCCGGGCCTGGATGGCACCCGCGACATGATGGAGCGCGGCGGTTGGGACCACCCGACCGTGTCCGCCCTCCTGCTGACCGCGGGCGAGGTGGGCGGCGGCACGCTGCTGATCCTCGGGCTGGCCACCCCGCTGGCCGCGGGCGCGGTGCTCGCGGTGATCCTGGACGCTTGGGCCTGGAAGCAGGGCATGACCCCCGGGTTCCAATACAAGGCCGGGCCGGGCGCGGTGGAATTCGAGAGCGTCCTCGCCGGCGTCGCCGCCGTCATCATCCTGACCGGTCCCGGTCGGTTGTCCTTCGACCGCAACCGCGGCTGGGCCATCCGCCCCGCCTCCGGGTCCTTCGTCGTCCTTCTGCTCGCCGTGGCGGCCGCGGTCGGGACCTACTGGTACCTGCACGGCGGCAACCCGCTCACCGGCATCGGCCCCTTCGCCTGATTTCGCGTGAACCCGAGCAAGAGGAGATAGAGGGGCCTTCGCGTTCGAATACCCTCAGTGACGCCTGATTTCGCAGGTACATGGGTAACTCGCCGGGTGCGCCCGAAACCAGCAACGCACCCGACGCAGGACCTGAGACCAGATCCTCCGGCACCTAACTGGTACGGCCTGAAGACCCGGAGTGGCGGGGGAGCACGTAGCGGACCGCGCCCTTGTCCGCCGAGGTGGCCATGGCGGCGTAGGCGCGCAGGGCCGTCGTCACCGGACGATCACGGTTGACCGGCTGCCAGGGCCGCTCGGAGGCTTCCATCTTCGAGCGACGCTCGGCGAGGACGGCGTCGTCGACGAGGACCTCCAGCGTACGGGTGGCCACATCGATGCGGATCTGGTCGCCGTTCTCCACCAGGCCGATGACGCCGCCGCTGGCCGCCTCGGGGGAGATGTGCCCGATCGACAGCCCCGAGGTGCCGCCGGAGAATCGGCCGTCGGTGATCAGCGCGCACTCTTTGCCGAGGCCCGAGCCCTTCAGGAAGGCGGTCGGGTGCAGCATCTCCTGCATGCCGGGGCCGCCCGCGGGGCCTTCGTAGCGGACCACGATCACGTCGCCGGGCTTGATCTTCTTGCCGAGGATGACCGACACGGCCTCCTCCTGCGACTCCACCACCACTGCGGGGCCCTGGAAGGAGAACAGCTCCTCGTCGATGCCCGCGGTCTTGAGCACCGCGCCGTCGGGCGCGATGTTGCCGCGCAGCACGACCAGGCCGCCTTCCTTCGTGTAGGCGTGCTCGAGGTCGCGGATGCAGCCGCCCGCGGCGTCGGTGTCCAGCGACGACCACCGGTTGTCGGTGGAGAACGGCTCGGTGGTGCGCACCCCGCCCGGCGCGGCGTGGAAGAGCTCGATGGCTTCCTGGGATGCCTTGCCGGAGCGGATGTCCCAGGTGTCCAGCCACTCGTCGAAGCTCGCGGTGTGCACGGTGGTGACGTCGGTCTCCAGCAGCCCGGCGCGGCGCAGCTCGCCGAGGATGGCGGGGATGCCGCCGGCGCGGTGCACGTCCTCCATGTGGTAGTCGGAGTTGGGCGACACCTTCGCCAGGGTGGGCACCCGGCGGCTGGTCTCCGCGATGGTGTGCAGATCGAAGTCGATCTCACCTTCCTGCGCGGCGGCCAGCGTGTGCAGCACGGTGTTGGTCGAACCGCCCATCGCGACGTCCAGGGCCATCGCGTTGCGGAAGGCCTTGGCGTCGGCGACGTTGCGCGGCAGCACCGACGCGTCGTCCTCGCGGTACCAGCGATTGGCGATGTCCACCACCACCGTGCCCGCCCGCTCGAACAGCGCCCGGCGCGCGGCGTGCGTGGCGAGGGTGGAGCCGTTGCCGGGCAGCGCGAGACCCAGCGCCTCGGTGAGGCAGTTCATCGAGTTGGCGGTGAACATGCCCGAACAGGAGCCGCAGGTCGGGCACGCGGACCGTTCGACCTCGGACAGGCCTTCCTCCGACACCGCCTGATTCGCGCTCGCGGAGATCGCGGTGATCAGATCGGTGGGCGCCTGCGCGACGCCGCCGACGACGACGGCCTTGCCCGCCTCCATCGGTCCGCCGGAGACGAACACCGCCGGAATGTTCAGCCGCATGGCCGCATTGAGCATGCCCGGGGTGATCTTGTCGCAGTTGGAGATGCACACCAGCGCGTCCGCGGTGTGCGCGTTCACCATGTACTCGACGGAGTCGGCGATGATCTCGCGCGAAGGCAGCGAGTAGAGCATGCCGCCGTGGCCCATGGCGATGCCGTCGTCGACGGCGATGGTGTGGAATTCGCGCGGCACGCCACCGGCGGCGCGCACCGCGTCGGCCACGATGTCGCCGACGTTCTTCAGGTGCACGTGCCCGGGCACGAACTGGGTGTAGGAGTTCGCGATGGCGACGATCGGCTTGCCGAAGTCGGTGTCGGTCATGCCGGTGGCGCGCCAGAGTGCGCGTGCGCCTGCGGCATTGCGGCCGATGGTCGTGGTTCGTGAACGAAGCGGTGGCATTTCGATGGTCCTCGGGTCGCGGGGGCTGACGTGCGACGGCGCAGAGCCTGCTCGGCGGACCATCACGTTACTCCCGCGGATGGGCGCGCCCCCCGCCGGTCGTGGCGGGTCGTGCGAGGCGTCGATCGGTGTCAGCCGGGTTCGGATTGTCGCCCGTGCGTGGTGTCGCCGGGCCGACGGTGTCGCCGGAGGTGCCGGACCGTCGAGGGTGGGGATGCGGAGAAGGGTCACTGCTCCGGCAAATCATCCCATCACCCGACCGCAACAGCTTACGCGGAGGGAATGTTCCGCCTCGGTGCGATCGCTGAGTCCAGCGGGGCGTCCACGCGGCCCAGGCGCGGTGGCGGGTTCGTTATCGCCGGTCAGGTCCCACGATGGGCCACGCCGAGAACGTGGAGCCGCATATGGGGTGACCGTCCGCTACGGCGTGTCTTCGCCGGTGGCGTCCTCGGCCGACTTCGCGATCCCGTTGGTTCGCGAGCTGCCGTCGCCGCTCGAGCCCGTCTCGGGCTCGGTCGAGACCGCCGGTTCGGATTCGTCCGCCGGGGACGCGTCCGGCCGCGCGAACGGGTCCGGGATCCGTCCGCCGGACGCGGCCGCCAGGTCGCGCAGCCGGTCGTAGCTCACCGCGGGCAGCTTCGCCTCGGTGCCGTCGGTGAGGTCGGCGCGCACGTAGCCGCGTTTGGGGATCCGCACGCCCTTCACTTGCGCCCAGTCGAGGTGGCGCGAACCGAACAGCGTCCGCAGATCCAGTCCGGCCGCCGAGACGGTGGTCTGCGTGCGCAACACCCACACCAGCACCACGGCCGGGATGAGCAGCAGCCACCACAGCCCGGCGGGCCAGCCGACGAACGGGAAGAACACGCACATCAGCAGGATGAAGACGCCCAGGAAGGCCAGCCGTGGGATGCGGATCACACGGGCGTCGGAGGCGCTACCCGTATCCGTTGTCGCCGCGGGCGTATGGGACGATTCAGAAGGTGGCACGGACTGATGCGGTGATGACACACCACCATCCTCGCATCCTGGTGAAGGGCACAAGCATCCGCACTGTCCCACATAATGGGACACAAGGGGTCATCTGTTTGACTCTTCGGTTCACACCCGCTTAACGTCGTGCGCGTGAATCGAAACGAGTTGCTCGTAATCGGCCGGCGCGTCCAGCGTTGAGCCTGACACACTGAGTCGAATACGTCAGCTCGCGTTGCGACGCGCCACCCTCGATCAGCCCTGTGCTGTCGGGGGCTTTTTTATGTTCGGACTAATGTCCAACATGGCGAAGCGCAAGACACCGCTGGCACAAATTCCGGGGTCAGAACCACAACCAGTAAGGAACGAAGACGGTGAGCGCACCTACCGCACGGCCCGGGCCTTCGGCCCGTAGGCCAGCTCCTTCGGCGAACCAGCAGGCCACGCCCGCTGCCAACGCGACGTCCGCGGCCAACCGCCGCCCGGTCCCGCCCGAGCGGGTCACCGGCGCGCAGTCGGTCGTCCGGTCGCTCGAGGAGCTCGGCGTCGACACCGTATTCGGCATTCCGGGTGGTGCGATCCTTCCGGTGTACGACCCGCTGTTCGATTCCACCAAGGTGCGCCACGTCCTGGTCCGGCACGAGCAGGGTGCGGGTCACGCGGCCACCGGTTACGCCCAGGCGACCGGCAAGGTCGGTGTGTGTATGGCCACATCCGGCCCCGGCGCGACCAACCTGGTCACCCCGATCGCCGACGCGCAGATGGACTCGGTTCCGATCGTGGCCATCACCGGCCAGGTCGGCCGCAGCCTGATCGGCACCGACGCGTTCCAGGAAGCCGACATCTCCGGCATCACCATGCCGATCACCAAGCACAACTTCCTGATCACCGACGGGATCGACATCCCGCGCATCATCGCGGAGGCGTTCTACCTCGCCGCGTCCGGCCGCCCCGGCGCCGTGCTCGTCGACATCCCCAAGGACGTGCTGCAGGCGCAGACCACCTTCAGCTGGCCGCCGGAGATGCGGCTGCCCGGCTACCGCCCGGTCACCAAGCCGCACGGCAAGCAGGTGCGCGAGGCCGCGCGGATGATCACGGAAGCCAAGGCTCCCGTGCTCTACGTCGGCGGCGGCGTGATCAAGGCCGACGCCTCGGCCGAGCTGCTGCAACTGGCCGAGCTGACCGGCATCCCCGTGGTCACCACGCTGATGGCGCGCGGCGCGTTCCCCGACAGCCATCGCCTCAACATGGGCATGCCCGGCATGCACGGCACCGTCGGCGCGGTCGCCGCGCTGCAGCGGTCGGACCTGCTGATCACCCTCGGCGCGCGTTTCGACGACCGCGTCACCGGTCAGCTGGACTCCTTCGCCCCCGGCGCCAAGGTCATCCACGCCGACATCGACCCGGCCGAGATCGGCAAGAACCGGCACGCCGACGTCCCGATCGTGGGCGATTGCCGCGAGGTGATCGTCGAGCTCATCGAGACGCTGAAGGCCGATCCTGCCGCGGGCAATTCGCTGCCGCTGCCGTTGACCGACTGGTGGACCTACCTCGACGGCGTGCGCGACGCCTACCCGCTGGGCTGGACCCCGCCCGCGGACGGCTCGCTGTCGCCGGAGTTCGTCATCGAGGCGCTCGGCAGGCTGGCCGGACCCGACGCGATCTACTGCGCGGGCGTCGGTCAGCACCAGATGTGGGCCGCGCAGTTCATCAAGTACGAGAAGCCGCGCACCTGGCTGAACTCCGGTGGCCTCGGCACCATGGGCTACGCCGTCCCGGCGGCCATGGGCGCCAAGATGGGCGCGCCGGACAAAGAGGTGTGGGCGGTCGACGGTGACGGCTGCTTCCAGATGACCAACCAGGAGCTGGCCACCTGCGCCGTCGAGGGCGTCCCGATCAAGGTCGCGCTGATCAACAACGGCAACCTCGGCATGGTGCGCCAGTGGCAGACGCTGTTCTACCAGGAGCGCTACTCCAACACCGACCTCGGCACGCACTCCCTGCGCATCCCCGACTTCGTCAAGCTCGCCGAAGCCCTCGGCTGCCACGGCATCCGGGTGGAGCGCGAGGAGGACGTGGAGGCCGCCATCCGCGAGGCACAGTCCATCAACGACCGTCCCGTGGTGATCGACTTCATCGTCGGCAAGGACGCCCAGGTGTGGCCGATGGTCGCCGCGGGCACCAGCAACGACGAGATCATGGCCGCTCGCGGCATCCGCCCGCTGTTCGACGAGGACGAGCAGGCCGCCGAGCCCGCGGTCATCCACGCGGCGATGTCGCACGAACAGAACAGGGTGAACAACGGATGAGTACCACGCATACCCTCAGCGTTCTCGTCGAGGACAAACCGGGCGTGCTGGCACGGGTCGCGGCGCTGTTCTCCCGCCGCGGCTTCAATATCGAATCGCTGGCGGTCGGCGGCACCGAGCTCCCCGAGATCTCGCGCATGACCATCGTCGTCACCGTCGAGGACCTGCCGCTGGAGCAGGTCACCAAGCAGCTCAACAAGCTGGTGAACGTCATCAAGATCGTGGAGCAGGACTCCGACAGCTCGGTGGCCCGCGAACTGATTCTGGTGAAGGTGCGCGCCGACGCCAGTGTGCGGACCCAGGTGATCGAGGCGGTCGGACTGTTCCGCGCGAAGGTCATCGACGTGTCGCCGGACGCGCTCACCGTCGAGGCGACCGGAACCCGGTCCAAGCTCGACGCGCTGCTGCGGATGCTCGAACCGTATGGCATCCGGGAGATCGTGCAGTCCGGTGTCGTCGCGGTGGGCCGTGGACCGAAGTCCATCACCGCCACTCGGTGAGGTAGCGAGCGGCACACCGATGGGGCCGACCGTCCGACGGCGGCCACACGCTAGTCTTTCTGCGATCGACGGTTGGCGTGCCGCCTCCCCGCGTACGCGGGAATGATCCCCTCCCGCTACCGCGGAGGTGATCCGATCCAGAACAACGTAAATCCGCACCGGCGCAAGCACGGTGTGCCCCGCCTCGCGCGGGGATGATCCCGGAAGGAACCACAGTGGCAGTCGAGATGTTCTACGACGACGATGCCGACCTGTCGATCATCCAGGGCCGCAAGGTCGCTGTCATCGGCTACGGCAGCCAGGGTCACGCGCACTCGCTGAGCCTGCGCGACTCGGGCGTCGAGGTCCGGGTTGGCCTCGCCGAGGGTTCGAAGTCGCGTCCGAAGGCCGAGGAGGCGGGCCTGACCGTCGGCACGCCGGCCGAGGTCTCGGCGTGGGCGGACCTCATCATGGTGCTCGCGCCCGACACCGCGCAGGCGTCGATCTTCACCAATGACATCGAGCCGAACCTGAAGGACGGCGACGCGCTGTTCTTCGGCCACGGCCTCAACATCCACTTCGGCCTGATCAAGCCGCCCGCCAACGTCACCATCGGCATGGTGGCCCCGAAGGGCCCGGGTCACCTGGTGCGTCGTCAGTTCGTCGACGGCAAGGGCGTTCCGGCGCTGATCGCGATCGACCAGGACCCGAAGGGCGAGGGCCAGGCGCTGGCGCTGTCCTACGCCAAGGGCATCGGCGGCACCCGCGCGGGCGTCATCAAGACCACCTTCAAGGAAGAGACCGAGACCGACCTGTTCGGTGAGCAGGCCGTGCTGTGCGGTGGCACCGAGGAACTGGTCAAGACCGGTTTCGAGGTCATGGTCGAGGCCGGTTACGCACCGGAGATGGCCTACTTCGAGGTGCTGCACGAGCTGAAGCTGATCGTCGACCTGATGTACGAGGGCGGCATCGCGCGGATGAACTACTCGGTGTCCGACACCGCCGAGTTCGGCGGCTACCTGTCGGGCCCGCGGGTGATCGACGCCGACACCAAGAAGCGGATGCAGGACATCCTCAAGGACATCCAGGACGGCAGCTTCGTCAAGCGTCTGGTCGCCAACGTCGAGGGTGGCAACAAGGAGCTCGAGGCGCTGCGCAAGCAGAACGCCGAGCACCCGATCGAGGTCACCGGCGCCAAGCTGCGCGGCCTGATGAGCTGGGTGGATCGTCCGATCACCGAGACCGCCTGATCTCTCGGCTGATTCACGCGGGTGGCCCGCTCCGGATCTCGGAGCGGGCCACCCGCGTCTTCGGAGACTTAACTGCTGCCGAACATGCCAGGTGCCTGGCCTTGCCCGTAGCCCTGTCCGTAGGGGCCGCCGAACTGGTTGTAGCCCCAACCGAACAGCGGGTTGTTGTTGCAACTCCAGTTCTGGAACGGACCGAAGGCGCACCGGTCGTAATACGGGTCGTACCGGGCCTGAGTGACCCCGGGTGTGCTCGGGGTAGCCGAGGCGGGCATCGCCAACGCGGTCAACGGGATTGCGGCGATCGCACCGGCGACGGCCACGCGGGCCAAGGTGCGGCGTGCGCTGATTGTGGAGAACAACGTAAATCCTTTCACTCTGCGGCGGGCATTCCGTCCGCCATCCCCCATTTGCGGGCCTGTCCGCGGCCTACCCCCGCAGACAGATCTGGATCTACGGTCGCTGCTTCGCGGTCGCGCTTACCGACGGGGCAGCGACTGCACCCCTTCACTCTTGCGCACTCGCCGCCAAAGGTCACGGGTGTTGTCTCCCCTGCGGGCAAAATCAAACCGGGGTATTAGGGGCTACCCCCTATACGGGTTGCTCACCGATCGCGGAACCGGCTCTCCGGTCGCTGTCTCGTTACTCGCTCGTATCGACGCCGGGGCCTAAGGTTCTCCGGGACAACGGGGTCAGGTAGCCGAAGATTCTCTGCCCGAACGGATTGTGAACCTTGACCGAATCGACAGACATCGACCCTCGCGCGACAGTCTCGAATCCGGCCGCGGCCGGTCGGCGGCCCGAGGCGATTCACCGATTTCTCGTCCAGCCCGCCGACGCGGGCATCCTGGGATCGGTCGACGGCGGCAAACTACTCGAATGGATCGACAAAGTCGCTTACGCGGCGGCGGCCCAGTGGAGCGGTCGTTACTGCGTCACCGCCTACGTCGGGAACATTCATCTCGACCGCCCGATCGCGGTCGGTGAACTGGTCGAATTACACGCGAATCTTGTCCATACCGGGCGCACCAGCATGCACATTCTGGTCACGGTCTATTCGACCGATCCCACCCGGGTGAAGCCGGTGCAGTCGGCGCAATGCCTGACGGTCTTCGTCGCGGTGGACGACGACCGGCGCACCGTCGAAGTCCCGCAATGGAATCCGACCTCGCTGCTGGAATTGCAGCGGCACCGGCAGGCGCGTGCCCGGATCTCCGTGCGCAAGCACATCGAGGAGGCGATGGCCGCGCAGCGATACACCTCCGCGGGCACCGCGCCCAGCGCCACGCTGCGCTTTCTCGCAGCGCCTTCGGACATCAACTGGGGCGGCAAAGTTCACGGTGGCCGGACGATGCGGTGGATCGACGAAGCGGCGTACGTGTGCGGTGCCGACTGGGCCGGGCAGCGCGTCCTCACCTCCTACTTCGGTGGGATCCGCTTCTACCGGCCGATCGTGATCGGTCATGTCGTCGAGGTCACCGCGCGCTTGATCCACACCGGCCCGCGCAGCATGCACGTGAGCGTGCACGTGACCTCCACCGACGCGCACTCCGACGAACCGGCGCTGGCGGCGCACGGTCTCGCCGTGGTGGTCGCGGTGGACGACGACGGAAAAGCGCGACCCGTGCGGCAGTGGGAGCCGGTCGCCGAGGAGGATCGCGCGCTCGACGCGCACGCCAGGCACCTGGTGGAACTGCGCGCGCTGGTCGAACCGTTCACCATGGCGAGCGCCGTGCCGTCCGACGCCGAACCGAGCCATTTCCGGGCACCGGGGCCGAGCTGAGGCCGAACCTGCCCGGCTAGACTAGTTACCGATGAGTAAGTTCTTCGCGTCGGTGGACGAGGTGACCGGGCGCCTCACCGAAGCCGGGTACCTCCCGTCCCTCGACATCGCCACCGCCGTGTTCCTCGCGGGCCACCTCGGCAAGCCCCTGCTGATCGAGGGTCCGGCGGGCGTCGGCAAGACCGAGCTGGCCAAGGCCGTCGCCATCGCGACCACCTCCGACCTGGTGCGCCTGCAGTGCTACGAGGGCATCGACGAGGCACGCGCGCTCTACGAGTGGAACCACGCCAAGCAGCTGCTCCGCATCACCGCGACGGACAACGAAGGCTGGGACAGCACGCGCGACCACGTCTTCACCGAAGAGTTTTTATTGGCGCGCCCGTTGCTGGCCGCCATCCGCAATCCGCGTTCCACGGTGCTGCTCATCGACGAACTCGACAAGGCCGATGTCGAGCTGGAAGGGCTGCTGCTCGAGGTGCTCGGCGACTACCAGGTGAGCATCCCGGAACTCGGCACCGTCACCGCGGTGCGCAAGCCGTTCGTCATCGTGACCTCCAACGCCCACCGCGAGCTGTCCGAAGCGCTCAAGCGCCGCTGCCTCTACCTGCACATCGATTACCCGACGGCGGAACTGGAGCGGGCGATCGTCCGGATGAAGGTTCCGGAGCTGGACGAGGCGCTGGGGGAGCCGGTGGTCCGGGTGGTCGGCGCACTGCGGCAGCTTTCGTTGCGTAAGGCTCCGTCGATCTCCGAGACCGTTGATTGGGCGAAGACGCTGGTCGCCCTCGGTACGCGCAACCTGAGTGGAAGCGTCGTTCGCTCGACGCTCGGCGTGCTCTTGAAGTACCAGTCCGACCATCGCTTGGCGATCGAGCGGCTCGGACTGCTCGACTCGGACGGTGAGCAGGGGAGCGTGGCGCGATGAAGGTTGTGCTCGATCATGCGGTCAGTGCCGCGCCGGTCGGCGCGACACTTCGTGCACCAGGGATTGCCTTCACCGCATGGAAGCCCGGCCTGCGTCCTGCGGTCGCACCCATGCCAGGTCGCGGCAGAGCATGAGTACGGCGGAAGGACGTGGAAGCCGGACGCAGTCCTACCCCGACTCGGTGACCGATCGGCTGGTGGAGTTCGTCGGGCTGCTGCGCGATCACGGCATCAACGCGGGGCCGAGCGAAACCATCGACGCCGCCGAGGCGATGATCGCCCTCGGGCTCGCCGACCGCAACCGCCTGCGCTCCGGCATGGCCGCCTGCCTGCTGCGCCGCAATGGTCAACGCGCCGTGTTCGATCAACTCTTCGACCTCTACTTCCTGACCGCGCAGCAGCCACAGCCCGCCGACCCGTCGACACCCGAATCCATCGAAGCGTTGCGAGATCGCCTCATCACCGCACTGGCGCAGGACGATTCGGAGGCGGTCGCCGAACTGGCCCGCCAGGCGCTGACCGAACTCGGCGGCTACGGCAGCGTGGGAACCGGCCAGACCTCCGCCCCGGTCACCACCGCGTCCGGCGCCGGCTGGTCCTCCTACCTGACGATGAAAGCCCTACGCCCGGAAGAACTCATCGATCGCATCGTCGCGGGCATGAACGGCACCTCCCGGCTCGACACCACCGTCCACACCATCGAAGCGAACCGCCGCCTCGCCGCATTCCGCACCGCCGTCCAAACCGAAGCCCGGCTGCGCTCGGCGCAACTGCGCGGCACCGAATACATCGCGCGCCGCGGTGTCGAATCCAGCACCGACCAGATCGATTTCCTGGGCGCCCGCGAACAGGACCTCGCCGAAATGCGCCGCTTGGTCCACCCTTTGGCCCGCAAACTCGCCACCCGCCTCGCCGTCCGCCGCCGCAAAGCCGTCCGCGGTCAAATCGATCTACGCCGCACCCTGCGCCGCTCGATGTCCACCGGCGGCGTCCCCATCGACCCGGTCCTGCGCGCCCGCAAACACGGCCGCCCCGACCTCGTCGTCCTCGCCGACATCTCCGGCTCGGTCACCGGCTTCGCCGAATTCACCCTCCACCTCATCCAGGCCCTGCAAGACCAGTTCAGCAAGGTCCGCAGCTTCGGCTTCGTCGACACCTGCGACGAGATCACCGATTTCTTCACCCCCGGCGAACCGCCCACTCCAGGCACAGCCGCCCGCATCCTCCGCTCCACCAAGGTCGCCCGCTTCGGCAGCTCCAACTACGGGGAGGCGTTCCAAGGGTTTCTCGACAACTATGCCGATGCCCTCGGGCCGCGCACGTCCGTGCTCATCCTCGGTGACGGGCGGACGAACCGCACGGACCCGAATCTCGCTGCGGTGCAGACCATTGTCGACCGAGCCAAACATGCCTACTGGCTGAACCCGGAGCCGTCGCGGTCCTGGTCGACGGGGGATTCCGCAGCCCACGTGTACGCGGAGTGCGTGACGATGCACGAGTGCCGGAACGTCAAGCAGCTGACCGAAGTCGTCGCGCGATTGCTGCCTACGTAGAGCCGCAAGACTCCGCGCGACGATTCGCATCGAAACTCCTCTGGCCGGTCTTCGCCGCCACCCGCGACCCATGCGGACAGACGGCTCACGCCTCGTCAGAGATCAGTCGGTTGCGTCCCTCCAAGATTCGAGACGGTGTGTCGCTTTGGGATGCGGGTTTCTGAAGTCACCTCCGCGCATCCCATCTCCCTGTGGGCTCCGAATCAGCCAGGCGACTCCGGTCCAGCGCCCCTCAATATCCAAGAAGGCGTGCTCTTCGGCCCCACCGGCGCAGATCCCGTCGATGAGACTCGCCGCGTGCGACAGCTGCCCGGGATTGCCGATGGTGTAGTCGGCGAGGCCGTCGATGCACCACCCGGTCCTGATCCGGGCTGCTTCATCGTCGAAACGAGTGATGAGGATGCTGCGCGCGGATTGATCACGCGGCCGTGGTGTGCGAGACGACACGATCACTTGACCGTCCGACAGGTGCGTCGATGCACCGTATCGGAATGCGATATCGCAGATCTCGGGAACGAAGTCCTCCCACGTTCGATCGTTGCTCATAACCTCCACCTACAGCGAAGTAAAGCTTCTCGATAACAACGGCGCCGCCGCTCGCAACTCGGTGACACGTGCTTGGCTAGCGCGAACCGTCCTGCTGAAGATCGCGCATCAGAACATCGAACTGCGGGGCATCTGGCCAGCTCGGTCGCAGAGTGCCGACGCGGTACCACCCCCACCGGCGATAGTTGCCATAGGCCCGGTGATTGTCTGGGCGGACCAGCAGTGTCGCGCGCTGCTCAGGCCGACCCTTGAGCAGTTCGTCGTGCAGGACACTGGCGATACCTCGCCCCGTGAACTGCTTGCGCACCATGATCTCGCTGAATGCAAATGTGCGGGAACCATTCTCGACGGTGAAGGCTGCACGGTCGCCTTCATCGAGCCGCAGTCCGCCCCACCACGCGGTCTCGGCGGTGAGCGGCCAACCCCATGCCTGGCCGCAGAGCTCGCCGTCGAGACGAGCGATCACCAACTCGAAACCGCCAGCGCGGGCGGGGTCGGTGTAGGCGTCGAACCGGGGCAGGAACGCCTCGGGCGACTCGAACTCTTCGCCGGATTCGATCGCATCGACGTAGGAGTCGCGGAAGATGCGTTCGACTTCGTCGCGGAGTTCGCGCGCCTGTGCAGCGGTGCAGTGCTGAAAGTCGATGTCCTCTATCGGCACGGACTGCTCCGGACTCATGCCATAACCCCCATTATTGCCGGTTCGCCGAGGTCATCACACGCCTGCTGCCCGCGTGGGCACGGCTACCGGTATTCGAGATCTAGCCGCGGCGAAAGTGTCGGTACACGACGCTATTCTGGTCGCCATGGCCCCGGGGAGGACAGGGTGTGAACAGTCTCGCGCCGTCAGTTCGATCGAGCAACGCCTCCTGAACTCCGCGCCGCGCCCGGACAACCCGGGTTCGGTGTGGCGTGACGCCCCGTGCCGTACGACATCGACCACTTTGTATCGTCGCTTGGACGGGAGCCCCGACTGATGGCGCGTATCCGCGAGATCGTACCGAGCCAACAAGAGATTCGGCCTCACAAGCTCGAGAACTCTGTCACGTGCCAGTACAAGGTGATCAAGGACTTCGACGACAAACCTCTCGTTCACCTGTCCACGTTCGGCTCCGACCAGCGAGAGTCTCATCCCAAGAGCAGCCAGTCGCTGCAACTCACTCTCGAGAACGCCGCCGAGTTGATGAACGTCTTCGCTGAGGCCTTCGGTCTCACCTGGCGGCCCCAACGCAACCGAGACGAACAGTCCAAGGTAGAGCCGACTTTCAAGGATGCGACCGATGAGCTGGCCGCACAGCTGTTCGTGCCGAAGGCTTGGCTTCAGGAGTGCATCGACCTCCTTCGCGATCGGCCGCAGTTGATCTTCTACGGACCACCGGGAACAGGCAAGACCTACCTGGCCAAGGCATTGGCTGAGCACCTCTCCGGCCAGGAGAATGTCAAGATCGTCCAGTTCCATCCCGCCTACTCCTACGAAGACTTCTTCGAAGGGTTCCGACCTGTTCAGTCGACAGACGGTCGCCTCGCGTACCACCTTCAGCAAGGGCCGCTACGACTGTTGGCAGACGAGGCACGTAAAAATCCTGACGTGGTGTTCACGCTCATCATCGATGAGATCAATCGTGGCAACCTTGCAAAAATCTTCGGCGAACTGTACTACCTGTTGGAATATCGAGACGAGAGTATCGACCTGCTGTACTCGGACGGCAAGGAGAGCTTCGCGCTGCCGAAGAATATCGCCATCATCGGTACTATGAATACTGCGGACAGGTCGATCGCACTTGTCGACTCGGCGATGCGGAGGCGGTTCGCATTCATGTCACTTCACCCTTCTGATGAGCCGACCAGAAGCATCCTGCGAAACTGGCTCGAGGCGAACGGACACAACACGACGATCGCCGACATTGTGGACATACTCAATGCGACCATTGAAGACGAGGATTTCAAGATCGGTCCTTCGTACTTCATGCGTCCGGCTGCTATCACTCGGCACGGCATGGATCTCACGTGGCGGACATCCATTATCCCGCTTCTTCAGGAATACCACTTCGGTGATGCGAATATAGATGTCGAGCAGCGCTACTCGCTCGAGTCCATAGCGGAACGCGCAGAGGCCGGAATCGACGGCGGCGTGTAGTGGGATGGGGGCCAAACCGCCGATTGAACTGATCGAACACGGAACCTGGAAGATCGTCGACCTCGCACCCGGGGAGTTCGACGCCTTGACGGAGACGAAATTCGTCAGCGTGAAGTCTTCCGCGCCGGGCAAATGTCGGATCACACCCGGCGGCAAAGTAGGTTCGGTCAAAGTCGGTAATGTGCAGATCGACGTCCGACCGAAGATCACCGAATTGAGGCGGCTGCTCTTTTTCATAGGTTACTGCTCTAATCCGAAGATTTGGCGTGAGGAGGTGGTTCATCTCGACAAAGCCGATGGACTCTTTCCTGCGGTTTCTGAATCTTTCGTGCGCTTGGCCGCGCGGGCGATGGAGGGCGGCCTGCTCCAGGGCTACCGCACTAAGACGGAATCGCTCCAACTGGTCCGAGGTCGCATCGACTTCAACGAGCAGATCACTCGGCGGCACGGCTTGCCGCTGCCGGTCGCGGTCGAGTACGACGACTTCACTACCGATATTGCCGAAAATCGAATTGTCCTTGCGGCGGCGACGGCTTTGAGCACTCTGCCGCAGGTCAGTGCGGACGCTCGGCACAAGCTCAGTCGTATTCGACATCAGATGGATGATGTGGCCCTCCCGCAGCGAAACGTCGCTCGACCCGTGTGGCGGCCTACTAGGCTGAATGTCAGGTATCACGATGTCCTGAGACTGTCTGAAGTCATCCTCGACAACTGCTCCTTCGACCAGCGCAGCGGGAGCTTGGCCGTCACCGGGTTCATGTTCGACATGTGGAAGATCTACGAGGATTTCGTCACGAGTGCGTTGAGCATGGCTATGCGTCGACATGGCGGACGTGCGGTCACCCAGGGGCGAATCTGGATGGATTTGGCGAAGACGATACTCATGAAGCCGGACTTGATCTGGTACGACGCGAGTGATTGCCCGGTCGCGGTGGTCGACGCGAAGTACAAAGCCGAGCGGCCGAAAGGCTTTCCCGAAGCCGATATCTACCAGATGCTTGCGTACTGCTCGACGCTCGGCCTCGAGGAAGGTCACTTGATCTATGCGAAGGGCAACGGGCCGGTGAAGACGCACAAACTCGTTCGCTCCGGCATCACAATCCACTGTCGTGCTCTCGATCTCGGGGCTCCGCCGACCGAACTCCTGCAAGAGATCGACACCATTGCCCGCGCGATCCTGCACCGATAGTCTTCTCATCGCTCAACGACTGGCTGGTACCAGCGCACTCAACGCCTGCGAGCCGAGCTGAAGCATCTCTGCCAGGGTTGAGCGGTCGATCGTGAGTTCGAATTCATTGCCGGAGGTGCCGAATACGAATGTCACGGATTCGCTGTCCTCGCCTATGACTGTTCTGACAGGGCAGCCTTCACTTGTGCTGACCCAACTGCCAATCGTCAGTTGATCCCATGTCATCGTTCATCCTCTTCGGTCGTCACTATTGTTGAGACATCATCGAGCCACTGCGATTCGCTGCGATCCTCGACGTACCTTCCGCCTGGAGGGTCGGCGTACGCGGCTAGCATGGCTTGCCTTGCTGCCGGAGAAGCAGCCGAGAGGTTTCGGTCTCGGCTGTGCTTCCAATCTGCCCAGCACCACCCAGCGCCTGCATCGAGCGTGAATTCGGTGATGGCCGTTTCCACACCGTCGATGAATATGCGGACATCGATGGGTCCGTCGGGATGCCGCAGGACGACCGCTTCGACCTGTCGATCGGTATCCAAGCTGTCGCGCCTTGAACTCCCCTGCTGATTCGAGTCGATGAGTAGGTAGTCGTCGCGGTCGGGGGTGTGCATGTTCCGGCTCTACCTATCGCGTCGGGGCGGACGGGTCCCGGCACACGCGCGGACGGATTCGATGACGGCCAGCCCTGAGGGCCGGTAGCTGTCACGGGGTGGCTGCACCCATACCCGAAATCCGTGTCGGTCCAGCGGCGATGGGAGTGCGATCTGCGCGCCGAGGCGGGCGATGGAGGCGTTGAGGCGGAACAGTTCTCCGAACAGGGCCACGTCGTCGTTGGGAACGTCCGGCACGACGAGGAACGTCCATCGCTTCGACCGGGGATGCGAGACGATCGGGCCGGGCGGAAGGCCGCGCCCCTGCATATGGCATTTGACGGCCGCGCCGAGTTCGGCGGGGACGGTGACTCCGCCGACGCTGCCTGAGGGGATGAAGAGTTGGCGGAGTTGCGGTTGAACCCGCGCGGGCAGGCCGCAGACCTCCCGATAGAACCGGCACCTCGACATCAGGGTGTCTGCGGCTACGCCGTGTACGAGTGGCTCTTCGTGCGCTGTGCCATTTGCCGCAAATCTGCGAACCGGTCGCATTCCACTGCCTTCCTTCTCCAGTCGCTCGTTGACGGGCACCCCCGCCGGACAGCCTGACGAGGTCTCGGTGTCAGTCCGGTGTTGAGTGCTGTGCCTAGATTCCGTCACGGCGGGGCGTTGCGGAAGGCTCGTTCGGGGGAGGAAAAGGGGAGGAACGCGGGAGGTGGATTCAGTTCGGACTTGGACGCCCGGCGTGGATGCGATGATTTGGTGCGGGTTACCGAACGAGGGGGACGGGGCTTGTCTGAACCGAATCATCAGCTCAGCGGGGCTAGGAAGCGAATCACGTCCGAGTTGACCGGGCACCCGTTGTCACGGGCGGAACTCGCCGACGCGGTGAACAGGTGGGTGTATCGTCAGAATGGCCGGGTAATTCAGTTGTCCGCCAACTACATCGGCAAGTTGGAGCGCGGTGTATTTCGTTGGCCCAACACCGATTACCGTGCGGGGTTGCGGGCTGTTCTCGGCGCGGCAACGGATGCCGAACTCGGTTTCAATCCGGTCGAGCGCTCGACCGGTGTCGTTAGGATGGGGGCAGACGAGAATGATTCGCCGAAGTTCCTGCCGACGGTAGGGAAAGAGGTTGACGACGTGCTCCGCCGAGACTTCCTGTTCAACGCTCCCGCCGCCGGTGTCGGCGTGGCGCTCGGGTTGGAGTCGGTTCGGCACGGACTCAATCTGGCGGTGTCGGAGGGGGCTTCGGTAGATCTCGAGGACTGGAACGAAATCGTGCGGGAGTACGGAGCAACAGCCGTAACTCACACCGCCACCGAGTTGCACAAGGCGCTACTGGTCGACGTTATGAGTCTCGAGGTTGCGTTGGCAAGGTCTTCGGACCCCTCGTACCGCCGGGAGCTGTACCGAATCGGCGCGCTGCTGAGTCAGTATTTGGCACAGGCAGTCGGCGACCTCGGACAGCGACGTGAAGCCATGCGGTGGTGGCGCACTGCGAACTACGCCGCTGACTGCTCAGGTGATCTGCACGCGATGATGTACGTGCGGGGGCGCAGAGCTATCCGGGCCATCTATGACGGTCAGGCCCCGGAAATCATCATCGGCGAGATCAGTAAGTCCGACGACTTGGTCGCAGAAGGCCCGCTCTACGGGCGGCCAAGCCTGCTTGCGGCCCGTGCGCAGTCGTTCGCCCTGCTCGGCCGTGCTGAGCAAGCGGAGGCATCGTTGGTTGCGCTGCGCGAGACTTTTGCGGCATTGCCGTCCGCGATGACCAAAGATCACAGCTGGCACTGCTGGGCATATGCAGAGGAGCGAGTCAGGTTCGCCGAAAGCTTCGTGTACTCCCATCTCGGCGATACCGTCCGGGCAGAAGCGGCGCAGTCGGCGGCGCTCGACCTGTATCCACCCAACAGTCGGCGCGGGCCAGTCCAGATCGAGCTTCAGCGTGCTCTTTGCTTGGTCGCCGCCGGTGACCCAACTGAGGGGACCGCTCACGCGACGGCCACCTTGGAAAGATTGCCGACCGAACACCGGACACGGTTCGTCATGGGCTTGGGCGAACAAGTCCTCGCAGCCGTGCCTAGGAAGCAGCGACGCACCAGGAATGCCCTTGGACTCCACCAACTACTGCGGGACGACCCCTTCCATAAAGGGAAGGCCCTTCAATCATGACCTCGCGCACGCTCGAACTGGCCCGCTACGACGCTGCCGGGGCACTCGAGCTCGCAGACGAACTGAAGGCCGTGTATCTCGCTTCGCACCGCGAGCAGCAAGACAACCCGTGGTACAGCCCAGCGCGATTCTGGGAACGCCTCGAGGAGATGTACGCCCCGATCGCAGGATTCGAACTGGTTGCAGGCCGGATTGATGGCCGGATGATCGGCTACGCCTTCGGAACACCTTACGGCCGATCACAAGCGGTGTGGAAGAAAGCAGTTCGGTTCTATCCAGAATGTGCTCCTGAAGCTCGGGACACACCGGTCTACATCTTCCGTGAGTTTGCCGTGCACCCCAACTACCAAGGGCAAGGCTTCGCGCAAACAATCCACGACACCTTGCTGTCGCAGCGCCCGGAATCGTTGGCCTACCTGCTCGTGCGGGTCGGCAACCCGGCCCGCGCCGCATACGAGGCATGGGGTTGGCGCGTGATCGGCCAAGACCAGCCATTCCCCGACTCACCGGTGATGGATGAGATGGCCCGGCTGTTGAACTGAGTGCGGCAGGCATCAGTGAGGCTGATTCGTTCCGCTGACGTTCAGGCCGACGGCGTGGTCAGCGCTGTGGTACGCAGCCGCACCGTCACCGGAAGATGGTTCACCTCCAGCGTGGCCCGCGCAACCTCGTGCACAGCAGCTCCCGGCACCAACTCCAGCCGCGCCCGCGCAACCACCGTAGCCAAAATGGTGACCGCTTCGTACCACGCGAACGGTTCGCCGATGCAGTTTCGGTTGCCGAGGCCGAAGGGCTGATAGAACCCGGACCGGGTCACGGTCTTGCGGTATTCCGGCGTCCACCGGTCCGGGTCGAACCGTGCTGGATCGTCGAAGTACTTCGGGTTGTTGTGCAGTGTGTACGGCGAGTAGAAGAGCGTGGTGCCCGCTGGGAGTGGGACTCCGCCGAGGTCGAGTTCCTCGATCGTCTCGCGTGTGCCGAGCCAGGTGGGAGCGTATCGGCGCAGCGTCTCTGCCATCACTCGCTCGGTGTACTGGAGTCTCTGGATGTTGTCAGCGGTGACCGGGCCGCCGCGCAACACCTCGGCGACTTCCTCTTCGACCCGCTCTCGCACGTCCGCGCGCCGCGCCAGCTCGTAGAAGGCGAAAGCCATGGTGTTGGCGGTGGTGGCGAACCCTGCGGCATAGAGCGTCATCACCTCGTCGTGGAGCTCGCGATCGGTGAGTGAGGTGCCGTCGTCGAATCGCGCGGTGAGCAGCATCGACACCAAGTCGCCGTAATCGGTTCCACCCGTCCGGTATTCGGCGATGATGTGGTCGATCGCATCGGAGAGCCTGCGCACCGCGGCATCGAAGGTGCGGTTGCGTAGCGGGATGTGAGCCAGCCACGGCATCATGGTGCGTTTCGGTAGCTCGTCGACGATCACCGGGAACGAGCGCAGCGACTCCGCGACCACCGCTTCGCCGAGTTCGCTGGCGAACAAAGCCTTTGCGACGATCCGCATGGCCAGCACCCGCAACCGGTCATCGAGTTCCAATCGCGCGCCGTCGCTCCAGCTGTCGACCATGGCGTCGGCTTCCTGCTGCATGATCCGCACATAGCCGGCGATCTTCTCGTGGTGAAAGGCCGGTGCCATCAGGCGGCGATGCCGCAGGTGCTTCGGCTCGGCCGACACGGACAAACCATCGCCCAGCAGCGCCCGCATGGCCTCGAAGAACGCCCCCTTCTCGACGCTGTGCGCCTCCTTGCCGCGCAGCAACGAAACGATCAGCTCCGGCGCGGTCACCAGGTAGGCGTCTTTGCTGCCCAAACGGATGCGCGCCAACGGCTCCGGCGTCCGGTGCAGCTCGGCGAAGAACTCCAATGGCCTGCTTCGTAGCGCTAGGCCGTGACCGACGATCGGCCATGCTCGCTGGACAGGGCGGCCGACAGCCGTATGTGTACTCATGGAGGCCCCTCGGGAGAGTTCCTGTGCCAATGTTCGCTTACCTGTTCGTGTTTGTCGCGGCCGTCGACAGTGAGTCGCAGGATGTCGAGCGGAGGACGTTGGGATAGTCTCCTGCGGGAGGTTTGGGGATGAGTTTCAGGCTGGCGGCATACGCCGTCTGCATCGAGGACGCACGGGTGCTGCTCGTCCGTTACGTACCACCGAGGGGCGAGACCAACTGGACTCTTCCGGGCGGTGGGGTCGAGCACGCGGAGGACCCGTTCGACGCGGTGACCCGAGAGCTCGCTGAAGAAACCGGCTGCCACGGGGTGGTCGAACGTCTACTCGGCGTGGACTCGAGGGTAATTCCCGCGGCAGTCGCGCATGCCGGAGCCGAGCACCAGAATGTCGGCATTTTCTACCGGGTCCGTGTCACCGGCGGGCAACTGCGGCATGAGCCCAATGGTGAGACCGCCGAGCCGATCTGGACCCCGATTCCCGATGTCGCCTGGCTGCGCCGGTCATCACTGGTCGACATCGGTCTGGCGCTGGCTCGGACTGTTCCGGCAACCGGCCATGTCTCTCCCGTCCCGGTCGGCGGCTTGATCCAGCACTGAGGCGCCCAACCGCTACTCGGGTCTTCCCGGCGACCTCTCAGCGCCGCACTTCGGCTATCTCGACAGCCCGGCCTTCCCGCCGGGACAGATCGCAGGCTTCGGCAACGTAGAACGCCTCCAATGCGTCCGCCGGAGTGCAGGGATTCTCGAGTTGACCGGTTGCGACTTCGATGAACGCCGCCAGTTCGTCGGCATAGGCTGGGCGGAACCGCTCCATGAAACCCCCATAGGGAGGATAGGGGGAGGGGCTGCGATCGGGTTCGACGGAATTTAGCGGCGCGCGGTCGTCCAATCCGACGATGGCGTTCCCCTCGGAGCCCAACGCCTCGAGCCGGACGTCGTATCCCACCCCGTTGTAGCGGGTCAGCGACACGGTCGCGAGGGTTCCGTCGTCCAGGCGCAACAGCACGGCGGCGGTGTCCACGTCGCCCGCTTCGGCGAAGAATGACGCACCCCGGTTCGCTCCGAGGGCGAACACCTCGGTGATCTCGCGCCCCGTCACCCAGCGGATGATGTCGAAATCGTGCACTCCGCAGTCGCGGAAGATGCCGCCGGAGCGGGAAATGTATTCGGCGGGTGGTGGGGCCGGGTCGAGGGTGGTGGCGCGCAAGGTGTGCAGCCAGCCGAGGCTGCCGGAACGGATGGCTTCGCGGGCGGCGCGGTAGCCGGCGTCGAAGCGGCGTTGGAAGCCGATCTGGACGGGGACGGAGGAATCGCGGAGGTGGTCGATGACGGCGAGGGTGCCGGTGATGTCGGCGGCCACGGGCTTCTCGCAGAAGACGGGGATGCCCGCGTCGACGGCGCGGATGATGAGTTCGGGGTGGGAGTCGGTGGCGGTGGCGATGATCAGGCCGTCGAGGTCGGCGGCGTAGAGGGCGTCGAGATCGGGGGCGAATTCGACGCCGAGGTCGGTGGCGGTGGCGCGGGCGCGGTCGGGGACGGCGTCGGCGACCAGGACGGTGGCCACGGTGGGGAGTTTCCTCAGAGTGTCGGCGTGCGAGGTCCCGATGCGGCCGGTTCCGGCGAGGCCCAGCGTGACGGCTCGGTGGGAGGACATCGGCTCTCCTTCATGTGGAATCGCGACGGGCATCAGGGATGTAGGGCGGCTGTGGTGGAGCGGATGACGAGCGAAGGTTCCACCCGGCGGCGGACCGGGGCGGTGCGCCCGTCGCGGAGTCGTTCGGTGAGCGCCTCGATCGCGAGACGGCCCATCCGGGTGCGGGGCTGGTCGATGGTGGTCAGCGCGACGTGGCGCAGGGCGGCCAGCGAGGTGTTGTCGTAGCCGACCACCGAGACGTCCTCCGGCACCCGCAATCCCGCTTCCTCCAGCGCGGACATCGCCCCGACGGCGTTGAAGTCGTTGCCGCACACCAGCGCGGTGGGAAAGTTGTCGCGGGAGAACAGGTTCAGCAATCGGCGCACCGCGGCCATGCCCGCGGAGTCGGTGTGCTCGCTGGCCACGACCATCGGTTCCAGGCCGTGGCGCTGCATGGCGGCGCGGTAGCCCTTGCGGCGCGGCGCCGCGGTGAAAGCGCCCCCGCCGTCGAGGTGGACGATGCGCCGGTGCCCGAGCGAGATCAGGTGATCGACGGCGAGGGCGGCGCCCGCCTCGCCGTCGTCGTTGACCGTATCGATCCCCGCGACGGTGGAGGTGCGCGACACCAGCACCAGCGGAGCCTGCTGCGACGCTTCGCGAATGGCGGCGGCGGGCAGGATCGGGGACAGCAGGATCACGCCCCCGGGCCGGAAGGAGAGCAGGCTCTCCAAGGCGGTGCGTTCGCGGCCGGCGCTGCGCCTGCCGGTGTTGAGGATCAGTTCGAGGCCGGACTCCTGCGCGGCGGCGTCCATGCCTTCGACCACGTCGGCGAAGAAGGCGTTGCGCAGGTCGGAGACCAGGACGCCGACGATGTTGGAGGTCCGGCTGGCCAGCGAGCGGGCCATGATGTGCGGTTGGTAGCCGAGGTCTTTGGCCGCGTCCAGCACGGCGCGGCGGCGGTGCTCGCTGACCTTCGGGGAGTTGCGCATGACCAGCGAGACGAGCGCGCGCGAGACGCCCGCGCGAGCGGCGACGTCTTCCATGGTCGGTCGGGCCATGTCGCCTCCGTCCCTGCGTCCGCCACCTCTGCCGGGACGGACGATACGCGGTGCCCGGAAGAGGAGCAATAGAGCGCTCCAATCGAACTCGACGCCCGCGAAGGCGACCGCGAATCGCCCGGAAAAGTGGTAATAAACGCTGGTAGAACCACTTTGACGGGCGCGCGGGAAGCTCTTGACACACTATGACCTGCGTTACATAGTTGGAGCGCTCCAATAGAACGGAGCCAACTCGATATCGAAGGTCGGAGAAGTGCCGATGACCGAATCCCTGCATCCGCTGCGCCTCGCGGCCGCGCCGATCTCCTGGGGAGTCTGCGAGGTCCCCGGCTGGGGTCACGTGCTCGACGCGCGGACGGTTCTGTCGGAGATGGCCGCGCTCGGCCTGTTCGCCACCGAACTCGGGCCACCCGGCTATCTGCCGTGCGACCCGGGTGAACTGCGACAGCTCCTCGAGGAATTCGGCATCGCCGCGGTGGGCGGCTTCCTCGCCGTTGTGCTGCACCGCGACCGGCCCGACGCGCTCGCGCGGGCGGAGCACACCGCCGCGGTGCTGGCCGCCACGGGCGCGGAAGTCCTCGTGCTGGCCGCCGCCACCGGATTCGGTGGATACGACGAGCGCCCGCAACTCGACGACTCGCAATGGCGCGCGTTGATCGACACCGCCTCCGCGATCCGCGACGCCGCCGCCGGGTACGGCCTGCGCACGGTGCTGCATCCGCATGTGGGCACCCATGTGGAGAGCGAGGCCGAGGTGGAGCGGTTCCTCGCCGACGCCGATCTCGACATCTGCCTGGACACCGGACATCTGCTCGTCGGCGGCACCGACCCGGTGCGGCTCGCGCGGCGGCACGCCGAGCGGATCGGGCACATTCATCTCAAGGACGTTCGCGGCTCGCTGGCCGACCAGGTACGCGGCGGGAAGCTCGAGTACAGCGAGGCGGTGCGCCGCGGGCTGTATGTTCCGCTGGGTGAGGGTGACGTCGACATCGCGGCACTCGTACACACCGTGCGGAGCGCGGGATATCGAGGCTGGTACGTCCTGGAGCAGGACGCCGCACTGCGCACATCCGAGACGGCGGGTAAGCCGAGTGGCGACACCGGGCGCAGCCTGCGATACCTCACCGACATCGCGCTCACCGCGGCCGGGATCCAGTGCCGGCGATGACGATGACGTCTCCGCGACCACGGCGCGGCGCGACCGCGCGATATCTGCCCCGCCTGCTGCCGTGGATCGCCACGGCCGCCCTCCTGGCCGCGTGCAGCGGTCCCGGCGCCGACGCGCCCGCCCCTTCACAGACGCCGATCGCCGTCGGAACGGTGAAGTCGGTAGCGGTGGTGACGCACGGCAGTCCGGGCGACGCATTCTGGAACGTCGTCAAGAACGGCGCGGAAGCCGCGGGTAAGGACCTCGGTGTCCGGGTGGACTACAACTCCTCCGGTGATCCCGGCCAGCAGGCGAAACTGATCGATAACGCGGTGGCGCAGGGCGTCGACGGCCTGGTGGTCTCCATGGCCAATCCCGAGGCGCTGCGGCCGTCCGTCGAAAAGGCTGTTGCCGCGGGCATTCCCGTGGTGACGATCAATTCCGGCGAGTCCGAGAGCGCGAAGTTCGGCGCGTTCGTTCATGTGGGTCAAAGCGAATCGCTGGCCGGGCAGGCCGCGGGCACACGCCTCGCCGAGGCCCGGCGCACCAAGATGCTGTGCGTCATCCACGAGGCGGGCAATATCGGCGCGAACGAGCGCTGCGCGGGCGCGACGAAGGCGTTCGGCAACGCCACCACACTCCAAGTGGACATCAACAATCCGACCGACGCGCAATCGAGGATCAAAGGCGCGCTGGAGGCCGACCGGTCCATCGACGCGGTCCTGACGCTGAACTCCCAGGTCGCCGCGCGGGCCGTGGACGCCGTCCGGGAGGCCGGGTCGCCCGCCACCGTCGCGACGTTCGACCTCAATTCCGATGTGGTGGAGGCGATCCGGGCCGGGAGGCTGCTGTTCGCGGTCGATCAGCAACAGTACGAGCAGGGTTATCTGCCGATCGTGCTGCTGCGGCTGTACCGGACGAACCTGAACACCGTCGGAGGCGGTGCGCCGGTGCAGACCGGCCCCGGTTTCGTCGACAAGAGCAACGTGGACGCCGTCGCCGCGCTCGTCGCGCAGGGCACGCGCTGAGGCCGGGAGTGGATGAAATGACCGTTGCCACAAAGACCTCCGATCCGACACAGGACCGACCGGGCCTCTCGCCGCTACAACGCCTGGCCGTGCGGCCGGAGATCGGCGCGGCGCTCGGCGCGCTGCTGGTGTTCGTGTTCTTCTCCCTCGTCACCGACCGGTTCCTGAGCCCGCTCGGCGTCGCGACCTGGCTGGACGACGCGTCCACGCTGGGCATCATGGCGGTGGCCGTGGCGCTGCTGATGATCGGCGGCGAGTTCGACCTGTCGGCGGGCGTGATGACCGCCTCCACGGCGCTGGTCACCGCGTTGCTCGCGGTGCACGCCGGATGGAACGTGTGGTTCGCGCTGCTGGCCTCGCTGGTGTTCGCGCTGGTCGTCGGCGCGTTCAACGGCTGGGTGGTGATGCGCACCGGCCTGCCCAGTTTCATCGTGACGCTGGGGACCTTCTTGGCCCTGCAAGGTCTGAACCTCGGCGTGACGCGGCTGGTCACCGACACGGTGCAGGTCTCGGGGGTGCGCGGCGCGGACGGCTACCAGTCGGCGGGCTGGGTGTTCGCCTCGACGCTCGACATCGGCGAAGCGCACATCCAGGCGTCGGTGGTCTGGTGGATCGTGCTGACCGCGCTCGCCGCGGTCATCCTGGTCCGCACCAGGTTCGGCAACTGGATCTTCGCCGTCGGCGGCGCGCTGCCGAGCGCCCGCGCGGTCGGCGTGCCCGCAGACCGCACCAAGATCCTGCTGTTCATGGGCACCGCGTTCGCGGCCTGGGTGGTGGGCTCGTGCAACATCCTGCGGTTCGCCAGCGTGCAGGCCAACCAGGGCGTGGGGCTCGAACTGCACTACATCATCGCCGCCGTGGTCGGCGGGTGCCTGCTCACCGGGGGCTTCGGCTCGGCGATCGGCGCCGCGATCGGCGCGCTGATCTTCGGCATGGCGCGCCAGGGCATCGTGTTCGCCCGCTGGGACAGCGACTGGTTCATGCTGTTCCTCGGCGTGCTGCTGCTGGCGGCGGTCCTGGTCAACAACAGATTCCAGAAACGAGCCGAAAGGGTGCGCCGATGACTTCCCTCATCGAGGCCGTGGACCTCGGCAAGAGTTACGGCGGCGTCGTCGCCCTGCGTGAGGTGTCCACGGTGGTGAACGCGGGCGAGGTGACCTGCGTGCTCGGCGACAACGGCGCGGGCAAGTCGACGCTGATCAAGATCCTCGCCGGGGTGCACCGGCACGATCGCGGCGAACTGCGCGTCGAGGGCGAACCTGTCCGCTTCGCCTCCCCGCGCGAGGCGTTGGATCGCGGCATCGCCACGGTCTACCAGGATCTCGCGGTGGTGCCGCTGATGAGCGTGTGGCGCAACTTCGTGCTCGGCTCGGAGCCGACTTTCGGATACGGCCCGTTCCGGCTGCTGGACCGCAGGAAAGGCTGCGAGATCGCGCGAACCGCGCTGGCCGACATGGGCATCGAGATCCGCGATCTGGAACAGCCGGTCGGCACGCTGTCCGGCGGGCAGCGGCAGTGCGTCGCGATCGCGCGGGCCGTGCATTACGGCGCGAAGGTGTTGATCCTCGACGAGCCGACCGCCGCGCTGGGCGTCAAACAGGCCGGGGTGGTGCTGAAGTACGTCGTGCAGGCGCGTGAACGCGGGCTCGGCGTCGTGCTGATCACGCACAACCCGCACCACGCCTATCCGGTCGGCGACCGATTCCTGCTGCTGAAGCGGGGCGCGATGCTCGGTTCGTATGAGAAGTCGGAGATCGATCTGCCGGAGCTGACCCGTCAGATGGCGGGCGGGGCGGAACTGGAGGCATTGCAGCACGAACTGCGGCGCGTGGTGACGCCGTGAAAACGCCGGGAAACGAGCTGGAGGCGTTGACCGTCGGCCGCGTCGGGGTGGACCTGTATCCCGAACAGAGCGGCGTCGCCCTGGCGCAGGTGCGCAGTTTCGCCAAGTTCCTGGGCGGCACCGCGACCAATGTCGCCGTGGCCGCCGCCCGGCTCGGCCGTCGCTCGGCGGTGCTGACCAAGGTGGGTCCCGACGGCTTCGGCGACTTCGTGCGCACGGCGCTGGAAGACTTCGGTGTGTCGTCCCGTTACGTCACGACCGCGCCGGAGTTGCAGACGCCCGTCGTCTTCTGCGAACTCGCACCGCCGTCCGATCCGCCGCTGCTGTTCTATCGGGCGCCGATCGCGCCGGATCTCACCCTCACCACGGACGAAGTGCCGTGGGAAGTGGTGGATTCCGTGCCACTGCTGTGGGTCACCGGCACCGGTGTCAGCGACGAACCAGGCCGCAGCACGCAGCGCGAGATCCTGCTGCGCCGCGCCCGCGGCGGCCACACGGTGCTCGACCTGGACTACCGGCCGATGTTCTGGCCCGACATGGAAACCGCGCGCGCCGAGATCGGGTGGATGGTCGACCACGTGAACGTGGTGGTCGGCAACCGTACCGAGGCCGAGGTGGCGGTGGGCACCGCCGACCCCGACGCGGCGGCCGATCGGCTGCTCGCCCGTGGGGTGCGGCTCGCGGTGATCAAGCAGGGTGGCGACGGTGTGCTGGTGGCCACCACCGAGGAACGCTGGACGGTGCCGCCGTGCCGCGTGGAAGTGGTGTGCGGGCTCGGTGCGGGCGACGGATTCGGCGGCGCGCTGATCCACGGCCTGCTCTCGGACTGGGCCCCCCGGCGCATCGCCACCTACGCCAACGCGGCGGGCGCGCTGGTTGCCTCGCGTCTCGCCTGCGCCGACGCGATGCCAACGGCCGGGGAGATCGAGGAACTGCTGTGTGGGTGAGCCGGGGCGGGAGCCGAGGAGCCGCCGTGTGGGTGAGCCGGGGCGGGAGCCGAGGAACTGCCGTGTGGGTGAGCCGGGGCGGAAGTCGAGGAGCCGCCGTGTGGCCGAGCCGGGGCGGGAGCCGAGGAGGCGCTGTGTGGTTGAGCCGCACGGAATGGACCAGCTGTAGAGCGGCGGGACCGAGCGGAACGAAGGAGCTGCTGAATGGCGAGCGCGGAATGAAGGAGCTGCCGTGCATGTGACCGACGAACGCTGGCGCGAATTACTGCACGTGCGCGCCACGGACCCCGCCGCGATCGAACGGGCCTACGCGAAACGGGTGCGCCGCGCCGACCTGCTGGCGGGCAAGCAGACCTTGTTCCTGGTCGCCGCGGACCATCCCGCCCGCGGCGCGCTCGGCGTCGGCGCGGACCGCACGGCCATGGCGGATCGGCGCACGCTGCTGGAACGGTTGCTGATCGCGTTGGCCAACCCGGACGTCGACGGCGTGCTCGGCTCGCCGGACGTGGTCGAGGAACTGCTGCTGCTGGACGCGCTGGACGACAAGGTCGTGATCGGATCGATGAACCGCGGCGGACTGGCCGGCGCGGAATGGGAGATCGACGACCGATTCACCGGATACGACGCCGAAGCGCTGGCGCGGTTCCGGCTCGACGGCGGCAAGATGCTGCTGCGCCTGGTCGATTCCGACGCGGGCACCGTGCCGACGCTGCAAGCCTGTGCGCAGGCGGTCTCGGAACTGGCGGCGCACGAGCTGATGGCGATGGTCGAACCCTTGTCGTATCACCGGGACGACAACGGTGCGCTGGTGATGAGCAAGGACGCGCTGTCGCTGTCACGGGCGATCACGGTGGCCTCCGGCCTCGGCGTCACCTCGGCCTACACCTGGCTGAAGATTCCCGCGCCGCCGGATATCTCGGTACTGGACGCGACCACCTTGCCGGTGCTCGTGCTGGGCGGCGCGCCTTCCGGTGACTCGGCGGTGGATCGCGCGCTGTGGGGCGGGGCGCTCGGCCACGACGTGGTGCGCGGTCTCGTCGTCGGACGCACTCTGCTGTACCCGCCGGACGGCGACGTCGCCCGAGCGGTGGACACCGCCGCTCGCCTGCTGCGGGAAACCCGACGCGACCGGATCGCGGCCGATATCCACCGATTGCGTACCGAGGAGGTGCGATGACACTGCATCGGCCGGACGGGACGCTTCGCCGTGACGGCGATCCGATTCACCTCATGCCCGAGGACGCCGGATGGACCTACGCCGGGCTGCGCGTGCTGCGGATCGGTGCGGGTGCCTCGCGCGTCGTGCGGACGGGCGAGTGCGAGGCTTTCGTCCTCCCGCTGGCCGGAGCGTGCACGGTGCGCGTCGACGGCGCGAGCTTCACACTGGCCGGTCGCGAATCGGTCTTCACCCGCGTGACGGACTTCGCCTACGTCCCGCGCGACGCCGAGGTGGAGTTGGTTGCCGAGGGCGGCGACCTGGAGGTGGCGTTGCCGATGGCCCGCTGCGGGAGCCGGCTCGAGCCGAGATACGGCCCCGCCGAGCAGGTTCCGGTCGAAGTTCGCGGCGCGGGCAGCGCGACGCGCCAGGTCACGAACTTCGGGATACCCGGTGTGTGGGAGCACGCGGACAAGCTCAATGCCTGCGAGCTGATCACCCCGGACGGCAACTGGTCGTCCTACCCGCCGCACAAGCACGACCAGGCGAGCGAATGCGAAGTCGTCAACGAGGAGATCTACTACTTCCGCATCGCCGGACGCGACGGGATCACGCCGTCGCGCGAGGGATTCGGCATGCACCGCACCTACACGGCCGATGGCACGATCGATGAGAACGTCGCGGTGCGTGACGGTGACGTCTTCCTGATCCCGCACGGCTATCACGGGCCGTGCATCGCGGCCCCCGGCTATCCCATGTATTACCTCAATGTGCTGGCCGGTCCGGGCCCCGAGCGGTCGATGGCGTTCTGCGACGACCCTGCCCACAGCTGGGTGCGGGGGCGCTGGGACGCCGAGCCGCTCGATCCCCGCTGCCCGGTCACCTCCCACGAAGGACGGGTCGGATGAGATCGACCACGGCGCAGGCGCTGGTGGCCTGGCTGATCGCCCAGCGCTCCGAGACGCTCGACGGCCGCGAGGTGCCGTTGTTCCCCGCCGTCTTCGCGATCTTCGGCCACGGCAACGTGCTCGGCCTCGGCACCGCGCTGCACGAGCGGCGCGACGAGCTGCCGGTCTGGCGCGGGCACACCGAAGAGGGGATGGCGCTGGCCGCGGTCGGTTATGCCAAGGCTGCCCACCGGCGCCAGGTCGGTGTCGCCACGTCGTCGATCGGTCCCGGCGCGCTGAACATGGTGACGGCGGCTGGCGTCGCGCACGCCGACCGCCTTCCGCTGCTGCTGCTTCCGGGCGACACCTTCACCGGACGCGCGCCGGACCCGGTCCTGCAGCAGGTCGAGCACTTCGGCGACCCGACCGTCACGGTGAACGACGCGTTCCGGGCGGTGAGCCGGTATTTCGACCGCATCACCCGCCCGGAGCAGCTGATCGCCACCCTGCCCCAGGCGGTCGGGGTGCTGACGGATCCGGCCGATGCCGGTCCGGTCGTCCTGGCGCTCCCGCAGGACGTCCAGGCCGAGAGCTACGACTTCCCCGACGCGCTCTTCCAGCCGGTGGTGCACCGTCTACCGCGGCCGCGCCCCGATCGGCGGGCGCTCGCCGACGCCGTCGCCGCACTACGCGCAGCGCGACGCCCGCTGCTGATTCTCGGCGGCGGCGTCCGCTATTCGGGCGCTGGGCCCACCGTGCTGGAATTCGCCGAGCGGTACGGCCTTCCGGTAGTGGAGACCACCGCGGGCCGCACCCTCGTGCCGCACGACCATCGGCTCTACGCGGGACCGCTGGGCATCACCGGCTCGGCGTCGGCGAACGCGATGGCGGCCGAAGCCGATCTCGTCCTCGCGGTCGGGACCCGGTTGCAGGACTTCACCACCGCGTCCTGGACGGTCTTCGCGCCGGACGTCCGGCTGGTCACGATCAACGTGGCCCGGTTCGACGCGGTCAAGCACGGCGCCCTCGCGGTGATCGGTGACGCCGACGCCACCATGTCCGAGCTTGCCGGGCAGCTGGGGCAGTGGCGCGTCGATCCGGAGTGGACGGCGCGAGCGGCCGAACTGCGCGGCACCTGGGACACGCATATCGATGAACTGCGCGCACCGACCCCGGGCAGGCCGAGCTATGCCCAGGTGGTGGGCGCTGTGAACGACCTGAGCGGCCCGAGCGACTACGTGATGACGGCCTCCGGCGGCCTGCCCGGAGAACTCGTCGGCGGCTGGCGGGCGACCGGCGGCGCACCGACCATGGACGTGGAGTACGGCTTCTCCTGCATGGGCTACGAGCTCGCGGGCGCGTGGGGTGCGGCCATGGCGCACACCGACGGTGTGGTGACCACACTGCTCGGGGACGGTTCGTATCTGATGCTGAACTCGGAATTGTTCTCGGCGGCGTTCGCCGGGCATCCCTTCGTCGCGGTGGTCTGCGACAACGACGGATACGCCGTGATCGCCCGGCTGCAGGAGGGGCAAGGCGGCGAGCCGTTCAACAACTTCTACGCCGATTGCCGTACCGGGCACGAACGTCCACCTCGGGTCGATTTCGCCGCCCATGCCGCCGCCTTGGGGTGCTCTGTGTTCACGGCCTCCGACCTGGAGGCGTTTCGGGACGCCTACGCGCGGGCCCGGGCGGCGGCGAAGGCCGAGCGCCGCCCGGCCGTTCTGGTCGTGCGGACACAGCCGGCGGTGTGGACGGAGGCGGGCGCGTGGTGGGAGGTCGGTGTGCCGGAGCATCTGGCGGGCCGCGCCGCCTACGACGAGACGAAACCGCGTCAGGTGCGCTATCTCCGCCCCTGAACAGAACTTAACGAACGGTGCGCACGGCGACCCCCGGCCGTACGCTGAAGTATCGGATTCTGCGTGCGGTACACTGAAACTAGTTGGGGAACAAGGAAACTGGTAGCAATTAAGTATCGCTGCCGAGCCGCGTCGAAGAAGGAGTCCATGATGCCGGGCGCGGTGGCCCCTGCGATCGCAGCGTGCTCATCAGGGGAGGGCGGCGAGCGTTATTTCGGGCGGCGTGCGGGTATCCGCCCGATGGGCCCCGACGTCGCACGGATCGGGACCGTACCGATTGTGGGAGGTGACAGACCCAGCCCGCCCTGAGCGAGCGTCGCGAGTGAACCGAGCGTGCACTCGCGCACGACGGAGCCGAGCCTCGTCGTGAGCGTTAGCTCACAGTTGGTGGTGCGGAACGTGAGGAATTCGTCGGATCATGGCATCGTTGATCTATGAGGCCAGGGCATCTCATAACACCTACCTGGCTCGTCTACAGAAAGTATGAAATGGCTCAAGGCATTGTGAAGTGGTTCAACAGCGAGAAGGGCTTCGGCTTTATCGCACAGGACGGCGGGGGGCCCGACGTCTTCGTGCATTACTCGGCTGTGAGCGGCTCGGGTTTCCGGTCCCTCGATGAGGGGCAGCGCGTGGAGTTCGAGATCGGCCAGGGACAGAAGGGTCCGCAGGCCCAGGACGTCCGCGTTCTCTGATCGCGACTTAGCTTCCGAAAGGCCCCGCACCGGGATGGTGCGGGGCCTTTCCCCTGTTCAGAGCGTTTACGGTGAAGGTCACATAGGGGGAGTGACCACCGAGGCGCCGCCTGAGCGGCTGGTTGTATATTGCAAGCAGTAGGTGTCGAGGGTAGGAGTGCCGGATGCGCGAGGACGGACGTTCCGGGTGCCCGATCAACGCGACGATCGAGGTGATCGGCGATCGGTGGACGCTGCTCGTGCTGCGCGACGTGATGTTCGGCGACCGGCGCCACTTCCGCGAGCTGCTGGCCGGCTCGGAGGAGGGCATCGCCTCCAACATCCTGTCCGATCGGCTCAAGCGCCTGGTGGCGGCGGGGCTGCTCAGCCGGGAGGACACCAGACCAGGGCAGAAGGCGGAATACCGGCTCACCGAACCCGCGATCCAGCTGGTGCCGGTCATGGCACAGCTCGGCGCGTGGGGTCTGCGGCATCGCCCGACCACCAAGCGTCTGCGGGTGCGGGCCGAACTGCTCGAGGCGGGCGGTCCGCGACTGTGGGCGGAGTTCATGGACGAACTACGCGAGAGTCACCTGGGCATCCCGCGCCCGAACCCGGACCGCCCGTCCGCCACCCAACAGCTCGCACAGGCCTACGCCGACGCGGTCGCCGACTCCGCCGATGCGGACGAGCGAACGGCCGCGGCGGTTCCCGGGTCGTAGGGGTCAGCCCGCCAGCGCCTCGGAGCGGAAGAACTCGGCGGTGATCGCGCGGGCGCGCGTGAGATCGCGGCGGCCGGACTTCCGGAACGCCTCGGCGGCACAGGCGAATTCGGCGGTGATGAACGTGGTGATCGGCGCGGGCACCGACCCGCTGCCCATTTCACGGGTCCGTGACTTCAGGTCGGTCAGCTCGCGCACCGCGTCCGGCAATCCGTCGGGCAGATCGCACTGCCGAAGCAGCGTCGGCAGATGCATCGGCGCCACCGCCGCCGCGGGATGCTCGCGCAGCCACCGCAGCGCCATCGCCGGACGCAACGCGTAGAACACCTTCTTCAGCGACCCAGTGCGCTCGAACAAGGCCCACTGCTTGGCGCCCAAGTGCAAATAGTGCCGAGCGACCCTGTCGCGGTCGGCGACCTCGTCGGCGACCGTGCGCAGCCGGTCCCGGAAAGCCGGATCGCCGCGATAGACGATCGGCGACATCAGCCACTCGATGAGCACGGCGTTGCCCTGCACCAGCAGTCGCAGTGCCTTGGCCAGATCCCAGCCGTTCACGTCGAGCAAGCCCGCGAGCGGCGTCTCCACCACGTCCCGGGTGCGCCACGGGGACAGGTAGGTCTCCAGCGCCGCGACGTACACGAACCGGCAGTCGTAGTCCGAGTCGGGAGACGGGAAGCCCCAAGCGCGGCTCCCGCTTTCGATCGCGAGCCGGATCGACACCCGGTGCTCCCGCTCGACCCGATCCAGCTCACGATCGATCGACCCGACCACCGCCGGGTCCATCGAAGCCGGTATCGCGCGCAGAGACATGAACGCGATGGTATGTGCCGAAAAAGGTTGCCGCGAACGCTTTTCGCCGTCGCTCACCGATGACGGCCGACTGTCCCGACCGCGGCCACGAGCACGGCGACGACAGCCAGCGCGCCGCCGAGCCACAGGGCGGCGGCCAGGCCCACCCTGTCCGCCGCCAGCCCGCCGGTCAGCGATCCGAGTGCGATGGCGGCATTGAAAACCCCGGCGAACAGGGCGGACGCGCCTTTCTTCGCCCCGGGCGACGCGGCGAAGACCCAGTTCTGCGTGCTCACCGAGACCCCGCCGTAAGCCAGGCCCCACACGACCATCAGCACGAGGGCCTGCGGCGGCGAGGCGCCCAGCACGGGCAAGGCGATCGCGGCGGCGGCGAGGATCGAGCCGATCGCGATCAGGGTCTTCCGCGGTGTCCGAGACGCCGCCGCGCCCGCGCCGAAATTGCCCGCGACACCGGCGATCCCGTACACCAGCAGCAGGGTGCCGATCGTCTCCGCGCCGACGCCGGTCACCTCCTCGAGCACCGGCCGCACGTAGGTGTAGGCGGCGAAGTGGCCGGTGACCAGGAACGCGACCACGAGCAGAGCGACGCGCAAGCCCGGCTGCCGCGTCAGCCGCAGCACGCCGCCCAGTGCCGCGCCCTCCGTCGCGGGCAGGCGCGGCAGCGCGGCCGCCATCGCCGTGAGGACCAGCAGCGCCAGACCCGCGGCGGCGGCGAACACGATCCGCCACCCGGCGACCGCGCCCAGCACGGTTCCCGCGGGGATGCCGAGCACCGAGGCGACCGCGACGCCGGAGAAGACCAGCGACGTGGCGGCGGTCACCGACCGTGCGGGCACCAGACGCGCCGCCAGGCTCGCGGCGAGCGCCCACACACCGCCCATGCCTACGCCGACCAGCACCCGCGCCCCCATCAGCACCCCGAAGGTGGGCGCCCATGCGGTGCCGAGGTTGCCCAGTGCGAGCACTGCCATCAATCCGCACAGCACCACCCTGCGCTCGATCCGGCCCAGCGCCGCGGTGAGCAAGGGCGCCGACACCGCGGCCACCAGGCCCGTCACCGTCAACGCGAGACCGGCGCTGCCTTCGCTCACCCGCAGCGCCGCGCCGATCGGAGTGAGCAGGCCGACCGGCAGCATCTCGGAGGTGACCACCGTGAACGTGCCCGCGGTCACGGCGGCGACGCCGAGCCAGCCGCGAATCGCCGAAACCGGCGGCTGCGCAACGAGTTCCTGCACCTGTGTCATGTCCTCCAGCCAAGGGCCCGCGGCAAGGGGAAACAACGGTGAAGCTCTCATAGTTCTATGAGCTGGACTCATCGACCGTGGAAGGGAGCCTGATGGGCGGGCTGGAGATCCGTGAGCTGGAGGCGTTTCTCGCGCTCGCCGAGGAACTGCACTTCGGGCGGGCCGGCGAGCGGCTGTACGTGTCGCAGAGTCGGGTGAGCCAGCTACTGCGCGCGCTGGAGCGGCGCATCGGCGGCCGGCTCGTGGAACGCACCAGCCGTACCGTCCGGTTGACTCCGCTCGGCACCGACTTCCTCACCGAACTGCGGCCCGCCTATGCCGCGTTGCGCGCGACGGTCGACGATGCCCGCGCCGCCGCCCGAGGCGTGGACGGTATTTTGCGCATCGGTTTCCAGGGCGCGGGCGACGATCACCTGATGGCGGCTGTCGAGCTGTTTCAGCGGCGTCACCCGGAATGCTCGGCGGAACTGGTCGAGATTCCGCTGGCCGATCCGTTCGGGCCGATACGGCGCGCCGAGGTCGACGCCGCGGTCGTGCTGCTGCCGATGGGCGAGCGTGATCTGGTGCTCGGATCGGTGTTCGCGGGGCAGCCCCAGACGCTCGCGGTGGCAGGCACCCATCCGCTCGCGGGGCGTGCCGCGCTGTCGGTGGAGGAACTCGCGGAGGTCCCGCTGGTCGGCGTGCGCGCTCCGGCGCCGGAGTACTGGCGCAGGGCGCAGGCGCTGGACGTGACGCCGGAGGGCCGCACGGTGCGTCCCGGCCCGGAGGTCGGCACGCTGGAGGAGGGTCTCGCCGCGGTGGCGGCCGGCCGCGGCGCGATGCTGCTGTGCCATCCGACCGCGGAATCACACCGCAGACGGCCGGTTGCCTTCGTGCCGGTGACGGGGATTGCCGAGTCCCGGCTCGGATTGGTGTGGCACCGCTACCGCGAGACCCCGCGGGTGCGCGCGTTCGCCCGCGCCGTGGCCGCCGCGAAGGAGGCCGGGGATGTGCGGTCGGTCACCACCGAGGCATCCTGACCATGCGCTGCCCTCGGCCGCTTCGGTCGCCGAATATCGGTGCCGACCGGGCGTCACAATTCTCCGCGAGTCGCCGGGCAGGTGATCACGAGTTATTCACAAGCCCTATTGTTCGAATGGGTGAGTTTGCTGGTGACGTCGCTTGAAAGGCCCCTATTTTCTGGGGTTGTGAACTCTGGGCAACTTTCTTTCGAGTCGTCTTTGCGCATCTTTTGCTCGGGAAATCGATGGCCCACGGTCGACGCTCTGACCTGGACGTTTGACTATATCCGCAGCTCAAACGTGGGCTGAGATGTGTCCTGCGCCACAGCGACCGCTGAATGTGGCCTACATCTCCATATTATCGAATTCCGTAACCGCCGCCCTGTGGCCGCCGATGTGCCTCGTGTCAGCCAGTTCGACTGGATTATGTTTCGAGGAAGAGGTATTTCCATGATCCCCGTTATCATCGACACCGGTAGCGCTGCCCTGAACGGTCTTTTCAATACGCTCGGCGCCGCTCTGCACGGCCTTGTCGACACTTTGTGGACGGGTTCCTTCGGCGGCCGCTGACCGACCTGACGGTCGAGAGGATCGACCGGGTTGCGCGCCGACCGACGGCGTGACCGAGCGGGCCCCCGCACCGAGACGGTGTGGGGGCCCGCCGCTGTGCGGCGTGGTCGCGGGGCAAGGAAGGTGATCGAGTCCCACGCCGCATCAGCAGAGTCGCGCGAGACGGGGCGCGATCAGCCGCGTGCCCCGACGGTGGACATTCGGGCGAGTTCCGCCGCGACGCGCGCGGGATGGGTCAACTGCGGATAGTGGCCCGCGCCCTCGATCGCCACCGAGTCCCGCGGCGTCGTGACGGTGAGCGGATCGGCGGAACCGGTGACGATTCGCACCGGCACTTCGATCCGTTCGAGCAGTTCGCGCAACTCCGCGCGCCGCGCGGGGGCACTCGCGCGGCGCAGCGCGGCGACGGTGCGTGCGGCGACACCCGGCCTGCGCAGGTTCGCGGCGGCGCTCGCGATCGCGGCGCCGTCGGGCACACCGAGCCGTTTCGCCAAGGCGGCGGCCGGCATTCGGCGCATCGCCGCCGTCATCAGTGGTGAGCGCAGCAGCAGGCCCGATCGAGGCTGCAAGAACGCGGGGGCCACCAGCACCACGCCGGAGACGCGCTCCGGATGCTCCGCCGCGTATCGCAGCACCGGACCGCAGCCGAGCGAGTGGCCGACCAGCACGGGGCGGGTGCGGACCGAGGAGAGCGATTTCGGCAGCACGGCATCCTGGTCGCCGGGCGCCGAGCGTCCGAGGCCGGGCAGGTCGACGGCCAGGCTCGGCCCGTCCAACTCCGCGCGTACCGCGTGCCACGATTCGCCGTCGAGCGGAAGCCCGTGCACAAGAACGTATGCCGGGCGTTGCCGTTCGCCGCTCACCCAGACGCCATCGGCGAATCCGGCGGTCGGATCGTCGGTGACCGCGCCGAACCGGCTGGCCACGAGATGGTCGGCCCAGGTCAGCAGGGTCGTCTCGGTCGAAGGCATGGTGAGTCCGGCTCGGCGGGCCACGTCCCGCGCCGCCGAGGTGTCGTAGCGGTCGTCGGCGATGAAGGGCAGCGACTCCGGATCGGCGCCGGTCAACGCCCGCGGAAGTTTCTCGATGACACCGACCGGAATCGAGAACCGCGGCGCGCGGACGCCCATGTGCCCGGCCAGCAGTCGGATCAGCTTCGGCAGCACCGGAGTTCGATCGTCGAGAACCGTGTAGGACCGGCCCGCGGTATCCGGCAGGGTGGGGAGACTGATCAGGAAATCGGTGAAGTAGTCCAGATCGACGATCGGCACGAAGGTCTGCGCGCCACCGGGAACCGCGGCGAGCCGGCCGTTCCAGAGTTCCTCGACCATGTCGGCGAGTCCCACGTATTGGCCGGGGCCGATCACGCTGCTCGGGTTCGCGATGGTCAGCGCGACGCCCAGTTCGGCGGCCCGCCGCCGCAGCAGCGGATCCGATTCGAATTTGGACGCGCCGTAAGCGCCCTTCTCCCAATGCTGTTCCTCGGACTGCTCGACGGTGATCCGGTATCCCGTGATGTGGACGAGGCGTCGCGGGCCGGGCAGGGCGGCGGCCCACTCCAGGACGTGCAGCGCGCCGGTGACGTTGACCGCGTACGCGTCCTCGGGCGCGAGTCCGAAGGCGAAGCGGGCCGCGCAGTTGTACACGTCGCGAATGCCGGACGGGTCGAACCCGGCGGGCAGGCCGAGGTCGGGGGCGGTGACATCACACGCGACGATCTCCAGCCCGCTCGCGTCCACCTCGCGTCTGCGCAGCCAGCTGGTGAGCCGCTCTTCGGTACCCGGTCGCAAGGCGGCGGTGACGGAATGTCCCTGCGCGAGTAGACGGGCGACCGCGTTGCGGCCGAGGAACCCGGCGGCTCCGAACACGATGCTGTCGGACATGACAAACTCCCTATTAGACCGGTCTACATATTTTGCAGCCATAAAAAAGTCGACCAGCGGGATCACCGGCCTCAGATCAGGGCGCGCAGGGTGCGTTCGACCCGTTCCAGGGGTTCGCGGCTGCGCTGCGCGCGTGCCAGCAGCAGCGCGCCTTCGACCATCGCGAGTACCGCGGCGGCCAGGTCGTCGGCGTCCTCGTGACCGTCCGCGCGCAGGCGCAGCCGCAACGCCCGCTCCCACGTGGCATACGCGGCGGCGCACTCGGCTTGGATCGGGTCGTTCGCGGCCGCCACGTCCAGGGCCACCGTGGCGACCGGGCAGCCCTGTTGCCAGCCGGACGCTTCCAGTCGATCGCCGAACGCGCGCAGCAGCATGCTCGCGGCCGCGGCGGTGTCGCCGGGCTCGATCGTGTCGATCAGCGTCGCGATCTCTTTGCCCGCCTGGGTGATCGCCGCCGCGACCAATTCGTCCTTGCCGCCGGGGAAGTGGAAGTACAGCGAGCCGCGCGGCGCACCGCTGGTCGCCAGGATCTGGTTGAGGCCGGCACCGTAGTAGCCGTGCCGTTCCATCAGCGTGCGCGTCGCGTCGACGAGTTTGCCGCGAGTCTCGGTGCCTTTGACGCCCATGCCGCAACTGTAGACCGGTCTTCATATTTGTGCCACCGCCGGGACTGAGGACGGCCGCCTACCAGGTGGTAGCCGAGGCGGAATTCGCGCGCACTAAGCTTGTCGGCGGTAATTGCCGACCCCATTCCCCAGGAGTACTCCACGTGAGCCAAGCAGGCCGTCCTGTAGTTCTGATCGCCGACAAGCTCGCCCAGTCGACCGTCGACGCGCTCGGTGACGGTGTCGAGGTCCGGTGGGTAGACGGACCCGACCGCCCGGCCCTGCTGGCCGCGGTGCCCGAGGCCGACGCGCTGCTGGTGCGGTCGGCGACCACGGTCGACGCCGAGGTCCTGGAAGCCGGGAAGAACCTGAAGATCGTCGCCCGCGCGGGTGTCGGCCTGGACAACGTCGACGTGCCCGCCGCCACCGAGCGCGGCGTCATGGTCGTGAACGCGCCCACCTCGAACATCCACACCGCCGCCGAGCACGCGGTCACCCTGCTGCTGTCCGCCGCCCGTCAGGTCCCCGCCGCGGACGCCACCCTGCGTGAGCGCACCTGGCAGCGCAGCAAGTTCAACGGCGTGGAGATCTTCGGCAAGACCGTCGGCGTCGTCGGCCTCGGCCGCATCGGCCAGCTGTTCGCCGCGCGCCTGGCCGCCTTCGAGACCAAGATCGTCGCCTACGACCCCTACGTGTCGCCCGCCCGCGCCGCGCAGCTGGGCATCGAGCTGCTGACCCTCGACGAGCTGCTCGAGCGCGCCGACCTGATCTCGATCCACCTCCCGAAGACCCCGGAGACCAAGGGCCTGATCGGCAAGGAGGCGATCGCCAAAACCAAGCCGGGCGTGATCATCGTCAACGCCGCCCGCGGTGGCCTGGTCGACGAGGCCGCCCTGGCCGACGCCATCAAGTCCGGTCATGTGCGGGCCGCCGGTCTGGACGTGTTCGACACCGAGCCGTGCACCGACAGCCCGCTGTTCGACCTGCCGCAGGTCGTGGTGACCCCGCACCTGGGCGCCTCCACCTCCGAAGCGCAGGATCGCGCGGGCACCGACGTCGCGAAGTCGGTACTGCTGGCCCTGGCCGGTGAGTTCGTGCCCGGCGCGGTGAACGTCACCGGTGGCACGGTCGGCGAAGAGGTCGCCCCCTGGCTGGACATCGTCCGCAAGCAGGGCGCCCTGCTCGGCGCGCTGTCCAACGAGCTGCCGGTCAGCGTCGAGGTCCAGGTGCGCGGCGAGCTGGCCGCGCAGGAGGTCGGGGTGCTGGAGCTGTCCGCGCTGCGCGGCATCTTCTCCGCGCTGGTCGAGGACCAGGTCACCTTCGTCAACGCCCCCGCCCTGGCCAAGGACCGCGGGATCACCGCCCAGGTCACCACGGCGTCGGAGAGCCCCAGCCACCGCAGCGTGGTCGACCTGCGTGCCGTGTTCGGCGACGGCAGCACCCTGAATGTCGCGGGCACGCTGACCGAGCCGCAGCTGGTGGAGAAGATCGTCAACATCAACGGCCGCAACTACGACATGCGCGCCGAGGGCCTCAACCTGGCCATCCTGAACTACGAGGACCGTCCGGGCGCGCTGGGCAGGATCGGCACCAAGCTCGGCGAGGCCGAGGTCGACATCCTGGCCGCGCAGCTGACCCAGGACGTCGACAAGGAAGGCGCCACCGTCGTGCTGCGCGTGGCCCGCGAGGTGCCCGCCGACGTGCAGGACGCGATCGCCGAGTCGGTCGGCGCGGCCAAGGTCGTCCAGGTCGACCTGACCTGATCGGACGGGGCCGCAGCGCCCCCGCACACGCGGAATCGGCGCCGCGCACGAAGCACTCGTGCGCGGCGCCGGTCGCTCGGTCGGCGCGCGGACCCGCCGCGTCATCGCGCCCGGTGCTCGGCGATCCGGCCGTGCCGAGTACCGTGACGATGCTGCGGTCACCCCGGCCGGACTGTCGTGCGCACCCCGGCGGTCATCTCCGGGCCGCACGTCGCGTCGGCCGTTACCGGCAACATCGAACGGAGCATTTGTCATGAAGCTTGCTGTCATCCCGGGCGACGGGATCGGGCCCGAGGTCATCGCCGAGGCGCTCAAGGTGCTCGACGTGGTCGTGCCCGGTGTCGAGAAGACCGAGTACGACCTCGGTGCGCGCCGCTACCACGCGACCGGCGAGATCCTGCCGGATTCCGTGCTGCCCGAGCTGAAGCAGCACGACGCGATCCTGCTCGGCGCGATCGGCGACCCGTCGGTGCCCAGCGGCGTGCTCGAACGCGGCCTGTTGCTGCGCACCCGGTTCGCGCTGGACCACCACGTCAACCTGCGGCCGTCCAGACTGTTCCCCGGCGTGACCAGCCCGCTGGCGGGCAATCCCGACATCGACTTCGTCGTGGTGCGTGAGGGCACCGAGGGCCCCTACACCGGCACCGGCGGCGCGATTCGCGTCGACACCCCGCACGAGGTGGCGACCGAGGTCAGCACCAACACCCGCTTCGGCATCGAGCGCGTCGTGCGCTACGCCTTCGCCAAGGCGCAGGCGCGGCGCAAGCATCTGACGCTGGTGCACAAGAACAACGTGCTCACCTTCGCCGGCTCGCTCTGGCAGCGCACCGTGGACGAGGTCGCCGCCGAGTTCCCCGAGGTCACAACGGCTTACCAGCACATCGATGCCGCGACCATCCACATGGTCAACGATCCGGGCCGGTTCGACGTGATCGTCACCGACAACCTCTTCGGCGACATCATCACCGACCTCGCCGCCGCCGTGAGCGGCGGCATCGGGCTGGCCGCCAGCGGCAACATCGACGCCTCCGGGACGAACCCCAGCATGTTCGAGCCGGTGCACGGCAGCGCCCCCGACATCGCCGGTCAGTCCAAGGCCGACCCCACCGCGGCGATCCTCTCGGTCTCCCTCCTGCTCAACCACCTCGGCGACACCGAGACGGCCACGCGCATCGAGTCGGCCGTCGCCAAGGACCTCGAGTCCCGCTCGGGCGCCGCGTCGACCGTACAGATCGGCGACCGGATCGCCGCCACCCTCTGATCCTCGCCACCCGAAGGTCCCGTTTCCTCCTTGGGGAACGGGACCTTCGCTGTCAGTTGGGGTCGCGGGGGACCAGCGGGACCGCCGCGACGGCCGTAGCGGCGGCCAGTAGGAAGGCGGCGGGAAAGCCGCTCGCGGTGATCAGGGCGCCGAACACCGGTGGGACGGCGGCCATGGCCAGATTCTGCCCGGTGTTCTGGATGCCGAGGCCCCGGCCGCTCCAGTAGGGGCCCGCGATCTCGGCGACCGCGGTGAAGGCCAATCCATTGTCGGAGACGGTGATCACCGACGCGGCGATCAGCAGCGGGATGGCGGCCCACCACCAGTGGGTCCACGCGGTCAGCGCCAGCGCGGCCATCGAGAGCACGGCGGCGACGGCGACCGTCCGCAGCGGCCTCATCCGGCTGCCCACGCGATCCGACCAGGCGCCCGCGCCGATGCGGCCCAGTGCGCCGAGGATCTGGGTGAAAGTCACCAGCGCGCCCGCGGCGGCCAGCGACCAGCCGATGTCGCGGTGCAGCCACAGCAGTGCGAACGTCCACACGGTGCCCTGCGGGACGACGAGCAGCACCGAGACCAGATGGATGCGCCACAGCGTGGCGTCGTCGCGATAAGGGTTGGCGCGCAACGCCGGATCGGCGGCGGAGGCCGGGGGTCGCGGCGGGTCGACGATGCCGGCCAGACAGCCCACGGCCGCCACGCCCGCCATGAGGGCCGGAACGAGAATCGCCGCGGGCACGCCGTAGGTGGAGGCGACGGCCGGAATCGCCAACGCGCCGACGCCCACTCCCAGCGGCTGGGCGGTCTGCCGGATGCCCATCGCCAGCCCGCGCCGATGCGGCGGGAACCAGCCGACGATCACGCGGCCGCTGGCGCCGTTGGTGCTCGCCGCCCCGACGCCGCCGAGGAACAGCAGCGCGCCCAACGCCAGGTCGTCGGTCGTGGCCGCCGCGGCGCATCCGGCCGCCAGCATCAGCAGGGGACCGCCGACCAGCACCTTGCGCTCACCGATCCGGTCGACCAGGTAGCCCCACGCGATCAGGGTGCACACCAGGCCGACGGTGGGCATGGCGACCAGCAGGCCCGCGGTGGCCAGCGGCATACCGCGGTCGGTCAGCGCGGGCAGCAGGAACGGGACGCCGTGGATGAAGACCGCGCTGGAGGCCTGGGCGAAGACGCCGAGGCCGAGCATCGACCAGCGCCGAGCCTCGTCGATCTGCGTTACGGTCGCCATCGGTTACACCTCGAAATCTCATTATTTGGGATACAATTCCCACTTTGTGAACTTCGCCGCTCACGGTACACCGGAACGGCGGCTCGGCTCGACGGTCGTGGCTGTCGAACTGCTCACAGCGCGCGCCGCCGCCGGATCCGCGCGGATTCCGTACCACCCGGTCGGGCGCGTTCGGGCAGGTGGCGACGGGTCGATAGACTCCGGGGCATGCGTCTAGGTCGAGTTGCCAGTCCCGATGGGGTCGCCTTCGTCAGCATCGAAGGCGACGGAAGCGACAGTGTGGCCAAGGAGATCGCGGAACACCCGTTCGGTACACCGACGTTCACCGGGCGGAGCTGGCCGCTGGCCGACGTGCGGTTGCTCGCGCCGATCCTGGCCAGCAAGGTGGTCTGCATCGGCAAGAACTACGCCGCCCATGCCGCCGAGATGGGCGGCCCCGCTCCCGCCGACCCGGTGATCTTCCTCAAACCGAACACCGCGATCGTGGGGCCGAACGCCCCGATCATCCTGCCGCCCAGTTCGTCTCAGGTCGATTACGAAGGGGAGCTGGCCGTCGTCATCGGCCGTCCCTGCAAGGACGTGCCCGCCGCTCGCGCGCTGGACGTGGTGCTCGGCTACACCGCCGCCAACGACGTGACCGCCCGCGACCAGCAGCGCCACGACGGTCAGTGGACCAGGGGCAAGGGCTACGACACGTTCTGCCCGCTCGGTCCGTGGATCGAAACCTCCTTGGACCCTTCGGATCTGGAGATCGTCACCGAGCTCGACGGCGAGGTGCGCCAGCGCAGCCGCACTTCGCTTCTGCTGCACGACATTCCGAAGCTCATCGAGTGGGTCACCACCGTGATGACGCTGCTGCCCGGTGACGTCATCCTCACCGGCACCCCCGAGGGCGTCGGCCCGGTGCGCGAGGGGCAGCAGGTGTCGGTGACCGTCGAGGGCATCGGCACCCTCACCAATCCCGTTGCCGCCAAACGCTGATCGAAAGAGAGCCATGACTGAAGTACGGGTCCGATTCTGCCCGTCACCGACCGGAACACCACACGTGGGCCTGATCCGGACGGCGCTGTTCAACTGGGCCTATGCCCGCCATCACGGTGGCACATTCGTCTTTCGTATCGAAGACACCGATGCCGCACGCGATTCCGAGGAGTCCTACCGCGCGATTATCGACGCGCTGCGCTGGCTCGGCCTCACCTGGGACGAGGGACCGGAGGTCGGCGGGCCCTATGAGCCATATCGCCAGTCGCTGCGAAAAGAACTGCACCTGGACGTTGTTCGGCGTTTGCTGGAGGCCGGTGAGGCGTATGAATCGTTCTCCACGCCGGAGGAAGTCGAGGCCCGCCATCGCGCAGCGGGACGCGATCCGAAGCTCGGTTACGACAACTACGATCGCGAGCTGACGCCCGAGCGGATCGAGGCATACCGGGCCGAGGGCCGCCCGGCCGTGGTCCGGCTGCGGATGCCGGACGAGGACCTGTCCTGGACCGATCTGGTGCGCGGTGAGACCACCTTCAAGGCGGGCAGCGTCCCGGACTTCGCGCTCACCCGTGGCACCGGAGAGCCGCTGTATACGCTGGTCAACCCGGTCGACGACGCACTGATGCGGATCACCCACGTGCTGCGCGGCGAGGACCTGCTCTCCTCGACCCCCCGGCAGCTGGCGCTGTACGCCGCGCTGCGCCGGATCGGGGTCACCGATTTCACTCCGGAGTTCGGTCACCTGCCGTTCGTCATGGGCCAGGGCAACAAGAAGTTGTCCAAGCGTGATCCCGAGTCGAATCTGTTCGCCCACCGCGACCGCGGATTCATCCCTGAGGGTTTGCTGAATTATCTCGCGCTACTCGGTTGGGGCCTGTCCGAGGACCGCGACGTGTTCTCCATGGCGGAGATGGTCGAGGCCTTCGACATTTCGAAAGTAAATTCGAATCCGGCCCGTTTCGACCAGAAGAAGGCGGACGCGCTCAACGCCGAGCACATCCGATTGCTGGCGCCGGGTGATTTCGCCCACCGGCTGCGGGAGTATCTCACCGAGCACAACCGTATCGGCGCGGAAATCGATGAGAAGGTGTTCGCCGCGGCGGCGGAACTCGTGCAGACCAGGATTGTCGTGATGTCCGACGCTTGGGACCTTCTGCGTTTCTTGTTCGCACCCGCGGAGGAGTTCGCGATCGACCCCGCGGCGGGGGCGAAGAATCTCGGTACCGACGCGGCCGAGGTATTGCAGTCGGCTATTACCGCGTTGGAGCCGCTGGCCGAGTGGACCACCGAGGCGATCGAAGCGGCGCTGAAAAAGGCGCTGATCGATGATCTCGGGCTCAAACCGCGCAAAGCCTTCGCGCCGGTGCGGGTCGCGGTCACCGGATCGCATATCAGCCCGCCGCTGTACGAATCGCTGGAACTGCTCGGCCGCGGCGTCACCCTGGACCGGCTGCGCTCGGCGCTGGGCTGGAAGGAGGCGGGCCAGGCCGCGCCGCAAGGCTGAAAATAGGGCTTTGACCAGGCGATTTGTAGTTAACCCGTAGCCGTTTGGTACTCTTCTTCTCGGCCCGGAACACGGTCTCGAGTCACCCAGACGCGAGGCTGAACGACCTGGTCATTGGGGTATGGTGTAATTGGCAACACAGCTGATTCTGGTTCAGCCATTCTAGGTTCGAGTCCTGGTACCCCAGCGGAGAGTGTTGGACGACTTCGGTTCGCGGCCGAAATCAATCAGCACCTGGCGATTTGGTCGCCGGGCCTCGGCCGGTTAAGCTAGCCGAGCCTCCTGATCGAAAGATCAACCACGGCGCTCCTCGCGAAAGCGAGAAGCAGTCCTGGCCCCGTCGTCTAGCGGCCTAGGACGCCGCCCTCTCAAGGCGGTAGCGCGGGTTCGAATCCCGTCGGGGCTACACGAGTGGAAGGCCCATGCTCATGGAGCATGGGCCTTTCTCGTTTCGCCATGTTCTGGGGGGGGGTGCGACCCCCACGCCCCGCCCGGAGGGCTTCGCGCCCGGACCCCCGGCGAGGGTTTCGCCCCGCTTGGCCGGTGGTTGTCCCGTGTTGTCGTCCGTGGCGGATTCGAGCCTTGTCTCGGCTGGTAGGCCGTCTTGCGAAGCCGTCGATTCGGTTGCGGGAACCCGGTAGGCATCGCTGAGGGGCCGTCGGCGCGATCGTTGCTGATGCCAGTGACGAAGGTCATGGTCCGGACGCGCCGGCTACAGCGGTGGCCGTGGCGAAGGAGCCCAATGGGTGGATTGGACATCTCGAACCGCCACGAGCGCCCGGTCGACCGTTGAGGACTGCGCATCTCGCCTGGTCCCTGGGCAAAAGAAAGGCCCTCCAGCGATCTTGCCGGAGGGCCTTGGCGTTCTGCGCGGACTAGCCGCTCTTGCGCCGGAATTCCCGCTTGTGGCCGACGGCGGAGTGCGCCGCGGACGCTTTCGACCGTCCGTCGAGGTGGTCGGCCGCGCGGGCGTTCTGCTGGTTCTTGCGCTCCAGTGCTTCCCGGAACTTGCGCTTCACCTCGTCGGCGCCGTTGGACTTACCCGAATCCGCCATCGCTGCTCCTCGTCGTCGCGGCCGCGCAGCGCGTCCTCGCGGGCGCCGGTGCCCGGCCGGTTGCTGTCGAACACCTCGACGCTAGTCCGTGCGAGGTGGTTGTGTCAGTTCGATTTCGGCGCGTCGCGCCGCCTGATCGCGCTGGAGGTCAGTCCAGCGGCTGCGCGGTGCTGCCCGCGAGCGGCATGGCGGGCAAGCCGAGTTTGCGGTGATCCCAGCTGCGCGTGCGCTCGGCCACGACGCGGACGGCGACCCGTTTGTGCAGCATGGCCTCCACCATCGGCCGGATCTCCTCGCTGTAGGGGCCGTTGTAGCGTTCCCAGACGCTCACCCCGACGGCGAAGAGTTTGTCGGCGTCCTCGACGATCTCGGCGCGGCCCTCGATGGACACGCCCCTGAGCTGGTCGTAGGTCTGGCCCGCCTCGACCATGCAGGTGACTCGGGGATCGCGGCGCAGGTTCACCGCCTTCTGCGATTTGGCCTTGGTCTCGAACCAGATCTCGCCGTCGATGAGCGCGTACCACATCGCGGTCAGGTGCGGCGTGCCCTTCGGACCGAGCGTCGCCAGCGTCGCGATCCGGCTGCGCTGCAAGAACTCGGTGATCTCGGTGTCGGACATCACGATCTGTGCCCGTTGTTTCACTCCCATGGGCCAACTCTAGAGAGTTCGGACTGCAACGCGTTACAGGCGCTTGTGCAGTGCCTCGGCCGCCGCGACCAGATCCGCGGCCCAGCGAGCGCCCGGCCTGCGGCCCATCCGATCGATCGGTCCGGACACCGACACGGCCGCGACCACGGTGCCCCCGGCATCGCGCACCGGCGCGGAAACGCTGGCCACGCCGGCCGCGCGCTCGGCCGCGCTCTGCGCCCACCCGCGCTTGCGCACCTCGGCCAGCGCACGCTCGCCGAACACCGCGTCGGCCAGGATGGTGCGTTGCAGCTCCGGGTCGGCCCACGCCATCAGCACTTTGGCCGCCGAGCCCGCGGTGAGCGGCAGCCGCGCCCCGATCGGCACGGTGTCGCGCAGTCCGACGGGGGGTTCCAGGGCCGCGACGCAGACGCGGGCGTTGCCGTCGCGGCAGTAGAGCTGCACGCTTTCGCCGGTGATCTCGCGCAGCCGGGGGAGAATGGCCGACGCCGCCTCCAGCAGCGGGTCATTGGCGCTGGTCGCGAGTTCGGCGAGGGCCGGGCCGGGCCGCCACGTGCCGTTGCTGTCGCGAGCGAGCAGGCGATGCACTTCCAAGCCGACGGCGAGACGGTGCGCGGTGGCGCGGGGCAGGCCGGTGCGCGCGCACAGCTCGTTGAGACCCGAGGGATGCTCGGCTACGGCGTACAGCACCGCCATTGCTTTGTCGAGAACGCCGATGCCGCTATGCTGTCTCATAGAACGATATTAGCGTCTCGGATGTTGAGAAATCCACCGTCGCGGATTCTCGCTGTCAGCGTTCCGACCAGGCGCAGCTATCACAACCTGTGCAACCGTCGCCGCGTCGGAGTCCAGATCGCGGAACGGCTGCTTCGTCCGAAAGGTGATCGACAATGGCCGAACCGCGCACGCTGGCCGAGAAGGTATGGGACCAGCATGTCGTCGCTCGCGGGGAGGGCGAGGGTGCCTCGCGCGAACCGGACCTCATCTATATCGACCTGCATCTGGTCCACGAGGTGACCAGTCCGCAGGCCTTCGACGGGCTGCGTGCCGCGGGCAGGCCGGTGCGCAGGCCGGATCTCACGATCGCGACCGAGGACCACAACGTTCCGACGATCGATATCGACAAGCCGATCGCCGACCCGGTTTCGCGCACCCAGGTGGAGACGCTGCGGCGCAACTGCGCGGAATTCGGTGTGCGGCTGCACCCGATGGGCGACCTGGACCAGGGCATCGTGCACGTGGTCGGGCCGCAGCTGGGCCTGACCCAGCCCGGAACGACCGTGGTGTGCGGCGACAGCCACACTTCGACGCACGGCGCGTTCGGCGCGCTGGCGATGGGCATCGGCACCTCCGAGGTCGAACATGTGCTTGCCACCCAGACGCTCTCGTTGCGCCCGTTCAAGACGATGGCGATCACCGTGGACGGCGTCCTGTCCGCGGGCGTGACGAGCAAGGACCTGATCCTGGCGGTCATCGCGAAGATCGGCACCGGCGGCGGCCAGGGCTACGTCCTGGAGTACCGGGGCGAGGCCATTCGAGCCATGTCGATGGAGGCCCGAATGACGATCTGCAACATGTCCATCGAGGCGGGCGCGCGGGCGGGCATGATCGCGCCGGACGAAACGACCTATGAATTCCTCAAAGGACGGCCGCACGCCCCGCAGGGAGCCGACTGGGACGCGGCGGTGGCCGCCTGGGAGGCGCTGAAGACCGACGAGGGCGCCGTTTTCGACGCCGAGGTCCACATCGACGCCGCCGCGCTGACCCCGTTCGTCACCTGGGGCACCAATCCGGGCCAGGGCGCCCCGCTGGGCGAGGCGGTGCCCGACCCGGCCGCCATCGCCGACGAGGTGGCCCGTGAGTCCGCGGAGAAAGCTCTGCGTTACATGGACTTGGAGCCGGGTACTCCGCTTCGGGAAGTACCGATCGACACCGTATTCGTCGGTTCGTGCACCAACGGACGCATTGAGGATTTGCGTGCGGTGGCCGGGATTTTGAAGGGACGTCATGTCGCCGACGGCGTGCGAATGCTGGTTGTACCGGGGTCGATGCGGGTTCGCGCCCAGGCGGAAAAAGAAGGACTGGGTGAGATTTTCACCGCGGCGGGCGCCGAATGGCGGCAGGCGGGCTGCTCAATGTGCCTGGGAATGAATCCGGACCAGCTCGAGCCCGGTCAGCGTTGCGCGTCCACCTCGAACCGCAACTTCGAGGGCAGGCAGGGCAAAGGCGGCCGTACGCACCTGGTTTCTCCCCTCGTAGCGGCCGCGACGGCGGTCCGCGGAACACTGTCCTCGCCTGCGGATCTGGCCTGACGGCCCCCGATTCCCGCAATCAAACCCAGGAGATTCGTAATGGAAGCCTTCACCGTGCACAAGGGCATCGGGGTGCCGCTGCGCCGCTCCAATGTCGATACCGATCAGATCATCCCGGCGGTCTACCTCAAGCGGGTGACCCGGACCGGATTCGAGGACGGGTTGTTCGCCGCATGGCGGGCCGATCCCGACTTCATTCTCAACGTGGCGCCTTACAACAGCGGTAGTGTACTGGTGGCAGGTCCGGATTTCGGTACCGGATCCTCCCGTGAGCACGCTGTTTGGGCGCTGTCGGACTACGGCTTTCGGGTGGTCATCTCATCCCGGTTCGCCGACATCTTCCGCGGCAATGCGGGCAAGGGCGGTGTGGTGACCGCTCAGATGTCACAGAACGATGTCGAAATGCTCTGGAAGTTGCTCGAGGAACAGCCGGGCTTGGAATTGGTTGTGGATCTCGAGGCGCGCACAGTGACGGCTGGAACCGTCGTGTTGCCGTTCGATATTGATGACTACACCAGGTGGCGTCTGCTGGAGGGATTGGATGACATCGGGCTGACTCTCCGCCGGGAGGACGCGATCTCCCGGTTCGAAAAGGCAAGGCCAACATGGAAACCCACCACCCTTCCAGCACATATTTCGCAGACGTAATCACCCTTGGCGGTTAGCTGAGCGACTGTAGTGGCGGTAGCTGGACGTGTGCTAAACCACATGAATTTTGGCGTGGCACATAGACTCTTGCCCAAAGTGGGTTTACCGTGGTACCTAGTCGGTCCGACGACGGGCCATTAGTCTGCGGAGGATTCAATGAACAAGGCGGAACTGATCGACGTTCTGACCGAAAAGTTGGGTACGGACAGGCGCACGGCCACCGCGGCAGTCGAGCATGTGGTCGACACCATCGTGCGCGCGGTGCACAAGGGTCAGAGCGTCACAATCACCGGATTCGGTGTGTTCGAACAGCGTAAGCGGGCGGCTCGCGTCGCACGGAACCCGCGTACCGGCGAAACCGTGAAGGTCAAGCCCACTTCGGTGCCCGCGTTCCGCCCCGGCGCTCAGTTCAAGGCGGTGATCGCGGGTAAGCAGAAACTGGCCGCGACCGGGCCCGCCGTCAAGCGCGGGGTGAATGCGCCGGTGGCCGCGAAGAAGGCGGCGGCAAAGAAGACGGCGGCGAAGAAGACCGCCGCCAAGAAGTCGACGCCGACCAAGGCGCCCGCCAAGAGCACGGCCCGTAAGGCCGCCGCCAAGGCCCCGGCGAAGACCACCGCTCGCAAGACGACCGCCACCAAGACCGCTGCGAAGAAGGCGCCCGCGAAGAAGACCGCGGTCGCGAAGAAGGCTCCGGCCAAGAAGACGGCCACCAAGGCCACGGCGGCCAAGTCCACCGCCGCCAAGAAGACCGCCGCCAAGAAGGCACCTGCGAAGAAGACCGCGGCCAAGAAGGCCCCGGCTCGCCGAGCCCGCTGATCTCGAGCCACCGCCGGATCGGCGCCGAATGCGCGGCCCCACGACTGGGCCCATTCGCCTCAACGTCGAGACGGCCCCGGGAGACACCCGGGGCCGTTTTCGCCTGCCCTCTCACCGTGACCGCCTGGCCGCGTTCGCCGTGGCCGATCGACGCGTGCGGCCGCCCGCCGACGCGTGGGTTTACAGCCCGGCTGCCTGCGTATCAGGACGGCACGACGTAGGCTGACAGCGATCGATCCAGATGGTCGGCGGCCACCAAGCGCGGGCCGGCGAACGACAGCACCCACACACTGCCCTTGCGATTGCGCGCCGACGGCAGCGCGAGGCCGTCGCGGTCGGCCAGCCCACTCAGCAGATCCGGGATCACCTTGCCCTGACTGCAGACGACGCGAACGGCACTGTCCGACACCAGGGCTCGAAGACGTTCCCCGGCCCCGTCGGGCTGTTCGGCGTACCCGGACTCGGAAAACAAAGGCTCCGTGTGGATTTCGATGCCGAGCTTCTCGGCCAGCGGCGCTACGGTTTGCACGCAGCGCAACGGATCCGCCGAGTAGACCTCGGATGCGCCGAACGCCAACAGATTCGCCACCAGCGCCCGCGCCTGCCCCTCGCCCTCGCGGTCGAGCGGACGCAGTTCGTCGGGACCGTGGTAGCGGTCCCTGCGGCCTGCTTTGCCGTGCCGCACGAGCAGGAGAGTCTTCGTGCGCGCGGGCAGCCGGGTGAAGGCGCGCACCACCTGACGATCCATCGGGTACGACAGCTGGTCCATCACCCGGTCGAGGGGATGCCAACTGAGCAGGTCGACCTCGGAGTTGGCGGTGAACTCCCCGCTCACCAGTTCGGCTGCCCAGTAGTCGACCCGCTTCAGCTTGCGATGGCCCGGAATCGGGTAGGTGACGTGACCGAGGTAGCGGCCGAGCCTGGACTCCAGACCGGTCTCCTCCCGGACTTCGCGGACCGCGGCGAGTATCGGTGTCTCGCCCGGGTCGAGCTTGCCCTTCGGCAGTGACCAATCCTCGTACTTGGGCCGGTGGACGAGCGCGATCTCGATCGCGCCCCCCGCCGTGGTACGCCACAGCACTGCGCCTGCGGCGTGGATATTGGCAGTGATGCGGGGATCCCAGAACGGGCCCCCCTCCTGTTCGAACCCCGTCCTGGCGTTCACTGCTGTTCGGGCCTCCGCAGCCGCATCAAATGCTCCTGGTGGTCTCTGATCTTGTCTCCGTCGCCGGACGCACCCGGCGCTGCCCGCCAGGTGCCGTCGGGCTGCAGAACCCAGCAGCGCGTGGTCGGCGACAGCGCCGACTCGAATACCCCGCCGAGTTGCTCGGTCAACCGCGGATCCTTCACCTGCGCCATCACCTCCACCCGGCGATCCAGGTTGCGGTGCATCATGTCGGCGCTGCCGATCCAGTACTGATCCTGCGCTTGGAAATGCAGGACGCGGGAGTGCTCGAGGAACCGGCCGAGGATGGAGCGGACCTCGATGTTCTCGCTCATGTCCGGCACACCCGGGCGCAGCCCGCAGATGCCGCGCACCACGATCTGCACCGGCACGCCCGCCTGCGAGGCCCGGTACAGCGCGTCGATGATCTCCTCGTCGACGATCGCGTTGGCCTTCAGCCGGATTCGGGCTTCCTTCCCCTCGGCCGCCAGCTCGGTCTCGCGTTGGATGCGCTCGATGATGCCGGAGCGCACGCCGTGCGGGGCGACGAGCAGATTGCGGTAGTTCTCTTTCCGCGAGTAACCGGTGAGCGAATTGAACAGGTCGGTCAGGTCGGCGCCGATTTCCGGTGCGGCGGTGAGCAATCCGACGTCCTCGTAGAGGCGTGCGGTCTTCGGGTTGTAGTTGCCGGTCCCGATGTGGCAGTAGCGGCGGATGGTCGCGCCCTCGCGGCGCACCACCAGGCAGGTCTTGCAGTGGGTCTTCAGGCCGATGAGGCCGTACACCACGTGCACGCCGGCCTGCTCCAGCGCGCGAGCCCACTTGATGTTGGCCTGCTCGTCGAAGCGAGCCTTGATCTCGACCAGGGCGACCACCTGCTTGCCGGCCTCGGCGGCGTCGATGAGCGCGTTGACGATAGGGGAGTCGCCGGAGGTGCGGTAGAGCGTCTGCTTGATGGCGAGCACCTGCGGGTCGGCGGCGGCCTGTTCGATGAACCGCTGCACGCTGGTGGAGAACGAGTCGTACGGGTGGTGCACGAGCACGTCGCCCTCGCGCAGCGCGGCGAAGACGTTGCGCGGCGTCTCCCGCTCGCCGAACGCGGGCGGGGTCGCGGGAACGTACGGGGTGTCCTTCAGATTGGCCCGGTCCACGCCGTACACCTGCCAGAGGCAGGACAGGTCGAGCAGGCCGGGCACCTGGATCACGTCGCCGGGGTCGACGTCCAGCTCACGCAGGAGCAGATCGAGCATGTGCTCGGTCATGTCGTCGGACACCTCTAGTCGCACCGGTGAACCGAACCGGCGCCGGGCCAGCTCGCGTTCCAGCGCCTGCAGCAGATCCTCGTCGCGATCCTCGTCGACCTCGAAGTCGGCGTTGCGGGTGATCCGGAACGAGTGGTGCTCGACCACCTCCATGCCGGGGAAGAGCAGATCCAGGTGCGCGGCGATGAGCGCTTCCATCGGAAGGAAAGCGGCGATCGGAGCGCCGGAGCCGGATTCGGTGCGGCGTACGCGGACGAACCGGTCGACGTTGTCGGGCACCTTGACGCGGGCGAAGTGCTCGCCGCCGGTGGAGTAGTCCTTCACCGTCACCGCGAGGTTGAGACTGAGTCCGCTGATGTAGGGGAAGGGGTGTGCCGGGTCCACCGCGAGCGGGGTGAGCACCGGGAACACCTGATCCTGGAAATAGCCGGACAGGCGGCCGCGTTCGTCCTCGTCCAGGTCGTTCCAGTCGATGATCGCTATGCCCTCGGCGGTCAGCGCGGGCAGCACGCTGTCGAGGAAGACGCGGGCATGCCGCATCGCGATCTCCTGCGTACGCACGGCGATCAGTTCCAGCTGCTCGCCGGGCGAGCGGCCGTCGGCCGAACGCACCAGCAGACCGGTCTCGGCGCGGCGTTTCAGTCCCGCCACCCGCACCATGTAGAACTCGTCGAGATTCGACGCGAAGATCGCCAGGAACTTCGCACGCTCCAGCAACGGAAGCGACGCGTCCTCGGCGAGGGCGAGCACGCGGGCGTTGAAGTCGAGCCAGCTCAATTCCCGATTGAGGTAGCGATCGCGTGGCAACCGTGGCGCCGACGAGTCGGCGGACAAGGGTGTCGCCGCCGGGGGTGGCGTGGGAAGCAACGGCTGCTGCTTGACGGTTTCCGTATCGCTCACGCCAACGATCATCCCTTACCGGACACCGGGTGTGCATCCTGCGATCGGGATTGATGTGTGTCTCACTGCACTATGGCGACCGGCTAGCACACGTGTGGAACGGGTTCGTGAACACCGCCCGGCCAGCCGATGTCGTGCAGGACAGCACGGGTCGCGTTTCCGGCTCCCAGCGCCACCGCGCGGTCCAGATCGTCGGCGGTGTCGACGTCCAGACGCAGCCCGGGCCAGTCTCCACTGAGATCGACCGCGCCCGCATCGATGTGGCTGCGCGCCGACCCGGGACCGAAACGGGGGTCGAGCGCGCCGACCGGGTCGCGGACCACGAGCGCGGCGGTGCCGCTGCCCTCATAGTCGACCACGATCGAGCGCAGTCCGCGCGGAGCGGCGGCGAGCATCTCCGACAATTCTTCCGGTCGCAGCGCGGGCAGATCGGCTTGGAGAGCCAGCAGATCGATCGGCCCGTGCGCACCGCGCAACGCGTCGGCGGTGGCGGCCAGGGCGAGGTTCAGCCCGTCGGCCTGTGACTGGCGCGGTTCCGGATGGACGTGCGCGCCCAGCGTGCGGGCCAGGTCCGCGACCGCGGGATCAGGCGTGACCACGGTGATGGAGACAACCGCGCCGACCGCCGCCGTGGCGGTCACGGTGTCGGCGAGCATGGCCAGCACCAGCCGCGCCCGGTGCTCCGGGCGCAGCCGGTCGGCCAGTCGGCTCTTGGCCCGATCGAGGCTCTTGACCGCGATCACGGCATGCACGGCGTGCGGGCGCATGCGACCAATCCTTCCATGGCATATTGGGCTGATGACGAGGGCGGCAGTGCTGGGCGCGGGATCGTGGGGCACCGCGTTCGCGAAGGTGTTGGCGGACGCGGGAACCGAGGTCACGATCTGGGCCCGTCGGCCCGAGGTCGCCGCGGCGCTGGCCTCCGAACATCGCAATCCCGATTACCTGTCGGATATTCCGCTGCCGCCGATCGCGGCGACCCATGACCCGGCGGTGGCGCTGGAACGAGCCGACATCGTGGTGCTGGCGGTGCCGTCGCAGTCCCTGCGCGCGAACCTCGCGGAGTGGAAGGGATTGATTCCGGCCGATGCCACGCTGCTGAGCCTGGCCAAAGGGATCGAGACCGGCACGCTGCTGCGGATGAGTCAGGTGATCGGGGAGGTCACGGGGGCCGACGAGAGCCGGATCGCGGTGCTGTCCGGGCCGAACCTGGCGCGCGAGATCGCGGTGGGACAGCCCGCCGCCACCGTGATCGCCTGCTCGGACGGCGCGCGCGCGGTCGCGGTGCAGCACGCCAGCGCGACCGGATACTTCCGGCCCTACACCAACACCGATGTGGTCGGCTGCGAGATCGGCGGCGCGTGCAAGAACGTCATCGCGCTCGCCTGCGGCATCGCGTCGGGAATGGGCCTGGGCGACAACTCGATCGCCAGCCTGATCACCCGTGGACTCGCCGAGATCATCCGGCTCGGGGTGGCCCTGGGCGCGGAACCGGTGACGCTCGCCGGTCTGGCCGGAGTCGGGGACCTGGTCGCCACCTGCACCTCTCCGCTGTCGCGCAACCGGTCCTTCGGGCACGTGCTCGGTGCGGGCGGGTCCATGGAAGCCGCCCAGTCGGCCACTCATGGCCAGGTGGCCGAGGGTGTGAAGTCCTGCACATCGGTGCGTGCGCTGGCCGAGCGGCACGGCGTCGAGATGCCGTTGACGACCTCGGTGCACCAGGTCTGCCACGAAGGGCTCTCCGTGCGCGAAGCCGTCGGCAACCTGCTCGGGCGGCGGATGAAGCCGGAGTGATCCGGCTCCGGTCCGGCGTGTGCGCGGGCCGCACTGTCCGGGACGGTCAGCCGTGGAAGTGCGGACCGAAACGGGTACGGTTCGGAGCATGACGAACCGGATCAGGGTGGCTGTGGTCTTCGGCGGGCGCAGTAACGAGCACGCCGTGTCCTGCGTATCGGCCGGTAGCGTGCTGCGTCACCTGGATCAGGAGAAGTACGAGGTGGTGCCGATCGGCATCACCGCCGAGGGCAGCTGGGTGCTGGGCGGTTCGGACGTGGCCGCGCTCGGTATCCACGATCGAGCCCTGCCGTCGGTGGATGCCACCGGCACGGCGCTGACCCTGGCCGCTGATCCGAGCCGCTCGGGGGCCCTGATCGCCCTCGACGACCCGAGCGCCGCTCTCGGCTCGGTGGACGTGGTGTTCCCGATCCTGCACGGACCGTTCGGTGAGGACGGCACGCTGCAGGGGATGCTCGAGCTCGCCGGAATTCCCTATGTCGGGCCCGGGGTGCTGGCCAGCGCGGCGGGCATGGACAAGGAATTCACCAAGAAGCTGCTCGCGGCGGAAGGGCTGCCGATCGGCATGCAAGTAGTGCTGCGCCCCGGCACCGCCACGCTCGCCGAGGCGGATCGGGCGCGCCTTGGACTGCCGGTGTTCGTCAAGCCGGCCCGGGGCGGATCGTCGATCGGCATCACCAGAGTGACCGACTGGAACGAGCTGGACGCGGCCATCGCCGCGGCGCGCGCGCACGACCCGAAGGTGATCGTGGAAGCGGGCATCGTCGGACGCGAAGTGGAGTGCGGGGTGCTGGAATTCCCGGACGGCCGGGTCGAGGCGAGCGTGGTGGCGGAGATCCGGATGCCGGAGACCGGCACCACCGCCGCGAGCCCCGAGTTCTACGACTTCGATACCAAATACCTCGACGACGTCTGTGAATTCGACGTCCCCGCGAAGCTGGACGACGAGGTCTCCGACCGGATCCGGGAACTGGCCGTGCGCGCCTTCGGAGCTCTCGACTGCCAAGGCCTGGCCCGGGTCGATTTCTTCGTCACCGAGCAGGGACCGGTGATCAACGAGATCAACACCATGCCCGGCTTCACGGCGATCTCCATGTACCCGCGCATGTGGGAGGCCACCGGCATCGATTACGCCGCACTGGTCTCCACCCTGATCGAAACCGCGCTCGCCCGCGGCACCGGCCTGCGTTGACGCCGCCCGGTCGCAGTCGTGCGAACACCAGGTCGGTGACCTAGTCCGGCCACAGGTCGGTGGATCGGTCCCGGATTTCGGGCACCGGGCCCGGCTCGATTTCGGCAAGCGCCCGGCGGTCGGCCAGGACGGGTTGCCCCTGACTTCTTCGCGGGGATCGCCCTACGCCCTCCGCGTCAGTTGGGCAGCGGTCCCGGGTCGATCGGCTGGGCCGGGAGGTGCGCGGTGATGGTGTCGGAGACTTCTTGCAGCGGCGTGGGACCCGAGCCGTCGGGGACGGTGAGGGCCACGTAGGTCGCCCGGTCGACCGCGAACCAGGTGCTCACCTCGGCGGTCTGGTCGCGGACCTCGAACCACTGCACGCCGTTCACGACCTGCAACGGCGAGGCGCGGTTGAACTCCAGTGGGCGATCCAATCCGCAGCGCAGGACGATCGCGTCGCCGCCTTCGGTGCGCTGCCATGCGCGGGTGGCGGGCGGAGCGGGCTCGACCAGCGTCGATTTGGTGAACTCGCCCAGGTCCGCGGGCAGCGCGGGAAGCAGGGCGGCACAGGCCGGGCCTTCGGCCGCCGGGGCAGGAACCGGACCGAGCACCAGCGGTTCCCGTTCGACGGGTGCGCGGCGCGCGAGCACGGCGGCTACCAGCACCGCGACGACGAGCACGACGGGAAGCGCCACGGCGGTCGCGATGATCGCGGGCGAGTACTGATGTGCAGTGGCCGACTCGGGCGGGTTGTCCGGCTCGTCGGCTGCGGCGGCCGGGTCGTCGGCGTCGCTGTTGTCGGCTGCGGCGGGAGGGGCCTCGGCGTCGCTGTCGTCGGCTGCGGCTGGGTTCTCAGCGTCGCTGTCTTCGACGTCGCTGTCCGGTGCCGCGGCGGTGGGAGCGGCGTCTGCGCTACCCGCCGGATGCTCCGTGCTCTCGGACTTCCGGGATTCGGCCGCGGCTTCCGGGTGTTCGTCCCGGGGCTCCGCCGATTCGCGGTCCGGCGAATCCGCCGCCATGCTCACCGATCCTTTCTCGTTCGCGCGTCGGTGCTCCGGCCGGTGGCCGCGCAGCGGCGGCAACGGTGGACCGGCCCGGTGGTACTCGAGTGCCTCCGAAAGGGTACCGTCGGGCGCATTCCAGCAAGCAGCGCGCCGGAAAGGATCGGTCATCAGCGCCAGTAGCGGTCCGAGGACAGTGCGTGAACTAGGGGAGTTCGCGCTGATCGACCGCATCAACGCGGGCCGGACGCAAGCGCCGGGCGTGCTGCTCGGTCCCGGCGACGACGCGGCGCTGGTCGCGGCGCCGGACGGCCGGTTCGTGGTGACCACCGACATGCTCGTGCAGGACCGGCACTTCCGTCTGGACTGGTCCAGCCCCGAGGACGTCGGCCGCAAGGCGATCGCGCAGAACGCCGCCGACGTGGTCGCCATGGGTGCGACGCCGACCGCCTTCGTCGTCGCCCTCGGCTGCCCGGCCGACACTCCGCTGGAGGTGATCGACGGGCTCGCGGACGGCATGTGGGCCGAGGCCGCCAGGGCAGGCGCGTCCATCGCCGGGGGTGACCTGGTGCGCAGTCGCGAGCTGGTCATCTCCGTCACCGCGTTCGGCGATCCGTGCGGCGCGGCCATCACCAGATCCGGTGCGCGCGCGGGCGACATCGTCGCGGTGGCGGGACGACTCGGCTGGTCGGCCGCGGGATTGGACGCCTTCACGGCCGGGGTGACCGGCCCGGAGGTCGCGGAAGCGCTCGCCGCGCATCGCGTTCCGCAGCCGCCGTACGCGATGGTGCTGGACGCGCTGCGCCGCGGGGCGAGCGAAGATTCGGATCCCGCGCCCGCTCTCGGGCCGCACGCGCTGACCGACGTGTCCGACGGCCTGCTCGCGGACCTGGGGCACATCGCCGCGGCGTCGGGCGTCGGCATCGATCTGGATTCGTCCGCGCTGCGTGACCCGGCGCTGGAACGAATCGCCGCTCGGCTGGATGCCGATGCGGCTCAATGGATCCTGACCGGCGGCGAGGACCATGCCTTCGCGGGCGCATGGGCGCCGGGCCACCCGCTTCCCCCTGGATGGGTCGCGATCGGGCGGGTTGTGGCCGGTCGCGGGCTCACGGTCGACGGCGTGGCACAGACCGGCGACGGCGGCTGGGAATCGTTCACCGGGGCGGACTCGTCAGCCGACCGCGAACCACGCTAAGTTGTGCGGTCATGGGCGCGAAACCACTGTCGGAAATCATGGATCCGGGATGGGCGAAGGCACTCGAGCCGGTGGCGGATCGGATTTCCGTCATGGGCGAATTCCTTCGTGCCGAGAACGCCGCGGGCCGTGGCTACCTACCGTCCGGTGAGAACGTCCTGCGAGCCTTTCAGCGTCCGTTCGAGGCGGTGCGCGTGCTCGTCGTCGGCCAGGATCCCTACCCGACGCCCGGCCACCCGATGGGTCTGAGTTTCTCCGTGGCGCCGGATGTTTCGCCGATCCCGCGCAGCCTGGCCAACATTTTCGCCGAATACAGCAAGGATCTCGGTCACCCCACGCCGTCCTGCGGCGACCTGAGCCCGTGGTCGGACCAGGGTGTGCTGATGCTGAACCGGGTGCTCACCGTGTCGCCGGGCAAGCCGGCCTCGCACCGCGGCAAGGGCTGGGAGGCGGTCACTGATCAGGCGATTCGCGCCTTGGTCGCCAGGGACGAGCCGTTGGTGGCGATCCTGTGGGGCCGCGACGCCGCGACGCTGAAGCCGCTGCTGGCCGAATCCGAGATTCCTTATATCGAGTCCGCGCATCCGTCGCCGCTGTCGGCGTCGCGTGGGTTCTTCGGTTCCCGCCCCTTCTCGCGAGTGAACGAACTGCTCGACGAACTGGGGGCCGAACCGGTTGACTGGCGCCTGCCCTGAGTCGGGCGTCTGTGTGTGATCGACCCGAGAGAAAACGAGTGAGGAGCTCTTCCATGCACAACACCACCCTCCGCGGCGCTACCGCGACCCTGGCTTTCTGCGCCGCGCTCACCAGCGGCGCCGCCGTCGCCGGTGCGGCCCCCCTGCGGCTGGAGCCCGCCACGGAGACCACGACGGCTCCGGTCGCCGAGGAGTACACCTCCAGCGGCTCCTCCACCATCTCCGCGTCGGTGAACGCGAAGATCGCGTGCCTGTTCTTCGTGGGCAATCTCGGCTGCTGAACCCTCGATTCGGCGGGTTCACGCCGGCGCGGACCGGCGTTGTGCGATCCTACAGATCGTGAGTAATGCGAACTATCTTCTCGAACCGTCCCGGCTCCGGCTGCGCGGTTCGGGCGGAATCGAGCTGGCCGCCGATCAGTTCGGTCCGGTCGACGGCCCGCTCGTCGTCTTCCTGCACGGTGGCGGGCAGACCCGGCACTCGTGGAAGCAGACCGGCGCGCGGCTCGGCGCGTCGGGAATGCGGGTGGTCGCCGTCGACGCCCGCGGCCACGGCGACAGCGCGTGGGCGCCGGATCGCGACTACCGGCGCGAGACCATGGTCGATGACCTTCTGCTGGTGCTGGAACAACTGGGCGCGCCCGCGGTGGTCGTCGGGGCCAGCATGGGCGGGGTCACCGGACTGCTCGCCACGGCGCGTCCCGGCGGGGAGGCGATCAGCGCTCTGGTGCTCGTCGACATCGTGACCCGGCCCGAGCCCGAAGGGGTCGCCCGGGTGATCGACTTCCTCGGCAAGCATCGCGACGGCTTCGACACCCTCGAACAGGCGGCCGACGCGGTCGCCGAGTATCTGCCGCACCGCCCGAGGCCGAAGAACACCGACGGCCTGCTGCGCAACCTGCGTGAGCGTGACGGTCGCTGGTACTGGCACTGGGATCCGGGCATGCTGAGCGACCGGGTGGAGGACCCGTCGGCGATGATCGAACCGATGGAGGACGCGGCGCGGGCGCTGCGCATCCCGGTGCTGCTGGTGCGCGGCATGCGCTCGGACGTGGTGAGCGCCGAGGGCGCCGAGGCGTTTCAGCGGCTGGTGCCGCACGCCCAGCTGGTGGAGATCGGCGGCGCCGCGCACACCGCCGCCGGTGACGACAACGACTCGTTCACCGACGCGGTGGCGAAATTCGTGCTCTCGACCCGGGAGTGAGACTCGGTCAGGCGAGTCCGGCGTAGTCGGGTTTGCGCTTCGCGACGAACGCGTCGACGCCCTCGCGTCCCGCGGCCGAGCCCGCGGCCGCGGCGATGCCGTCGCGCTCACTGTCGAGCTGATCGCTCAGCAGCGCGGTATCCGACTGCCGCAGCAGTGCTTTGATGCTCGCGTGAGTGGAACGCGGTCCGTTGGCCAGGGCACGGGCGAGCCGCTGTGCCTCCTCGACGATCTCGTCGTCGGGGACCAGCCTGCTCAGCACGCCCAGCCGCACCGCCTCGTCGGCGTTCAGAACGGCGTCGGTGAGCAGGATTTCCCGCGCCCGCGCCCGCGCCCGCCCGACGATGCGCGGCAGCGTCCAGGACATACCGCCGTCCGGGCTCAGGCCGATGCCGGGATAGGCCGGGCGCAGCTTGGTGCCCGCTCCGCCGAGGGCGATATCGGCCAGGCATACCAGGCTCATACCAGCCCCCGCCGCCCAACCGTGGACCGCGGCCACCACCGGGACCGCGACGGCGTCCAGCGCGCGGACGAACTCGTGCAGGTCGGTGGCCAGACCGTGAATGTGCGCGGAGCGGTCCTGCGCCGCGGCGAAGCCGCGCACGTCACCACCCGCGCAGAAGTTCGCGCCGGTGCCCCGCAGCAGCACCGCGCCCACATCGGAGCCGAGTGACCGCAGCGCGGCGGTGCCCGCGTTGATGCCCGCGAAGTCCATGGACGTGCCGTTGGCGGACGTGGCGATGGTGATCTGGAGGACGCCGTCGACGGTCGTCACGTACCCGGCTTGCTCGGTGGAGGTCATGATCTGCACCTTAACGGGCGCACCCGGACGCAATCCGTCAGTGGCCGAAGGTAAGAGGCAGCTGAGTCTGGCCGGAGCGGGGGGAGGAGGGAG
>NZ_BAFP01000105.1 GCF_000308455.1 Nocardia abscessus NBRC 100374 | reverse complement strand
GATCGCGCCGCCGATCAACGCCCCATCGATGCGTTCCAGGATCGCGGCCAGATCCGCGACCGGCCCACCCGCCCAGACACCCTTGAGATTCAACTCCGGCGCATACTGCGGTGCCATCTCCGCCGCGGCCGCGGTCGCACCGCCACCTTGGGAATAACCCCACAACACCACCGGGGTCTCAGCACCCGCACCGGCCAGATTGTGCGCCGCGCGCACCCCGTCCAGCACCGCGTGCGCGGCCTCGATCCGGTTGGCGTAGGTATGCATACCCGGCGTGCCCAACCCGATGTAATCGGTCACCAGCACCCGGGCACCCAACGCGCTCCACACCGCCGAAGCCGGCAGTTCCTGATTCGCCGACAAACTCGGCGAGGGATCGGTGAACACCGTCAACCCGGTAGAAAACGCCACCGACATCGCACACCGATCACCCTGACCCGA
>NZ_BAFP01000106.1 GCF_000308455.1 Nocardia abscessus NBRC 100374 | reverse complement strand
CCCGCCGCGATCACGCCGGTCAAGGGCAGGGTGACCGGAGCGACCAGCACCGATGCCGCGCGCACCGCGTATCCGTCCATCGCGGAGTTGCGGAATACCGGCAGCTCGATCGGCGAACGGACGTCCTCGGCCACCTGCCTGCCCAGCGCCCGTGGCACCGCGACGGACTCGACCGCGCGCGCGGCAAGCGGCCGCAGCAGCTGTTCGATGCTGTCGCGGTAGTCGTCGACGGGCCTGGCCGAGAGGCCGGCGGGCCGAGGGTTCATGCGAGTCAGCCTAACGCCCGATCGGAGCGGTTTTCCGCCGCTGGCGCCGGGCGCCGGTTCGCCAGCGGGTCGCTCGGCGCCGCGGGCAGGCGCCTCACCGCCGGTTCGCGATCGCGGTGAGCCGCGGACGGGTATTCCGCCCGCTGACGAATCGGGACAGGCGGTCATAATGGACGTGTGACTCTGGTCGAGATCGGGATTCCCGCCGTGCGTTCCGGGCGTCCCTCGCTCGCCGGCCGTCCCGACACCCCCCACTTGCTGGATCGTTTCGGACGCGTCGCCCGCGACCTGCGCATATCCATCACCGAGAAGTGCTCGCTGCGCTGTACCTATTGCATGCCGGAGGAGGGGCTGCCGGAGATCCCCCGGCACGAACTGCTCACAGTGGACGAGATCGTGCGGCTGGTGCGCCTCGCGGTGCGCGATCTGGGTGTGCGTGAGGTTCGCTTCACCGGGGGTGAGCCGCTGATGCGCCGAGATCTGGAACACATCATCTCCGGTTGCCATGCCGAGGTGCCGCACATCCCGCTGGCCATGACGACCAACGGCATCGGGCTCGAGCACCGCGCGTTCGGCCTCGCCGCCGCGGGCCTGCACCGAGTGAACGTGTCGCTGGACACCGTCGACCGGGCCGGTTTCGCGCGGCTGACGCGCCGCGACCGTCTCGAATCGGTGTTCGCGGGCATTCGCGCCGCCCGTGCCGCGGGGCTGGCCCCGATCAAGGTCAATGCCGTCTTGATGCGCGAAACCCTGTCCGGCGCGGCGAATCTGCTGCGCTGGTGTCTGGACGAGAGCTGCGAGCTGCGTTTCATCGAGGAAATGCCGCTCGACGCCGACCACGAGTGGGCCCGCGCCAACATGGTCACCGCCGCCGAACTGCTCGAGGTGCTCGGCACCCGGTTCGACCTCACCGAGGTCGGCCGCGCCGATCCGTCGGCTCCGGCGGAGAAGTGGCTGGTCGACGGCGGCCCCGGCACCGTGGGCATCATCGCCACGGTGACCCGCAAGTTCTGCGACACCTGCGACCGCACGCGGCTCACCGCCGACGGCATGCTGCGCTCCTGTCTGTTCAGCGACCAGGAGTTCGATCTGCGCCAGGCGCTGCGCTCCGGCGCCGACGACGAGGAGGTCGCGACCCTCTGGCGCGGCGCGATGTGGAACAAGTGGGCAGGTCACGGCATCGATGCCGAGGGCTTCGTCCCCCCGGAGCGGACGATGGGAGCCATCGGTGGTTGAGATCCGCTATTTCGCCGCCATCGCCGACGCCGTCGGCAAGGACAGCGAAACCCTGGACTTACCGGCCGGGGCCACGGTGGCCGACCTGCGTTCGGCCCTATCGGCGACCTACGGTCCGGATCTGGACAAGATGCTGTCGGTGTGCGCGTACCTGATCGGCGACGAACTCACCCGGGATCCCACATCCGCGCTCAGCCCGCGCGTCGACGTCTTGCCCCCTTTCGCGGGCGGATAGACCGCGGCCCTCCGCATTGCGGTCTACAGTCGTGCCGTGGTGCAGAGCGAGGCGAGCGATGTCGACGGCTACCTGGCCGAGGCGCTTGCTGCGCACCGACGTCCGCGCGGCCTTCGTCGACCGTCTGGCCGGGCACGACATGGGCAAAGGCTGCATCCGTTTCCGAACGCCGGAGCGGATCGATTTCGAGCTGGTCCGGGACCTTCTGCGCGCCACAGTGGCGGGTGAAGGCGGGCTGGTCTGCTGAGACAACGCGAAATTTTCGCAGGGGTGTAGAGAACAGCCCACGCGGTTCGTCGTCCGAGTAGAAGGGGTATCCGAGCCCCTCGATGCGAGGAAGGATGACGCTATGCACTACCTGGCGACACTGGTAGGACGCGAAGACGGGTCGGGCGTGCGGCCGGGCACACCGGAGTTCGACGCCGAGGTGGCGAAGTACGCGGCGTTCGAGGAGCGTGAGGCCGCCGCGGTCGCGGGCGGTGTGGCGCTGTTCCCCTCCGCCGACGCGCTGCACATCCGGCGCGCGGGCGGGCAAGTGCTCGTCACCGACGGCCCGTTCGCGGAGCAGGCCGAGGTGGTGGGCGGGTTCTACGTCTTCGAGGCCGCCGACCTGGATGAAGCCATCCGGCTGGCGCGCCGGGTGCCCGCGGCCGAGGACGGAGCGGTCGAGGTGCGTCCCATGGTGATGTGGTCGCCGCACGACACCCCCCGCGCGGATTGGTGGCTGGCGCTGCTGTGGGAGGCACCGGACGCGGTGATCGCGCCGGACGCTCCGGAGTGGGACGCCGCGGTCGCCGAGCACCAGCGCTTCGGCGAGAAGTACGCGGCGGCCCTCCGCGGCGGCGGGGCGCTGCAACCGCCGTCTTCGGCGACCACGGTCCGGGTGCGCGACGGGAAAGTGCTGCTCACCGACGGGCCGTTCGCGGAACTGGCCGAGGTGGTCGACGGGCTGTACCTGTTCGCCGCGCCGGACCGCGAGCAGGCGGCCCAGATCGCGTCGGCCATCCCGCTCGGCGAGCGCGGGCGCACCGAGCTGCGCCGGGTCGTGGATCTGGGCGACTGACGGTGCGGACGAGCCCGGCCGCGACGATCGACGCCGTCTACCGCGCCGAGTTCGGCCGGGCGCTGGCGACGGTGGCCAGGACGGTCGGCGACATCGGACTGGCCGAGGACGCCGTGCAGGAGGCGTTCGCCGACGCCGTGCGCACCTGGCCCGAGCGCGGGCTGCCGTCGAACCCCGGCGCGTGGATCACCACGGCCGCCCGCAATCGGGCGCTGGACCGGCTGCGGCGCGAATCGGTGCGGGCGGCCAAGGAATACGACGCGGTCCGCACCCGGGCGCCGAACGAGGAGGACGAGGTGTCCGCGGTGCCGGACGACCAGTTGCGGATGATCTTCGCCTGCTGCCACCCGGCACTGGCGCGGCCCGCGCAGGTGGCTCTGACGCTGCGCCTGGTGTGCGGGTTGCGGACCGCCGAGATCGCGCGGGCCTTCCTGCAACCGGAACACACGGTCGCGCAGCGGCTCACGCGCGCGAAGGCGAAGATCCGCCAGGCGGGCATACCGTTGCGGGTGCCGCCCGCGCACCTGATGCCCGAGCGGGTGCCCGGTGTGCTGGCGTGCGTGTATCTGGTGTTCACCGAAGGGTATTCCGCCACAGCGGGACCCACCGCGGTGCGCGACGAACTGTGCGACGAGGCGATCCGGCTCGGCAGGTTGCTGTGCCGGTTGCTGCCGCACGAGTCCGAGGCGCGCGCGTTGCTGGCGCTGATGCTGTTGCAGGACAGCCGTAGGGAGCAGCGGCGGCGCGCCGACGGGGAATCGGTACCGCTGGAGGAGCAGGATCGGTCCCGGTGGGACCGCGCGATGATCCGGGCGGGACTGGCGTGCCTGCGGTCCGCCGAAACCGACGGCGCGGGCCCGTACCTGGTGCAGGCGCGCATCGCCGCCGCGCACGCCACGGCGCCGAGCTGGGCGCGGACCGATTGGCACGCGATCGTCGCCGGGTACGACGAGCTGCTGCGGCTCACCCCGTCGCCCGCCGTGTCGGTGAACCGCGCCGTGGCCGTGGGGTTTTCCCGGGGGTTCGACGCGGGCTTGGCCGCCCTCGACGAGATCGCCCGCGACCCGCGGCTGACCGGGTCGCACGTGATTCCCGCGACCCGCGCCGATCTGCTGCGGCGCAGCGGTCGTCAGCGGGAGGCCGCGCGGAACTACCGGGCGGCGCTGGAACTCGCGGGCAACGATCAGGTGCGGCGGTTCCTGGCGCGCCGTCTCGCGGAATGCGCGCCGGTCTAGGCGCTCAGCGCCACCAGGTGTCCAGCGGAGTCACCGGGACGGTGCGCTTGTGGCGGGTGTCGCGGAAGATCTTCTCCAGCCGCTCGGCGACCTCGGGAGTGACCTCCTTGCCCTCCAAGTAGTCGTCGATCTCGCTGTAGCGCAGGCCGAGCGCCTCCTCGTCGGGCAGGGCGGGCCGGTCGTCCTCCAGATCGGCGGTGGGCACCTTGGACCAGATGCCGGCGGGCGCGCCGAGTTCCTGCAGCAGTGCCGCGCCCTGACGCTTGGTGAGACCGGTCAGCGGGGTCAGGTCGACGCCGCCGTCGCCGTACTTGGTGAAGAAACCGGTGACCGCCTCGGCCGCGTGGTCGGTGCCGACGACGAGCAGGTTCTCCTGCCCGGCCAGCGCGTACTGGATCACCATGCGTTCGCGGGCTTTGATGTTGCCGCGCACGAAGTCGCGCAGGTTGTCCACCTGCAACCCGGACGCCGCCTCGGCGGCCGCCGCGTTCGCGCTGGGGCGGACGTTCACCACCACTTGCCGATCGGGCTGGACGAAGGCCAGCGCGGTCCGCGCATCGGCCTCGTCGGCCTGCACGCCGTAGGGCAGCCGGACGGCGAGAAAGGTCGCGTCCACGCCGTCGGCGCGCAGTTCCTCGACCGCGAGCTGGCACAGCCGGCCGGCGAGCGCGCTGTCCTGCCCCCCGCTGATGCCGAGGACGAAACCTCGTGCGGGAGTGGCGTTCAGATAATCCTTGAGGAAATCGACCCGGCGGCGCACCTCGTCTTTCGGTTCGATGCTCGGCAGGACGCCCAATTCACTGATGATCTGTTCGCGCAGATTCCCCATGGCGCCCGAGTCTACTGGCCGATCACCGGGCGACAACGCGCCGAACGACGCTCTCCCAGTTGTCGCCGATCTGCTCTCGGGTATAGCCGAGAACCTGCATCTGGTGCATGATCAGCGCCGCGCCCAGCATCGCCAGCAGCCAGTCGGCGACCAGCAGGAGGTCACCGGGCGCGTCGGCCTGCCGCAACAGCATCACGACGTGCGCGCGCAGCAATCCGTACGGCCCGCCGGAATAGCGGTCACCGGCCTCGCCGAGTTCGGCGGCGCGATGCAGTTCGCCTTCCACTTCGATGTCCAAGAGCCGGGCCCGCCCGAACGCGACCAGCCGTTCCACCGGGGGTGCGCCGGGACCCAGCGGCGGTGGTCCGAAGATGAACGACTCCTGGTACTTCCGTTCCGAGTGGTCCAGCAGCGCGAGCATCAGGCCGGACCGGCTGCCGAACCGGCGGAACACCGTCCCCTTGCCGACTCCGGCGCGTTTGGCCAGCGCGTCCATGGTGAGGCTGTCCACGCCCTGCTCCCGCACCAGCTGCTGCGCCGCGTCCAGCAGCAGTCGGCGGTTGCGCGCCGCGTCGGCGCGCTCGGCGGGCTCCGACGTGCCGAGCAGCGGCGCGCCGACGTCGAGCAGTCGGCGCGGGCCGGACGCGTCGTGTGTGGGGTAGTTCACAGCGCTCACGCAGACTCCGCGGGAAGTATTCGGACCGTGGTCCGGTTAGTGTGTGGTGAACGTAAGGACACCACACCATTCAGTACACCAGGAGTCGTCATGAGTGAGCGAAGCGAGCAAATCGTCAACCCAGCGTCCGTTGACTCCGGCGAAGCCGGGAGTCGGACCCGCGTTCTCGCACTCGTCGGCAGCCTGCGTGCCGCCTCGGTCAACCGGCGGCTCGCCGAGGCCGCCGCGCATACCGCGCCGGAAGGTGTCGAGGTCACCCTCTATGACGGACTCGCCGACATCCCGTTCTACAACGAGGACATCGATGTCCCCGGCGCCGTTCCAGCGGCCGCCCAGGCGCTGCGCGACGCGGTCGCCGAGGCGGACGGCCTGCTGGTCGTGACGCCGGAGTACAACGGCACGCTGTCGGCGGTGCTGAAGAACGCGATCGACTGGGCTTCCCGCCCGTACGGCGCGGGCGCCATCAAGGGCAAGCCCGCTGCAGTGGTGAGCGCGTCGATCAGCCCGAACGCGGCGCAGTGGGCGCACGGTGACGCGGTGAAGGCGCTCGGTGTGGCGGGCGCGCAGGTGGTCGAGTCCGCGCATCTGCACTTCGGGGTCGTCGGCGAGCGGTTCGGCGCCGGGCATCCGCGTGACGACGCCGAGGCGCTGACCCAGTTGGCCGGTACCGTGCGCGAACTGGTCGAGGCCACGCGCGGCGAATTGGCGTCGGTGTAAGCTCCATCTCCGGTCTCGAACGAGGGTCATCGCTGCGCGCGCAGCGGTGGCCCTCTTCGCTTGCCAGATGGTTTGCTGAAAGTATGCTGACACGCTGAACAGTGATCTGCGCCACTGTTTGATCCGGGGGTGAATCGAGCGTCCTGGTACTTCTCTCGATGGAATTTCATCAATGTGACTCGCTACATGTCGTGTTGTAGGAATCTGTCGGCCACTAGGTGTAGTGTCTTCGCTACTGGAAGACGGCGAGAGGCCCCCCTCGCTAGGAGTCGGTCACGCGTGGCTGATCAGGGGATTCGAGTCCGGCTCCAGGAGTTTGCGCAGCATACGTGATCGTGCATCGCCAGCGACTGCTTGCAGGTCGCTCGAAACGATCGGCATAGGGATCTCAGGCTGTGGATCAGGCACAAGGAGAGAGGGACATCAATTGACCGTCACTGTGTACACCAAGCCCGCTTGCGTCCAGTGCAACGCCACCTACAAGGCCCTCGACAAGGCCGGGGTGGACTACGAGGTCATCGACATCTCGGAGAACGACGAGGCGCGTGACTACGTCATGGCCCTCGGGTACTTGCAGGCGCCGGTCGTGGTGGCGGGGGACGATCACTGGTCGGGTTTCCGTCCCGACCGGATCAAGTCGCTCGCGACAGTGGCGGCCTGAGGCGCTTCCACCGCTTCAGGTTCATCCGAAGGGCGAGCGCCGCGGCGCTCGGCGAGAGAGGAAGGCGACCATGCCGGACACGACGGCGCTGGTCTACTTCTCCAGCGCTTCGGAGAACACGCATCGCTTCGTCGAGAAGCTGGGTCTCCCGGCGACTCGCATACCACTGCACACCGCCGACTCGCTGCGCGTAGACGATCCGTACGTGCTGATCGTCCCCACCTATGGGGGCGGTCGGCACGTGCTCGGGGGCGACCGTTCCGACAAAGATTTCGTACCGCGGCAGGTCGCGAAGTTCCTCAACGATCCGCACAACCGGGCGCTGTTGCGTGGCGTCATCGCGGCGGGGAACACGAACTTCGGCGACACCTTCTGCTATGCGGGCGAGCTGATCGCACGCAAGTGCGGCGTGCCGTACCTGTATCGCTTCGAACTCATGGGAACCGCTGAGGACGTCGAACGCGTCCGAGAGGGATTGGGATTGTTTTGGCAACAGCAACGACAGCACCGGCCGGAAAAACAGCTCGCTTAGAGCAGCCCCCGGTCCGCGGCGCCGAAGCGGGCGAGGTCCTCGACTACCACGCCCTCAACGCCATGCTGAACCTGTACGGTCCGGACGGCGAGATCCAGTTCGACAAGGACCGTGAGGCCGCCAACCAGTACTTCCTGCAGCACGTCAATCAGAACACCGTCTTCTTCCACAACCTGGACGAGAAGCTGGACTACCTGGTCGACGAGAACTACTACGAGGCAGAGGTTCTCGACCAGTACAGCCGCGAGTTCATCAAGAAGCTGTTCAAGCGGGCCTACGCCAAGAAGTTCCGGTTCCCGACCTTCCTCGGCGCCTTCAAGTACTACACCTCGTACACGCTGAAGACCTTCGACGGCAAGCGCTACCTGGAGCGGTTCGAGGACCGGGTGTGCATGGTCGCGCTCACGCTCGCCGCCGGTGACGAAGAGCTGGCGGGCAAGCTGGTCGACGAGATCATCGACGGCCGTTTCCAGCCGGCCACCCCGACCTTCCTGAACTCGGGCAAGAAGCAGCGCGGCGAGCCGGTGTCGTGCTTCCTGCTGCGCATCGAGGACAACATGGAGTCCATCGGGCGCTCGATCAACTCCGCGCTGCAGCTGTCCAAGCGCGGCGGCGGGGTCGCGTTGCTGCTGAGCAACATCCGCGAGCACGGCGCGCCGATCAAGAAGATCGAGAACCAGAGCTCGGGCGTCATCCCGATCATGAAGCTGCTCGAGGACTCCTTCTCCTACGCCAACCAGCTCGGCGCGCGTCAGGGCGCGGGCGCGGTCTACCTGCACGCGCACCACCCGGACATCTACCGGTTCCTGGACACCAAGCGGGAGAACGCGGACGAGAAGATCCGCATCAAGACCCTCTCGCTGGGCGTGGTCATCCCGGACATCACCTTCGAGCTGGCCAAGAAGAACGAGGACATGTACCTGTTCTCGCCCTACGACGTCGAGCGCATCTACGGCAAGCCGTTCGCCGACATCGACGTCACCGAGAAGTACTACGAGATGGTCGACGACAAGCGCATCCGCAAGTCGAAGATCAAGGCGCGCGAGTTCTTCCAGACCATCGCCGAGCTGCAGTTCGAGTCCGGCTACCCGTACATCATGTTCGAGGACACGGTGAACCGCGCGAACCCGATCGCGGGCAAGATCACCCACTCCAACCTGTGCTCGGAGATCCTGCAGGTCTCCACGCCCTCGGAATTCAACGACGACCTGTCCTACGCCAAGGTGGGCAAGGACATCTCCTGCAACCTCGGGTCGCTGAACATCGCCAAGACGATGGACTCACCCGACTTCGCGCAGACCATCGAGGTGGCCATCCGGGCGCTGACCGCGGTATCGGACCAGACCCACATCTACTCGGTGCCGTCCATCGAGCAGGGCAACAACACCTCGCACGCCATCGGCCTCGGGCAGATGAATCTGCACGGCTATCTGGCGCGGGAACGGGTCCACTACGGGTCCGAAGAAGGCATCGACTTCACCAACATCTACTTCTACACCGTGGTCTACCACGCGATCCGGGCGTCGAACCGGATCGCGATCGAGCGCGGCACGTACTTCGGCGGTTTCCCCGAATCGAAGTACGCCAGCGGCGAGTACTTCGACAGGTACACCGATCAGGCGTGGGAGCCGAAGACCGATCGCGTCCGGCAACTGTTCGCCGACGCGGGCGTGCACATCCCGACCCAGGAGGACTGGCGGGAGCTGAAGGCCTCGGTCATGGCACACGGCATCTACAACCAGAACCTGCAGGCGGTGCCGCCGACCGGGTCGATCTCCTACATCAACCACTCCACCAGCTCCATCCACCCGGTGGCGTCGAAGATCGAGATCCGCAAGGAAGGCAAGATCGGGCGGGTCTACTACCCGGCGCCCTACATGACCAACGACAACCTCGAGTACTACGAGGACGCCTACGAGATCGGCTACGAGAAGATCATCGACACCTACGCCGCGGCCACCCAGCACGTGGACCAGGGTCTGTCGCTGACGCTGTTCTTCAAGGACTCCGCCACCACCCGCGACCTCAACCGCGCCCAGATCTACGCCTGGCGCAAGGGCATCAAGACCCTCTACTACATCCGGCTGCGCCAGATGGCCCTGGAGGGAACCGAAGTCGAGGGTTGCGTTTCCTGCATGCTGTAGTTGCCGTCGCTGCGGCAGTGCCCGGATCGCTTCTGGAATATGCTGGCGCAGAAGCGATCTGGCAGCGATAGGAACGACGATGACCGATCTCGGCGGCGACGCAGCGCCGCACCGGCCGATTCACGACCCGAGCGTGCCGAGCAGCGCCCGAATATACGACTACGTCCTGGGTGGGAAAGACCATTACCAGGCGGATCGGGACGCGGCCGAGAAGGTGGTCGCGGCGTTTCCCACCGCCCGTGTCGCGGCTCGGCAGAACCGGCTGTTCATGCACCGCGCGGTGAACGCCCTCACCGCGCTGGGCGTGACACAGTTCCTCGACATCGGCACCGGCATCCCCACCGAGCCGAACCTGCACCAGGTGGCCCAGGCGCCGCAGCCCGCTGCGCGTGTGGTCTACGTGGACAACGACCCGATCGTGTTGAGCCACGCCCGTGCGCTGCTCACCGGCACCCCGGAGGGACGCACCGCCTACGTCGATGCCGACCTGAAAGCTCCCGCGGCGATCCTGTCCGCGCCCGCACTCCTCGACACCCTGGACCTGAAGCGCCCGGTAGCACTGAGCCTGGTGGCCGTGCTGCATTTCCTGTCCGACGAGCACAAACCCTACGCAATCGTCGAGACATTGCTGGACGCCCTTGCCCCGGGTTCGTTCCTCGTGGTTTCGCATATCACCGCCGACCTCGAACCGGAGATCATGTCCGACGCCCTCGCCGTGTACCGGCAGAGCGGGGTCTACGCCCAAGCGCGCACACGGGACGAATTCGCCCAATTCTTCACCGGATTGGAACTGCTGGACCCGGGAGTCGTCGTCGCCAACCAGTGGCGCCCGGCGACCGAGTCACCGGCATGGCTCGACGCGCAAGTGAACTGCTGGAGCGCGGTCGGCCGAAAGCGGTGAACTCTGTTTGTTCGGCAGCGCCTGCGGCGCTGCGTGTTCGCGGCCCCTTATGTCTCGCGCCCGAGCAACCGAGACTCGCGCCTACGGCGCATGCGCTTCGGTTGCTCGGGCGCGAGACGGCCGCGAACGGTCGCTCGTAAGACTCGCTCCGTCGGTGGTGGGTAAGCGGTGAGCTGGGCTTCGAGGTTCTGCAGGGGCAGGAATTCGAGGGCTCGGCCGCTCGAGGGACCTGCCCCGTGGTGGGTCAGCTCAGTGCCGGGATCACTTCGCGTTCGAAGAGTTCGATGCCGGAGGTGTCGTAGGCGGATTCGGGGAAGTTGAGGATGGCGTAGCCGAGGCCGAGAGCTCGGACCTGGCCGAGGTTTTCGATGATCTGCTCGGGGGTGCCGACGGCGGCGGAGCCGCGGTAGACGTCGTCGATGTGGGTCTTGGCTCCGTCGGCGCCGATGAAAGGGGTCAGGCGCGCGGCCAGGGTCGCGAGGCGCTCCTCGACTTCGGCCTGCGTCGAACCGATCGCGACGTTGAAGTTCGACGTGCGCACGATGGCGTCGAAGTCGGTGCCGACCTCCGCGCAGTGGGTGCGCAGGATGTCGGACTTGCGGGTGAACTCCTCGGGATTACCGCTGAAATTGGTGTACTGCGCGTATTTCGCGGCGATGCGCAGTGTCTTCTTCTCGCCGCCTCCCGCGATCCAGAGCGGAATTCCGTTCTCCTGCAAGGGGAACGGACGCACGATGGCGCCGTCGACCTGGTAGTGCTTGCCGTCGAGTGTGGCCGAGCCCGTCGTCCATGCCTGCCGGAAGATCTGCACACCTTCGTCGAGACGGCCCAGTCGTTCGCCCGCGGACGGGAAGCCGTAGCCGTAGGCGCGCCATTCGTGTTCGTACCAGCCACCGCCGATGCCCATCTCGACGCGGCCGCCGGAGATCAGGTCGACCGTCGCGGCGACCTTGGCCAGGTAGGCCGGGTTGCGGTAGCTGATCGCGGTACACATCTGGCCCAGGCGGACGCGTGCGGTGGCCGCGGCGAACGCCGACATCAGCGTCCATGCTTCGTGCGTCGCCTCTTCGGTGGGGACCGGGACGGTGTGGAAGTGGTCGTAGACCCACAGCGATTCCCACGCCGGGTTCGCGTCGGCGCGCTGGGCGAGGTCTCGCATCACCCCCCACTGGTCCGCCGGGTCGATGCCCACCAGATCGAGCCGCCAACCCTGCGGAATGAAGATGCCGAAGCGCACGAAAATCTCCTCCGTGTGTACCCGCCGCGGCGAACGCCGCAGCCTCCGTACCTCACTGTTCCCAGTCCGCGGCTCCTGGGCAACCGTTCGGCGCTCGACGCATCGAATTCGGCCAGGAATGCGCTCTCCACCGAGGCCCGCCCTACAACCGGATCGTCACAGGCCAGGTCGCCATGCCACCGAGTACTGCCAGCGGAAAAATCCGCTGGCGGAAGACGGTGCGATTGCCGCACGCTGGAACCGTATGAACGAAGTGAGAAGACACTCGAACGAAGAAAGGCAACCTCGACTCGGCGTCGATTTCGGCCGGGTCATCCAAGGGGCAGCCATGGCGCCGGGCGACGAGGACACGGTATTCCTCTCCGGCGGACTCGAAGAGGCGCTGCGTACGCCGCCCACCACAGGCGCTTTCGAAGTCCTGCCACGTCTGGTCCGGCGCTTCGAGGGGCGCGCCTGGGTCATTTCCAAATGCGGCCCCCGGATCGAGCAGCGCACCCGCCAGTGGCTCGATCACCACGACTTCTACGACCGGACCGGGATCGCACGCGAGAACGTGCGCTTCTGCCGCGCGCGGGCGGACAAGGCGGTGCACTGCGCCGAACTCGGCATCACGCACATGATCGACGATCGCCTCGACGTGCACCGGGCGCTGTGCGATCTGGTGCCGTACCGGTTGCTGTTCGGCGTGCAGCCGGAGCCGATTCCCGGCTGGGTGCGCCACGTCGCGACCTGGGACGATGTGGAGCGCGCCGTGCTCGAGACGACCGATCCGACACCGCCGGTGCGCTCGTAGTCCGGTGTGTGCCCGGAATTCGTGCACCCATCGCAGTCGGAAGTGGTGGTGCTATCGATCGGCAGCCCGTGGGCCGCTCCCGGACCCGGGAATCGTCGTCGCCGACCAGTGGCGCCCGCAGGCCGAGTCACCGGCATGGCTCGACTCGCAAGTGAATCGCTGGAGCGCGGTCGCCCATAAGCGGTGAACGCTGTGTCCCGGCAGCCCGTCCCCAGAGTGATTACTCATCCGCTCGATGCACGGCGAGCACCGATGATGGTAACCGGTCAGCCGATCATGTCGTCCGTTCGGTCAGCGTCGCAATGACCGGGAACTTGGTGTTGAGGGTCAGCGCGGAAGTCGGGGTGAGGTCTGGGTTCTCGATGGCGAACTCGAACCGTCGCATGATGGTCGCGAGCGCGAGTTGCATCTCCATCATCGCGAACGCGTTGCCGATGCAGAGGTGCCCGCCCGCACCGAAGGGCAGATACACGTTCCGGTCACGGGCGGCGATCGCGTCGGCGGTGAAGCGGTCCGGGTCGAAGGTGTCCGGCTGGTCCCAGCACTCGGGATTCCGGTGTGCATGGTAATAGCTGAACATCAGCGGAGTGCCTGCCGGAATGTGGTAGCCCCCGATCTCGTCGTCCTCGGCGGCACGACGTTGTCCCATCCATGCCGGTGGCTTGAGCCGCAGCACCTCCTCCAGCACCTGCTTGCTGTAGGGCAGTGCGGGCAAGTCGCTCATGGTGGCGTGCCCACCGGACAACGCGGCGTCAACCTCATCGCGCAGCTGCCGCCGCACTTCCGGATGCAGTTGCAGCAGTAGCATGGCTGACGTCATGGCCGAGGCGCTGGTCTCGTGACCAGCGAAGAGCATGGTGACGACCTCGTCGCGCAGCTCCCGGTCGGTGAGGCTCTCGTCGGTATCGGCGTCTGTGGCGTTGATGAGCATGGATAGCAGGCCATCGTTGTCGGTGTCGCGCAACTTGTCGATCACCTTGTAGACGATGGCATCCATCTCGGCAATAGCGCGCCAGAAGCGTCGGTGACTCGGCGTCGGAAACTTCAGTGGTACCAGGGGCATTCGCACGAACTTGCCCAATTCGGCATTCACCTTCTGCGTCGCGCGGGAGAAGCCGCTGACCTCCGGGCCGTGGGGATCCAGTCCGAACAGCGCCCGCACCACGATCCGCAATGTGAGGTGGCTCATCTGCTCGCCGATGTCGATCCATCGTCCGGCGTGGGCATGTTCGGCCCATTCGTCGCACATGGACTCGATCTCGGCGACCATGATCTCGCTGAGCGCGTTGATCCTCTTGTGGTGAAAGGCGGGTTGGACGAGGCGGCGGTTGCGTCGCCACCGGCTGTGGTCGGCGATGGTCGCCAGCCCGCGCCCCACGAACGGTTCGATGATGCCGTACATCTGGGTCTCGCGGGTGAAGTTGGCCATGCGTTCCTGCAAGATGTACTTGATGTGGTGGGGATGGGTGATCCCGACCATGTCCCCGGTGATCAGCTGGAACCGAAAGACGTCGCCGTGCCGAGTCATGGAGTCGGAGAGAAACGTAATCGGATCGGTTACAAAGCGTTTGGTGTTGCGGAGGCGGCCCGCGGCCATCGGGGGTTGCCCGCTGGCGACGGAAGAAGTGGCAGACATGAAAAGGAAGTAAACCCGACCGACCGGACATCCGTCGGAGTATGACAAAGGTGGTGAAATCCACTCTCGCAACAGGATTCTTGTGGCGGCGGTGTGAGACCGGCCCGAACGCCTCGAGGACGGCTCGGCTGGTCCCGCTGTCCGCTCTCACGTGCGATTCGACGCTCGGCGTCCGGCGACACACGGCGGGGGAGATGGGCAGTGGACGACCGCGCGGGGTTCGGTCAGGAATGCGGGCCGCGCTGCTTCAGCGGCGCCAGATTCCGTCCCTGGTTCTCGCGCGTGGTCACGCTGCCGCCTTTCGTGCCGCGGCCGGACGAGTCGGCCACCGTCGCGCCGCCCAGTGGCTGTCACGTCGTCCGGTGCGGGCGGCATCGTCGGATGCCCGATTCCCGACGGTGCGCAGCGGCTTCGGTCACAGCGCGGTGTCGTATGGTGATCATCGTCCCCGAAGCGATGTAAGCTGCACGAGGACGTTTCCGCGTCCGCGAGATGTTGATCCGAATGGTGCGGATATCCGAGATCCGCGGCGACGACGAGAGGGAGGTGGGGTAGCGATGCGCAGCGAACCTCCCAGTCGAAGGCCGCGCGGCGCCGCCCCTTCGCATTCCTAGTCAGGTCGCGACGGCAGGGGCCGGCGCCCGCGGTGTGAATTTCGAGCTCTCTGTTCACTCACGCATGTGCTGAGGTCCTCTCATGTCGCAGACCGACATCATCGAAGTACGTCCGACGCTGTCCGAATCCCTGCAGGACGTCGTCGAATCCCGCCGCGTGGACGCCGCGCTGGACTGGCTCGGCAACCATCCGCCGCACGTCATCGCCGACCAGCTCGCCCGCATGGACGCGGTACGAGCCGGGATGGCGTTCCGCCTGCTCGACAAAGACCTGGCGCTGGCCGTGTTCGAGGAGCTCGAGCCGGTCGACCAGCAGCAGATCCTGCAAGGGCTGCGTGACCAGAGCTTCCGCGACCTGGTCGAGGGCATGGCGCCCGACGACCGCGCCCGCATGTTGCGCGAGGCGCCCGCCAAGGTGGCCAAGAAGGCGCTGGCCGGGCTGAGTCCGCGCGAGCGGCGGATGACCGCGAGCCTGCTGGGCTACCCGGAGGGCTCGGCGGGGCAGTACATGACGCCGGAGGTGGTGGCGCTGCCGCGCAACCTCACGGTGGCCGAAGCGCTCGGCATGGTGCGGACCAAGGGCGGCAACGCCGAGACGGTGTACACCCTGCCCGTGGTCGACGCGGGCAGGCGGCTGACCGGGATCGTCGAACTGCGGGAGCTGGTACTCAGCAAGCCCGAGACGATGGTGTCGGAGCTGGTGGTCACCGAGCCCGCCTTCGCGCGCGCCACCGATTCGGCGGAGAAGGCCGCCCGGTTGATGCGCGAGACCAACGACATCAACCTTCCGGTGGTGGACAGTGAGGACCGGTTGGTCGGGTTGCTCACCATCGACGACGCGGTGGAGGTGATCGAGGCCGCCGACAGCGAGGACGTCGCGCTGCAAGCGGGTTCCGCGCCGTGGGAGGGCCACTACATGGCCGCCGGGGTGTTCCAGCTGGCCCGCTACCGCGCGTTGTGGCTGCTGCTGTTGCTGTTCGCCGCGACCCTCACGGTGAGTGTGACCGATTTCTTCGAGGGCACCTTGCAGCAGGCCGCGCACCTGGCGCTGTTCATCCCACTGCTGATCGGCGCGGGCGGGAACGCGGGCGCGCAAGCCGCCACCGCCTGCGTGCGCGCGGTGGCGGTCGGTGAGGTCCGGGCGTCGGACCTGTTGAAGGTGATCTGGCGGGAATGCCGGGTCGGCCTGGTGCTGGGCTCGCTGCTGGCCTCGGTGGGCCTGGCGATCGGCGCGGTGTTCGTCGGCCCGCGGATCGCCTTGGTCGTCGGCATCACCCTGATCCTGATCTGCGGCTGGGCGGCCACCATCGGCGGCACCATGCCGCTGCTGGCCAAGAAACTGCGCATCGACCCGGCAGTCGTCTCCGCCCCGATGGTCACCACCCTGGTCGACGCCACCGGCCTGATCATCTACTTCACGACGGCCAAGTTGGTGCTGGGGATCTGAAGGGCAGAGGCATCGGCCTCAGACCTGCGGCGGCGACTGGAAGGCGCTGTTCCGGCATCCGGCCCGGACGAGGCGATCCGAGGGACCGATCGCCTCGAGCCGTAGCCGTAGCGGCGGAGTTCAGAACTCCCAGTCTTCGTCCTCGGTGTTGACCGCCTTGCCGATGACGTAGCTCGAGCCCGAGCCGGAGAAGAAGTCGTGGTTCTCGTCGGCGTTGGGGGACAGCGCCGAGAGGATGGCGGGGTTCACCTCGGTTTCGTCCTTGGGGAACAGGCCCTCGTAGCCGAGGTTCATCAGCGCCTTGTTGGCGTTGTAGCGGAGGAACTTCTTGACGTCCTCGGTGAGGCCCACCTCGTCGTAGAGGTCCTGGGTGTACTCGACCTCGTTGTCGTAGAGCTCGAACAGCAGCTCGAAGGTGTAGTTCTTGAGCTCCTCGCGCTCGGCCTGGGAGACCAGCTCGAGGCCCTTCTGATACTTGTAGCCGATGTAGTAACCGTGCACCGCTTCGTCCCGGATGATCAATCGGATCATGTCGGCGGTGTTGGTCAGCTTGGCCCGCGACGACCAGTGCATCGGCAGGTAGAAGCCGGAGTAGAACAGGAAGCTCTCCAGCAGCGTCGAGGCGACCTTGCGCTTGAGCGGATCCTCGCCGTTGTAGTACCCCAGCACGATCTCGGCCTTGCGCTGGAGGTTGCGGTTCTCCTCCGACCAGCGGAACGCCTCATCGATCTCGCGGGTGGAGCACAGCGTGGAGAAGATCGAGCTGTAGCTCTTGGCGTGCACCGACTCCATGAACGCGATGTTGGTCAGCACCGCCTCCTCGTGCGGGGTCAGCGCGTCGGGGATCAGGCTCACCGCGCCGACCGTGCCCTGGATGGTGTCCAGCAGGGTCAGGCCGGTGAAGACCCGCATGGTGAGCTGCTTCTCGTCGGCGGTGAGGGTGTTCCACGACGGAATGTCGTTGGAGACCGGCACCTTTTCCGGCAGCCAGAAGTTGCCGGTCAGCCGGTCCCAGACCTCGGCGTCCTTTTCGTCGGGCACCCGATTCCAGTTGATGGCCGATACCCGATCGATCAGTTTCATCCTGCCTCCACGCCCTTCCCGAGCACGCTGCCGTCACGGAATGTCTCCCCTCGGAACACTACTCCTTGGGGGTGACATGTCCGCGTAGCACAACACCTTGTGTCGCCGCGACACGCGTCCTGCATGCGTAAGAACGCCGGGACGCGCCGCGCGCGGCCCCCTATTGTGCGGCACGCGTCCGGGGGTGACCACACCGGTGCCGATGACCGAATCGGTCGCTGAATGTTTGCCTATTCCTTCCTCCGTAGCCAGGACCGAGGTGCCGACTGCCCGGCACACAGGTACGGACGCTCGCCTTCACCGGGCCGCGAAAGCGTTGCCGGGCGTACCGATTCACCGATTCACGGGATTGCTTGGAGGTGGACCGTGCCGGACGTCACCGGGCGCTCGGTGGCCGATCCGGCCCGCGATACCGGGCGGATGCGGTGCTGACCCGCCGCTCACCTGCGCCGATCGGCCCCGGCGAGCGGCTACGTTGGGCCGAGGGTGTCCCACGCGTTTGGAAGGAGTGAGTGTTATGACCAGTCCGATCACCACCCGTCCGGTACTCGGCGACATGACGATCTTCGCAGGCGTGCTCATCCTCGTCGCCGGTGTGCTGCACCTGCTGACGGCCGTCGCGGCGATCAGCGGCCGCGAGGTCTTCGTGGTGACCGAGGATCAGGTGTTCCTGATCGATGTCGCCGCATGGGGCTGGATCCACCTGACCATCGGGGTGCTGGTGGTGATCGCGGGCCTCGGCATAGTCGTCGGGAAGCCCTGGGCCTTTCTCGCCGGCCTCGTGCTGGCGGCGATCAGCATCCTGGACAACTTCCTGTTCGTGTCGATCTACCCGTTCTGGGCGCTGGTGCTGATCGCCGTCGACGTGCTGGTCATTTGGGCGCTGGCCAGGCAGCTCGCCGCCGCATAGCCGTTGCCGAAGGGGTCCGGCCCTGGCCCGTGATGGACGGGCGCAGGGGCCGCCTCTTAACGCGGCGGCCGACCGCCGGGTGCACCGCCGCCGGGCGGTCGCTCACCGGGACCGTTGCCCGACTGGGTGTTCTGTGATTGCTCGGCGACACCCACGGTGAGCGAGACCCGCATGCCGGAACGGGCGCTCCTGACCGGCTGGGGCCTGGCTGGGAGTTCGCTGTGGATGGCGGGGCGGACTCAGCGCCTGCTGGCGCGGCGGTAGCCGATGCTCGCGGGCACCGCGAAGAGAACGATCGCGCCGAGCGACCACACCACGGTGAGGGTGAGCGAACGGGTGAGCGGGCCGCCGGAAGCGAGCGCGCGCATGGTGTCGACCGCCACCGACATGGGTTGGTTGCGCACCACCGGTTGGATCCACTTGGGGAAGGCGACCAGCGGAACGAATCCGGTGCTGAAGAACATCATCAGCGAGGTGAGGATGGTGATGCCCTCCACCAGAGTCGATTTCGCGGTGAAGACGGCGACCGAGGTGACGATGGTGGCGAAGGCGAGGCCGAAGAGCACCGGGATGAACAGGAAGACGATGGTCGCCGCGACGCCCTGGTGGAAGCGGAACCCGAGCACGAGGCCCACCAGGACGACCGCGAGGGTGCACAGAAAGATGCGGCAGCCTTCCGCGAGCACCCGCGACGCCAGACCGGAGGCGCGGTGCACCGGTAGGACCCAGAAGCGGGCTAGCAGGCCCGCGTCGCGTTCGCGGCCGAGCAGCACGCCCCCGGCCACCGCGCCGGACAGCGCGCCGACCAAAGCCACCATGGGCACCGAGCCGTACAGCGCGCTCTCGCCGGTGAACTTCTGGATCTGCCCGCCGATCACGGTGTTCAGCATGACCAGCAGCAGGCACGGGACGATCAGCGTCTCCAATAGAGTGACCGGGTTGCGCCCCCAGCGCAGCAGCAGTCGCTGGGTCTGGATCAGCGTGTGCAGCACCAAGGCCGACAGCGACAGTTCCGAGCTGGTGCGCAGCTCATCCGGGCGATGTGCCAGCGATACCATCACGCCCTCCTGGAGCTGAGCCGGATCGACAGCGGAACGCAGACGATCAGGATGCCGAGCGCCCAGGCCAGTGGGGGACCCAGCAGCGACCAGCTCACCTGGCCCGCGTTCGGTCCGCTGTCACCGGCGAACGCGCGCAGGGCGATAGCCCACTGCGAGACCGGCTGATTGCGCACGAACGGCTGCACCCACTCCGGGAACTGATCGACGGGAGCGATTCCGGAGGAGAGCATCCCGAAGATCAACGGCGGCAGTACCAGCGCCTGCGCGGTCGCCTCCGGGTTGCGCGACACGGTGCCGATCACGTCGCCGCCCCAGATCAGCGCGAGGCCGATGAGCAGCGAGAACAGCACGAAGCCGAGCGTGTGCGCGGCATCGAGGTAGAAGCGGAACCCGATGATGTGACCGCAGATCAGCGCGGTGATCACGCCGATGGCCAGCCGGAAGACGCTGCCGGACAGGCGCGCCGCGACCGGGACCAGCGGGCCGATCGGCATCGCTCCGAAGCGCCGGTTGAGCCCGGCGACCGAATCGGTGGCGGCACGGAAGGCCGCCGACACGGCCGTGAACGCGGCGGCCTGAAGGATCACCAGCGGCATCATGTACTGCGCGTAGCTGCTGAATCCGGTGCCGAGGACGGTCATGATGGTCTTCAGCGGGATGTAGAAGCTGGCGGTGAACGCCGCGGGCGCCAGCACCGAGGTGAGCACCTCGCCGGTCTGGACCGACGGCACGATCAGCCGGGTGGTCAGCACCCACCACTGTTGCGGTCGCAGCGGCGCCGCGCGGGTCTGGGAGAGCCAGGTCGCCGTCGTCATGACACGACCTCCGGCTGCGCGGTCTCCTCCGCCGTCGCCAGATGGCCGGTGAGCTGAAGGAAGACGTCGTCGAGTGAAGGGCGGCGCAGCGCGACGTCGATGAGGTCGACGCCCGCGCTGTCCAACCGGCGCAGCGCCTCGAGGAGTGTCTTCGCGCCGTCCGGGGCGGGCACGGCGATGCGGTCGGAATCGGGGGTCAGCGCGGCTCGGCTTTCCCGCGGCAGCAGCGGACCCAGGGCCGCGGCGATGGCGGGCAGGTCCTTCAGGTTCAGCGGTACGACCTCGCAGTAGCTGCCGCCGGTGCGCGACTTCAGCTCGTCGGCGGTGCCTTGGGCGATCACCACGCCGTGATCGATGACGATGATCCGGTCGCTGAGCGCGTCGGCTTCCTCCAGGTACTGGCTGGTGAGCAGGGTGGTGATGCCCGCCTTCTTGAAGCCGGAGACCAGATCCCACACGCCCTGTCTGCTGCGCGGGTCCAGCCCGGTGGTCGGCTCGTCCAGGAACACCACGTCCGGCCGGACGACCAGCCCGCAGGCGATATCGATGCGCCTGCGCATACCGCCGGAGTACGTGCCGACCCGGCGGCCCGCCGCACGCTCGAGATCGAACTCGGCCAGCAGCTCGTCCGCCCGGGCGCGGGCGGCCCGTTTGCGCAGGCCCATCAGCCTGCCGAACATCACGAGGTTCTCGTAGCCGCTGAGCATGTCGTCCAGCGCGGCGTACTGCCCGGTCAGCATGATGCTGCGGCGCACCGCCGCGGGCTCGGCCACCACGTCGTACCCGGCGACCGAGGCACGGCCGCGGTCCGGCCGGATCAGCGTCGACAGGACGTTCACCGTGGTGGTCTTGCCCGCGCCGTTCGGTCCGAGGATGCCGAGCACCTCGCCCGGCTCGGCCGTGAAATCGACTCCGCGTAGTGCCTTGACCGCGCCGAAGGATTTCTCGATTCCCTCGACGACGACTCCTTGGTCGGAACTCATCCTCGGCCTCCAAGATGTGCATCGAGCGCCCGCGCGATGATCGGCAACGCCTGTGGCGCCGTCATTTCGTCGTGGGTGACGTCGATGTCGTGGTTGATGATCTCGCCGGTCACGTACGGCCGCCAGCCGTCGGGACCGAAGATGTCGGAGGTGTCGACGGTCGCGCTGAAGTACACGATGTCGCCGTCGAACACGGGGCGCTGGTAACCGGTTCTGGTTCGCGCGGCGGCGTTGTACGACCCGGCCATCCGCTCCAGCGTGGCGGCGTCGATCAGCGAGACGCCGCCGAGCCGTTCGCGGATCAGGTCCGCCGCCTGCTGCGCGGTCGCGTCCGCGGGGACGTCGTGGATGCCGAACACCGCCCCGAACGAGTTGACGAACGACCCGGCGGTGAGCCGTTCGATGCTGTGGCCGTCGATGTCGGAGGTATCGGCATCCAGCAGCGCGACCACGCCCACCTCGGCCCCTTGGGCTTTCAGCTGGACCGCCGCCGCGTGGGCGATCAGGCCACCGAACGACCAGCCGAGCAGGTGGTACGGGCCTTCGGGTTGCAGCGCCCGGATCTCCCGCACGTAGCGGTCGGCGAACTCCTCGATCGAGCGCGCGGGCGGTTCGTGTCCGCTGAGGTCGGGCGCTTGCAGGCCGTAGATCGGGCGGCCGGGCGCCAGCGCGTCCGCGAATCCCAGGTAGGTCCACGACATTCCGGACGACGGGTGGATGCAGAACAGCGCGGGTTCCTCGCCCCCGAGCCGGATCGGCAGCACCACGTCCAGCCCGAGCCCACCGGCCGCCGGAACGGCAGGTGTCGCCGTGGCGGCCGCTTCTTCCTCGGCGGCGATCCGCGCCGCCGGGGTCTGTGCGAAACGAGCTGCCGCGCCCAGCGTGTCGATCCACAGATCGGCCAGCTCGGCGACCTCCTCCTGGCTGAGCAGGGTGGACGGGAAGCCGAGGCTCGCCCGCAGCCGGTCCCCGATCACCACGGCGTTCACGTCGATCGCCGCCTGCAAAGGCACGTCGGGATCTTCGGTGACGTGCACGTCGCCAAGATCGTCGGTCGGCAGCCACCCCAGGCCCTCCAACCCGGCCGGGATGTCGCCGGTGGAGTACCGGCCGAGGTAGTTGAAGCCGACCCGTCCCGGCAGCCGCTGCGGGAACTGCCGCGCGGTCTCGGCGTTGAGGTAGCGCAGCAAGCCGAAGCCGATGCCTTTGTCCGGCACCGCGAGCAGCTGATGCTTGACGGCGCGGATCGCCGCGCCCATCGCGGGTCCGCCGGCGAGCGCGTCATCGATGTCGATTCCCGCCAGGTCGAGGCGAACCGGGTACATGCTGGTGAACCAGCCGATGGTGCGCGAGAGATCGGCTCCGGGCACCACTTCTTCCTGTCGGCCGTGACCTTCCAGGCGCAGCAGCGCCGACGGGTCGGAATCGCGCCAGCGCACCAGCGCCAGCGCCAAGGTGGCCAGCAGCGCGTCGTTGACGCTGCCCTGGAACAAACCGGGCAGGGTGGTGAGCAGCGCGGCGGTGACCTCCGCCGACACCTCTCGCTCGACCATGCGCAGCGCGCCGGTCCGGTCGAGGGCGGGGTCCAATTCCCGCCCGCCGATCAACGGATCGGGTCCGGCGAGCACGTCATGCCAGTACGCCAGTTCGGCGATCCGATGTTCCGAGCGCGCCTCGTCGGCCAGCGCGTGTGCCCACCGCCGCATCGAGGTCCCGGTCTCCGCGAGCACCGGGGTATTGCCGACCGACAGTTGAGCCCAGGCGGCCACCAGGTCCGGCACCAGGATGCGCCACGACACACCGTCGATGACAAGGTGGTGCGCCAGCACGATCAGTCGTCCCGCGCTGGTGCGGGTGCCCGCGACGCCTACCGGGTCCAGCCAGATGAACTGCAGCACGGTGCCGTTCGCCGGATCGAGCCGGTTGGCCGCGGCGTCCAGTTCGGTCATGGCGAACTCGTGCAGCTCGATCCGCTCGATCGCGTCGAACTCGATGCGGTGCACGAGCGCGTCCACGTCGACCGAGCCGGGCGCGCCGACCACGATGCGCGGCCCGTCCTCGGCATCGGCGACCAGCCGGGCGCGCAGGATGTCGTGCCGATCCATCGCGGCCGTGAGCACCGCGACGATCTGCGCGCGTTCGATACCCACCGGCAGCTCCAACACCGCGGATTGGGCGAAGCGGTTGTAGTTCCCGCCACGCTGGAGCATGTAGTGCACGATCGGCGGCACCGGCAACTCGCCGACGCCGCCGCCGGGCAGTTCGTCCAGCGTCACCGCCGTGCCCGCGGCGTCGACCGCCGCGGCCAGCGCCGCCACTGTGCGGTGCTCGAACACCTGCAACGGGGTGCAACTGATGCCTTGCTGCTTGGCCCGCGACACCAGCTGGATGGCCAGGATGCTGTCGCCGCCGAGGGAGAAGAACGAATCGTCGGCGCCGACCTGCTCGACGCCGAGCAGTTCACCGAAGATCCCGGCCAGCTGCTGTTCGGTCGGTGTGGACGGTGCGCGGTAGGCGGTGCGGTCGGCGGTGAACTCCGGTTCGGGCAGCGCCTTGCGATCCAGCTTGCCGACCGCGTTGCGCGGGATCTCGTCCAGCACCACGAACGCCGAGGGCACCATGTAGCCGGGCAGGATGTCGGCGGCGAACGCGCGTACTTTCGCCACGTCGAGCTCGACCCCGGGCGCGTGGACCAGGTACGCGGCCAGCGCGGTCGCCCCGGTGGGGCCGGGCATCCCGAGCGTCACCGCGAAATCCACGCCTTCCGCGCGGCCGAGCACCGCATCGATCTCGCCGAGTTCGATGCGCTGGCCGCGCACCTTGACCTGGAAGTCGGTGCGGCCCAGATACTCCAGTTCCAGTCCCGCCTCGCCGCGGATCCAGCGCACCAAGTCGCCGGTTCGGTACATCCGTTCGCCCGCCGCGCCGAACGGGTTCGCGTGGAAGCGGGCCGCGGTGAGACTCGGCCGCGCGTGGTAGCCGCGAGCCAGCGCGGGGCCGGCGAGGTACAGCTCGCCCGCCACGCCCACCGGGACCGGGCGCAGCCGGTCGTCGAGCACCAGCGCGGCCGCGCCGTGGACCGGTGTGCCGATGGTCACCGGCATGCCGAGCTCCATCGGCGCGGAACCCGTTGCCCAAATGGTGAATTCGGTGGGTCCGTACAGGTTGACCATAGTGCGTCCGGTAGCCCAGCGTTCGACCAGCTCGGCGCCGACCGCTTCACCGACCGACGCGAGCACCCGCACGCCGGCCAGTTCGGCGGGATCGAGGGTGGCCAGCGCGGAGGGTGTGATCACCAGGTGCGTGACCTGCTCGGCGGCGATCAGCTCGGCGAGTGCGCTGCCGCCGAACACCTCCGGCGGCGCTACCACCGACGCGCCACCGGAGCCGAACGCCATGAGCGCTTCGAACAGTGACGCGTCGAAACTCGGCGACGCCACTTGCAGTACCCGGGAGTGCTCGTCCAATTCGAGCAACTTCTGTTGCGCCGCGACGAAATCGGCGACGCCGCGGTGGGAGACCGAGACGCCCTTCGGTGTGCCGGTGGAGCCGGAGGTGTAGATCATCCATGCCGCGTTGTCCAGCCGGATCGGGCTGGGCAGTTCACGCTCGTCCAGCGGGCGGCTGCTCGCGGCGCTCCAGCGTTCCACGAGGGCCAGGTCATCGAGCACCAGCCAATTCGTGCTGTCGGGCAGCATCGGGCGGAACGCGGCGAGGGTGAGGCCCAGCGTCGCGCCGGAGTCGGTGAGCATGTGGTCGATGCGGTCGACCGGGTGCTTCGGGTCGACCGGCAGGAACGCCGCACCGGCCTTGGCGGCGGCCCACACGCCGGTGAGCAGTTCGGCCGAGCGCGGAAGCCCCAGCGCCACCACGGTTTCCGGGCCCGCGCCCTCCTCGCGCAACACCCGCGCCAGACGGTTGGCGTGCGCGTCGATCTCCCGGTAAGTGGTGATGTATCCACCGACCACCAGGGCGGGCCGCTCCGGGTAACGCTGGGCGGTCTCGGTCAGCAGCCGCGGAAGGGTTGTCGTCCCGACGGTTTCGGGACCGCGCACCGGCACCAGCGTCGCGCGTTCGGCGTCGTCGAGGATGTCGATGTCGGCGATGCGCACCTCGGGCCGCGCCAGCACCGCCGCGAGCACGCGCCGCCACCGGTTGGCGAACGCGGCCATCGTCCCCTCGTCGAACAGATCCGTGGCGTAGGTCAGCACCGCGTCGATGCCGGCCGGACCGCTGTCGGTGAAGCGCTCGCGCAGATCCAGGGTCAGATCGAACTGGGAGGCGTTGCGATCGAAATCCTCCACCTCGAACCGCAGGCCGGGCAGCTCCAGCACCGGTTCGACGAAGTTCTGCAGCGACAGCGAGACCTGGAACAGCGGGTGGTGCGCGGTCGAGCGAGCCGGATCCAGCACCTGGACCAACCGCTCGAACGGCACATCCGCGTTGGCGAAGGCGTCCAGGTCCGCGGACCGGACGATGTCCAGGAACGCGGCGAAGCCCGCTCCGGGATCGACCGGGGTGCGCAGCGCCAGGGTGTTGACGAACATGCCGACGAGCTGGTCGAGCGCCTCCTCGCCACGGCCGGCCACCGGGGTGCCGATCAGTACGTCGTCGGTGCCGCCGAGGCGCGCGAGCAGCGCCGCGAGCGCGGCGTGCACGACCATGAACGGGCTGACGCTGTGCCCGGCGGCGAAGTCCACCAGCGCTCGGTGCGTCTCGCGGTCGACGGTGAAGCCGAAGTCGGCGCTGTGCATGGTCTGTACCGCCGGGCGCGGCCGGTCGGCGGGCAGTTCCAGCACGTCGGGCGCGCCCGTCAGGCTCTCGCGCCAGAAACCGATCTGGCGCGCCGCCAATGATTCCGGGTCGACTTCGTCGCCGAGCACTTCGCGATGCCAGAGCGCGAAGTCGGCGTACTGCACCGGCAACGGCACTCGGATGGCGTGCCCGCCACCGGCCCGCTCGGAGTAGGCGGCGACCAGGTCGGCGGCCAGCGGCGCCATCGACGCGCCGTCCGCGCTGATGTGGTGCACCACCAGCACGACGACGTGCACCGGCGGCGTGGCGGCCGAGGACTCGCCCGGACCCGCCGCATAGCCCGACGCCACCGGTGCGCTCCCGGCGACGGGGCCGGAGGAGACCGGAGCCTCGCCGGTGGAAGGCCCGGATGACACCGGCCCGGCACCCGCGGAAGGCTCCGGGCCGCCGTGCAGCCGGAACAGCCCCACCCGCAGCGGCGGTTGGGAGGCGAGGTCGAATCCGGTACCCGCGAGCTCGGTGATCCGCTCGCGCAGTGCGGGGCCGTCCTCGGTGGCGGTCACCGGCATCGCGGGCACGGCCACGTCGGCGCCGACCACCACCTGGCGCGGGCCTTCCGCGTCCGCCGGGTAGAGCGTGCGCAGGCTCTCGTGCCGCTCGACCACGTCGGCGAGAGCGCCGCGCATCGCCTCGACGTCCAGATCGCCGGTCAGCCGCAGCGCCACCGCGATGTTGTAGGCGGGCGAGGCCGGATCCATCCGGTTGAGCACCCACATGCGCTGCTGCGCGGGGGACAGCGGAACGCGATCGGGCCGGATCCGCGGCGCGAGGACGAACCGGCCCGGTGCCGCGCCGGTGGCGGGGACCACCCGGGCCGACAGCTGGGCCACGGTCGGCGCGTCGAACAGGTCGCGCAGTGCGATCCGCGATCCGAGTGCCGCGTTCACCCGCGCCACCACCTTGGTCGCGCTCAGCGAGTTGCCGCCGAGTTCGAAGAACGACAGGTCGACGCCGACGCGCTCGCGGTCGAGCACCTCGCCGAACACCGCGGCCACCGCCTCCTCGACCGGTGTGCGCGGCGCGAGGTAGGGCCGATGGCTCTCCGAGAAGTCCGGCACCGGAAGGGCTTTGCGATCGAGTTTGCCCACCGGTGTGAGGGGAATCGAGTCGAGCACGACGAGGTAGCCCGGCACCATGTAGCCGGGCAGCTCGGCGGCCACCTGGGCGCGCAGTCGCTCGACGTCCAGGCGCACGCCCTCGGTGGGCAGCACATAGGAGACCAGCACAGTCGTCCCGGCCGGGCCGGTGCGCCCGATGGTCACCGCGTACTCGACCTCGTCGTCGCGGGAGAGCACCGCGTCGATCTCACCCAGCTCGATGCGCAAACCGCGGATCTTGACCTGGAAGTCGCTGCGGCCCAGATACTCCAGCTCGTAGCCGCCGTCATTGGCGACCCAGCGCACCATGTCGCCGGTGCGGTACATCCGCTCGCCCGGTTCGCCGAAGGGGTCGGCGACGAACCTGCTCGCGGTCATCTCGAAGCGGTTGAAGTAGCCGCGGGCGAGCGCGGGGCCCGCCAGGTACAGCTCGCCGGGCACCCCCACCGGCACCGGACGCAGCCAGGCGTCCAGCACAATGGTCGCCGCGCCGCGGATGGGGCCGCCGATCGTGATCGGCTCGCCGGCGACGAGTTCGGCGGGCCCCGTCGCCCAGATGCTGAACTCGGTGGGGCCGTACAGGTTCACCATGCGCCTGCCCGGTGCCCACTTCTCGATCAGCTCCGGCGTCGCCGCCTCGCCCGCGACCGCGAGCACGCGCAGGTGTTCCAGTCCGGCGGGTTCCATGGTGGTCAGCGCCGACGGCGTGATCACCGCGTGGGTGACGCGCTGCGTGCGCAGCAGGTTCTCCAGTTCCGTCCCGCCGTAGACGTCCGGTGGCGACACCACCAGCCTGCCGCCCGCGCCGTGCGCGATGAGCAGCTCGAAGACCGAGGCGTCGAAGCTCGGTGAGGCCACCTGCAGCGCGCTGGCGGTGGGGTTCAACCCGAGCGTCGCACGTTGCGCGGCAACGAGATCGGCGATGCCGCGGTGGCTGAGCAGTACGGCCTTGGGCTTGCCGGTGGAGCCGGAGGTGTAGATCAGGTACGCCGTCTGGTCGAGGTCGATCGGCCCGCCGCGTTCTTCGTCGGTGATCGGCGCTTCGGAGACGGTCATCACCCGCCGGATGGTGTTGAGGTCGTCGAGCAGCAGCCAGTCGATCGTGCCGGGCAGCGTCTCGCCGGTGGCGGTGACCGTCACGCCGATCGGGGCTTTCGAGTCGCTGAGCATGTGCTCGATGCGTTCCACCGGGTAATTCGGGTCCAGCGGCGCGAATGCCGCGCCGGTCTTGGCCAGCGCCCACACGGCGATCACCGATTCCAGCGAGCGGGTCAGCGCCAGCACGACGAACACCTCGCGCCCGACTCCGCGGCGCAGCAGCACCCGGGCGTAGCGGTTGGACCAGGCGTCGAGTTCGCCGTAGGACATGGTGAGCTCACCGGTCGTGATCGCGATCGCGTCCGGATCGATCCGTGCGCCCGCGGTGAGCAGTTCGGGCAGCGTGGCCTGCGGCACCGACTCCGGACCGCGCACCGGCGCCAGCGCGGCACGCTCGGCGTCGTCGCAGTACTGCAACTGGGAGACCAGCGCGTGCGGGCTGTCCGCGAGCTGGGTGAGCAACCGGACGAAGCGATCCAGCAGCGGCCGCGCCTCCTCGGCCGGAAGCTGGTCGGCCATGTATTTCAGCGTGATCCGCAGCGTGTCGCTGCCGTCGTCGCCGCGCAGCGGGATCACCATGAGGTTCAACGGATACGGGGTCGCGTCGGTGCCTTCCACGTCGAGCACCCGCATGCCCGCGATATCCAGCGCCTGCGACAGCGCTTCGCGATCGATGGGGTAGGACTCGAACACGGTCAGCGTGTCGAACAGTTCGGCCAGGCCGACCGCCTGGTGGATGGCGGCCAGCCCGACATGCTGATGGTCCATCAGCCGGGCCTGCTCGGATTGCAGGCGCGCGAGCAGGTCGGACACCTTCTCCGCCGGATCGAGCCGTACCCGCACCGGCAGCGTGTTGATGAACAGGCCGACCATCTCCTCGACCCCGGCCAGCTCCGGCGGCCGTCCCGAGACGGTGCCGCCGAAGACCACGTCGGTGCGACCGGTGAGCATCGCGAGCAGCATCGCCCAGGCGGCCTGCACCAAGGTGTTCACCGTGGCGCCCGCTTCCCGGCCCGCGGTCTCCAGCTGGGCCACGGCGGCGCGGGAAAGGTCGGCGGAGATCATCCCGGTTTCGGTCGATTCGATGCCCGCGAGGGTCGGCACCGCGCGCGTCGGCGTGTCGACGCCGGCCAGCGATTCGGTCCACGCCCCGAGGGATTCCGCGTCGTCCCTGGTCGCCAGCCAGGTCAGGAACTCGCGGTAGGAATGCGCGGGCGGCAGCGCCGTGCTGTCACCGTCGGTGACGTAGAGGGTGAGCAGTTCGCGCACGAGCAGCGGCGTCGACCAGCCGTCCAGCACCAGGTGGTGGTTGGTGAGTACGAAACGGTAGGTGTCGGAGCCGATCCGGATGAGCGTGCAGCGCAGCAGCGGGGGACGGGTGAGCTCGAACCGGGTGCGCGCGTCCAGCGCGATCAGCCGATCGAGTTCCCCGGCCCGCTCGTGCTCGTCGGCGATGCCGGTGAGATCCGCCTCCCGCCAGTCGATCTCGGCGTCGGCCAGCACGAGCTGGCGAGGACCGTCCTCGGTCTCGACGAAGGCGACGCGCAGGTTCTCGTGGCGGGTCACCAAAGCCTGTGCGGCGCGGCGCAAGCGGGCCGCGTCGACGGTGCCTGCCAGGGTGAGCAAGGACTGCACCGTGTAACCGTCGGCGGTGTCGGAGTCGTAGAGCGCGTGGAAGAGCAGGCCGTACTGCAGCGCCGAGAGCGGCCATACATCGGCGAGATTCGGGTAGTCGCGCTCCCAGGCGTCGATCTGCGCTTGGGTAACGGTCACCAGGTCGAAGTCCGACGGTGTGCGTCCACCCGCGCTCGCGGATCCGGCGTGCTCGGCCAGCGCGCCCAGCGCCCGCTCCCACAGCGTGGCGAGTTCGGCGATATCCGCGTCGTCGAACAGGCGTCCGGCGTAGGCCCAGGTCACCTCGAGGCCGGTGTCGGTGAGGACGGCGTTGATGTCGACCGTGGCGGCCAGCGGCGCGCGGTCGTCCTGGGTCGCGGCGAACCGGCGCGGCAGCCAAGGCTCCGCTTCGCCGCCGGTGGACGCGCGGCCGAGGTAGTTGAAGCTGATCTGCGGGGTGGGGGCGTCCGCGAGCGCCGCCGCGGTGCTCGGGACCAGGTAGCGCAGCATCCCGAACCCGATGCCCTTGTCCGGCAGGGCGCGCAGCTGTTCCTTGGTCGCCTTGATCGCGGCGCCCGCCGCGGCGCCGCCCGCGAACGCGTCCGCCACATCGATGCCGGTCAGATCGACCGCGACGGGGTAGACGCTGGTGAACCAGCCCACCGTGCGCGCCACGTCGGCGCCGGGCAGGATGCTCTCCGTGCGGCCGTGGCCCTCCAGGGTGAACAGCGCCGACGTGCGCCCGCGCCACCGGTTCACCGCCAGCGCGAGTGCCGCCAGCAGTACGTCGTCGGCGCCGCAGTGGAAACGGTCCGGCGCGGTGGAGAGCACGGTCCGGGCGATGTCGGGCGCAACGACGGTCGTCCGCTGCGCCATGGTGGCCACCACATCGAGCGCGGGGTCCATCGGCGCCGAGCCGAGCGCGGGATCGGGTGTGGACAGGATGCGTTGCCACAGCGGCAGCTCCGTAGTGCGCGTGGGCGCGTGCTCACGCTGTCCGTGCGCCCAGCGCCGGAACGAGGTGCCCACCGGCGCGAGCGGGGCGCCCAGCGCGGCGGTGGCCAGATCCGGCAGCAGGATGCGCCAGGAAATGCCGTCGGTGACCAGATGGTGCAGCACCAGCCACAGCAGCGGAGCGCCGTCGGCGCGCTCGATCCACACGAAGCGCGCGATCACGCCCGCCTCCGGGTCGAGCAGGTCGGCGGCGCGCTGCAATTCCCGCTCGCAGGTCGCGTCGAGATCGCCGTCCGCGGTCACCACCTCCAGCGCGGTGCCCGCGTCCACCGTGCCGGGTTCGGCGACCACCCAGCTCCAGCCGTCGCCGGCGCGGCGCAGTGTCGAGCGCAGCACGTCGTGCCGGTCCAGCAGCGCCTGCAGCGCGGTGACCAGACTCCCGCGCTCGATGTCGGAGGGCAGCTCGATCAGCACGGCCTGGGCGAACCGCCGCCAAGAGTCACCCGGCTCGAGCATGGCGTGCACGATCGGCGTGAGCTCCACCTCGCCGACCCCGCTGCCGGGCAGTTCGTGCACCACCGCGACCGGAACATCGGTGGCCACCGCGGCCAGCGCCGCGACGGTCTTGCGCTCGAAGACATCCCGCGCGCTGAACCCGATTCCGGCCGCCTTCGCCCGGGACACCAACTGGATCGAGACGATGCTGTCGCCGCCGAGCGCGAAGAAGCTTTCGTCGACACCCACCGCCTCCAGGCCGAGCACCTGCGCGAACAGTGCGGCGAGCGTTTCCTCGCGCGGCGTGGACGGCGGCCTGCTCGTGGTCGCGCGGGCGCCGAATTCCGGTGCGGGCAGCGCTTTGCGGTCCACTTTGCCCAGCGGGGTGAGCGGAAGGCTGTCGAGCACCATGATCACCGCGGGCACCATGTAGGCCGGAAGCGATTCCCCGGCAGCGGCTTTCAGCGCCTCCGGATGGATTTCCGCTCCCGGTTTCGGCAGCACGTAGGACACGAGCGCGGTGGCGCCCGTACCGGTTTCGGCACCGAGGGTGAGCGCGAAATCGACATCGAGGTGCCGCTGCAGGGCGGCGTCGATCTCGCCGAGCTCGACGCGGAAGCCACGCACCTTCACCTGGAAGTCGCTGCGGCCCTGGTACTCCAGTTCGACGCGTCCGTCGTGCTCGACCCAGCGCACCAGGTCGCCGGTGCGGTACATGCGTTCGCCGGTCGCGTAGGGGTTGGCGACGAATCGGTCCGCGGTGAGCCCGTTGCGCCGGTGGTAACCGCGGGCCACGCCGGGACCGGCGAGGTAGAGCTCACCGGTGGTACCCGGCGGCAGCGGTCGCAACCACGGGTCGAGGACCACGGCCGATACCTCGCGGGCCAGGCTGCCGATGGTGACCGGGCCGTCGGGTGACAGCGGGGCGCTGAGAGTGACGGTGACGGTGGTCTCGGTGGGACCGTAGCCGTTCAGCAGTGTCCGGCCGGACCATTTCGTGACCAGCTCCGGCGGGCAGGCGTCACCGCCGACGATCACCGTACGCAACTCGGGCAGGGCCGCCGGGTCCAGCGATCCCACGACGGCCGGGGTCACGTTGAGGTGTGTGACGCGGTGAGTGCGCAGCACATGGGCCAGTTCCTCGCCCGCGTACGCCGACGGCGGCACAACGGCCAGCGTCGCGCCCGCCGCGAGGGTCACCAGGATCTCCTCGACGGAGATATCGAAACTGGGCGAGACAGCATGGGCGACAACAGAATTCGCGTCGATACCGAATCCGGCGCCGGAACTCGCCACCAGGTCGGCCAGCCCGCGGTGCGAGACGAGCACGCCTTTGGGCAGCCCGGTCGAGCCGGAGGTGTAGATGATGTACGCGACCTGGTCGGGGTGCACCGCGGCGGTACGCTCGGCGTCGGTCAGCGGCGCGGCGTCCTGATCGGCCACCGCCCGCTCGGTCTCCTCGTCGTCGAGGATCAGCCAGGACACCCGGTCCGGCAACGACTTTCGCGCGGATGCCAGTGTGATTCCCGCGACGACCCCGCTGTCGCCGAGCATGTGCTCGATGCGGTCGGCCGGATAGGTCGGGTCGACCGGCACGAAAGCCGCGCCGGTCTTGGCCACCGCGATCGTCGCCAGCACCGACCGGATGGACCGCGGGATCGAGATCGCCACGGTGCGCTCGGGCCCGGCGCCCGCGGCGATCAGCGCCCGGGCCAGCCGGTTGGTGTAGTCGTCCAGCTGGCGGTAGGTCAGCGCGGTCTCGCCTTCCACGAGCGCGGTGGCCAGCGGATCGCGGGCCGCGCCCTCGGCGAGTATGGCGGGCAGCGTCCGCGCCGCGACGCCTGCGGGGCCGCGCCCGGGAGCGAAATCGGCGCGCTCGTCCTCCGACAGCACCGGGACGGTCGCCAGCGGCGCGTCCGGTCCGGCGGCGAGGAAGCGGTGCAGGAAGGACAGGAACCGGCCGTGCTGCGCGCTCAGCTCGGCGTCGGAGTAGAGATTGCCGTTGGCCTGGAAGTCGATATGCGTGCTCTCGCCGCCGACGCCCGGGTACAGGTTGACGAACAGGTCATCGATCAACCCGGAGGTCAGCACGTGCAGCCGCCCGGTGACCGGGCCGAGCTGGATTCTGGTGTCGACCATCATGAGGTTCACCGAGGGGCCGAACGACCCGGCCTCGTCCATCGGCCAGCCGAGGTCGCGGAAGATGTCCTCCTGCCGGTAGCGCTGGCGGCGCAGCGCCCCCGTCAGCTCGCCCTGGGCCGCGCGGATCACGTCCCCGACCGTCGTGGCCGGTGTGAGCCGCAGGCGCAGCGGGACCACGTTGGCGATCATGCCGCCGGAACGCCGCAGCGTCGCGGTGGTGCGCGCGGACACCGGGAGGCTCAGCACGACTTCCGGTGCGCCGGTCATCGCGGACAGATACGCGCCGAAGGCGGCGACTACGGTCGGCGCGACACCGGAGGACACCTGATCGGCGACGGTGTCCAGCAGTTCCGCGGTGTCGGCGGGCAGCGCGCCCGCGACCCGGCTCGGGTGCCCGTTCACGCCCGCGGTGCGACCGGCCAGGTTCACCGGGTCGGCCATGCCGTCCAGGTGCGCCAGCCAGTGCTCGCGATCGGCGCTGAACCGCTCCGAACTGCGATAGGCCAGATCCGCCTCGACGATCTTGCGCAGATCCTCCGCCTTCGCCGGTGGGGGCTCGCGGCCCTCGACGGCGGCGTTGTAGAGCTCACCCGTGCGCTGCACCATGGTCAGCGCACCCATGCCGTCGAGCACGATGTGGTGGATCCGCGAGTACCAGAACCAGCGGTCGGCGCCGACCCGCAGCATGGTCATGCGCACCAGCCGGTCGCGGGTCAGTTCCAGCGGGGCCTCGTACTCCGCGCGCATCCACGCGTGCGCAGCCGCGTCCGGGTCGGGTTCGGAGCGGAAGTCGAGCGTTTCCAGGCTGTCGTCGAGGGTGGTGTCGACGAATTGGAACGGATGACCCTCCACTTCGATCAGCCGGAGGTAGCCGGTGCCGAACTCGCGCCCGGCCTGCCGCGCCGCGTGCGCGAGCAGATCCAGGTCGATCGGTCCGTTCAATTCGACGTACTGGGCGATGGAGATCGGAGTGTCACCGGCGACGTGCTGGGCGAACCAGATGCCGCGCTGTGCCGCCGACAGGGCGAAGGCCCCGTCGGGAAGAACCGTGTCCGTATCTTTCGCCGAAAGGGAAGGCTGTTGCATGACGTGTCCTACGTTCTGACCGCGGATCGGGCTACCCGGCGAGGACCGCCCGTAGCCACCGCGGTAGCGGTAGTACCTGCCGCCGCACAGCTCGCGGCAACTCAATTCTGAACCGGCGCGGGCGGCGCTGCGGGGGTATTGCGCACACTGCGCGACCCGAACATCGCTGTTCGGGTCGCGGGGGGAGGGGTTTGCCCGGTCAGGCGGCTGCCTGGAGCAGATCCAGGTCTGCCGCGCGCAGCGGGGCGGCGGAGCTGGTCAGGTAGCGCTGCAGGGTGGAGCGCTCGTCCAGCACCAGCCAGGTGATCTCGCCGTCGTGCTCGGGCTGCTGATCCTTGGTGGTGATGCCCACCGTGGTGCCGAGCGCGTAGGAGCCGTCCTCGGTGACCGGGACGGTGTCGGCGCCGATCTTAATGGCGGCCCGCTCGGTCACGACGGACTCGATCGGCTGGTCGATCGCCACCGCGATACGGCTGCCGGGGCCGGCGCCGATGCCGAGCAGCAGCCGGGCGAGGCGGTTGGACCAGCGATCGAGTTCGGCGTAGGTGAGGTCGCAATCGGCGGTGGAGACCACGACCGCCTGCGGATCGACGACGGCGACGGGCTGGGCCGGCGGCAGGACGTAGAGGTTGTCGGCGAGCGAATCGGTCAGCGTGTGCATGTCGTGTCCTCGAGTGTCGATTAAGAGGTGTTTGGCGTACCTCTTAATCTCGTCCTCGGGACGGGCTTCCGACAGCAACCCCAGCGCTGGTCCGAGCACTCCCAGGGTGGGGGAAATCCCACCCAAGGGGGGTGAGCGGTCAGTCGGTCACGTAACCGTTGAGCGTGTTGCGCAGATCGGTGAGCAGGGCGCGGGCGGCGGTGAGGCCGTCGCCGTGCCAGACGCTGTCCTCCACGGCGAACACCCGGCGGTCGGTGGCGGCGCCGAGTTCCTTCCACTCGTCGGAGCGCAGCACCGCTTCCCCGTGCTTCTTGCCCTCCGGGCCCGCGAGGATCACGTAGATCACGTCGCCTTCCACCTTCGTGGCGAACTCGTCCTCGCGCACGTCGAACGACGTGCCGCGCTGGGCTTCGGGACGCTGTACGCCCGCGTCGCCGAGTACCTGGCCCGAGAAGCTGTCGCGGCCCTGCACCCGGTCGGTGTCGGCGGTGAACCGGATGACCGACGCCTGGGTCTGGGCTGCCGCCAGCGCGGTACCGGTGTCGTTCGCTTCGGTGCGGTAATCCCGCAGTGCGGTCTCCGCCGCTTCGCGACGTGCCAAACCCGCTGCGTACGCGGCGAATTCGGCCTGCCAGCCGTTGTTCGAGCCGACCAGCACGGTCGGGGCGATGGCCTGCAGCGCGCTGAAACTCGCCGCGCCGGTGGAGTTCTCACCCAGAATCAGATCGGGCCGCAAGTCCGCGACCCGGGCCGGGTCGGGCTGGGCGGCGGTGCCGACACCGGGGATCTTCAACACGCCGGTACCGAGGTAGGCCGGTTGCGGGCTCGGTCCGTCGACGGTCACCGTCCCTACGACACGCTCCCACAGGCCGAGTGCGCAGACCGCGTCCAGTGCGGCCGTGCTGAGTACGACGATGCGCTGCGGGTCGGCGGGCACCTCGGAGACGCCCGCCGCGTGGGTGACGCTGCGGGTCGCCCCGCCCGCCGGATCCGGGGCGCTCGGCAGCGCGCACGCGCGCGTGGTGTCCCGCTCCAGCCCGACGACCCCCGCGCCGGCGATATTGGTGGTGGTGCGCACGATGGAGGCGGAATCGTCGGCGGTGCCGCCGCAACCGGCGACGATCAGCGCGGCACACCCGGCCACGACGGCCCGGAACCGGCGACCGGTCGCGCCGTTTCGATTGCGGACTGCGCGAATTCGGGTGCGTCCATGTATCACGTCGCTCACCGGCATGCGAGTGAGGGTACATGTCGGCGCAGGTCGTCCCCTGGGTGAGGTCGCGGGGCGAGCACTCGTGTGCCGGGCTCGGCGCAGACGAACAGTTCGTCGGGTTGTGCGACGAATCGACCACTGGATTCACCGGTTGCCGCGAAGATCGACGCCGCCATGGCGAAGTTCACACGCGCGGTGTGAGGGCAGCCCGCGGGTCAGCCCGCACGAAATGTCCGGGTAGGACAGAGCGTCTTCGCGCGGGCAGCCGGTATCAAGCTCGGTCGCCGCCGATGCTGAAGCGGGCGCCGGTGGCGTCGATGACGGCGGACATGCGGCCGTACGGGGTGTCCTCGGGCGGGGAGAGCACCGAGCCGCCGAGTTCGACGAGTCGTTCGACGGTCTTGTCCACGTCGTCGGCGCCGAAGTAGACGGTCCACGCGGCAGGGGCGCCTTCGGGCAGGAACGCCGAGGCGTCCATGACGCCGCCGAGCATCGGGCTCTCGGCGTGAATGGTGGAGTAGCGGAACTCCGGGGCGTCGGAGATGGTGAAGACGTCCGACCAACCGAACACGTCCCGGTAGAACGCCAGCGAGGCGTCGTAGGCGCGGGTGTGCAGCTCGAACCAGGACGGCGCGCCCTCGTGGTCGCGCCACTGCCCACCGGAGACCAGGCCGATGGTCTCGAACCCGGGGAACGTCCCGGCCTCCCAGATGCCGACGCCCGCGCCCCCGACGTCGCCCAGCACGGCCATCGTGCCCAGCTCGCCGACCGCCATCGGCGGCACGATCAGCGACGCGCCCGCCGCCGTCGCCACGTCCGCGGTGGCCTGCGCGCCGGAGCTGGCCAGATACACCGTCCACTGCTCCGGGCTGTCGGTATCGCCGGGCATCCTGGCCATCGCGCCCGCCACCGCGCGCCCGTCTTTGCGGAAGGTGACGTACCCGCCGAACTCCTCGCCCGCGCTCTCGGCGGTCCAGCCGAACAGGTCGCGGTAGAACTCGATACTCCGATCGAGGTCGGAGGTGTACAGATCGACCCAACAGGGATCGCCGGACTTCGTACCGTTCGGTTTCGTCATCACTGGTCTCCTGGCCTGAGGTGTATTCGGTGTCACCGATGCAGACGCCCCCCACCCGCAGAACTCATCGGTCCACGATCCCGGACAAGCGGTAGCGCATGTGCAGCCGACCTGTCAGACCCCACCCCGCTCAATCGTCGTCACCATCCGCGCAGCGGTGTCGCCTTACGCGCCCAGCGCACCCCCGACCACGTCTTTCGAGCGAAGCGAGACCGAGCATGCGCCGTTCGCGGCCCGGCTCGCGTCCGAGTGGCCGCCGCGTCCGCGACGAAGTCGCCAGCGGCGGTCACTCGGACGCGAGCCATAAAGGGGCCGCGAACACGCCGCACCGCAGGTGCGGCCGAAAATACGACAGAGAGTAGGACCCGTTCGGTCGGCTCGGGGGGCGCGGGTTTACGATTCGAAGAGCGCAAGCGAACTGTCGTCTGTCCCGACATAGGGATGGATGCGATCAGCGGAGCCTGCGGAGCGACTTAAAGGCACCTTTCAGGAGGATCAGTGACTGCCGTAGAGCCCCAGCCAGTCCCTCAGTTGGAAGCGACTCGGCCTTATCCGGCTCGGACCGGGCCGAAGGGCTCGTTCATCTACAAGATGGTCACCACCACGGACCCGAAGGTCCTGGGTGTCATGTACCTGACCACGTCGATGGGCTTCTTCATGATCGGCGGCCTGATGGCCCTGCTGATGCGTGGTGAGCTGGCGCGGCCCGGCCTGCAGTTCCTCTCGACCGAGCAGTTCAACCAGCTGTTCACCATGCACGGCACGATCATGCTGCTGTTCTACGCGACCGCGATCGTGTTCGGCTTCGCCAACATCATCCTCCCGCTGCAGATCGGCGCCCCCGACGTCGCCTTCCCGCGCCTGAACGCCTTCAGCTACTGGCTGTACGCCTTCGGCGCCAGCATGGCGACCGCGGGCTTCATCACCCCGGGTGGCGCCGCGGACTTCGGCTGGACGGCGTACGTGCCGCTCACCGACATCCTGCATTCGCCCGGTGTCGGCACCGACCTGTGGATCCTGGGCCTGGCGGTGTCCGGTCTGGGCACCATCCTCGGCGGCGTGAACATGCTGACCACCGTGGTCTGCCTGCGCGCTCCCGGTATGACCATGTTCCGGATGCCGATCTTCACCTGGAACATCGCCGTCACCAGCGTCCTGGTGCTGCTGGCCTTCCCGCTGCTGACCGCCGCGCTGTTCGGTCTGGCCTACGACCGCCACCTTGGCGGTCACATCTACGACCCCGCGACCGGCGGCATCCTGCTCTACCAGCACCTGTTCTGGTTCTTCGGTCACCCCGAGGTGTACATCATCGCGCTGCCGTTCTTCGGCATCGTCTCGGAGATCTTCCCGGTCTTCTCGCGCAAGCCGATCTTCGGTTACACCACCCTGGTGTACGCCACGCTGGGTATCGCCGCGCTGTCCATCGCGGTGTGGGCGCACCACATGTACGCCACCGGCGCTGTGCTGCTGCCGTACTTCTCGTTCATGACCTTCCTCATCGCGGTCCCGACCGGTGTGAAGTTCTTCAACTGGATCGGCACCATGTGGCGCGGTCAGCTGACCTTCGAGTCGCCGATGCTGTTCTCCCTCGGCTTCATCGTGACCTTCCTCTTCGGTGGTCTGTCCGGCGTCATCCTGGCCAGCCCGCCGCTGGACTTCCACGTCACCGACTCCTACTTCGTCGTGGCGCACTTCCACTACGTGCTCTTCGGCACCATCGTGTTCGCCACGTTCGCGGGCATCTACTTCTGGTTCCCGAAGATGACCGGACGGATGCTGGACGAGCGCCTGGCCAAGTGGCATTTCTGGACCACCTTCCTCGGCTTCCACACCACCTTCCTGGTACAGCACTGGCTGGGCGCCGAGGGTATGCCGCGCCGCTACGCCGACTACCTGCCCAGTGACGGCTTCACGGGGCTGAACACGGTCTCCACGATCGGCGCCTTCGTGCTCGGCGCGTCGATGCTGCCGTTCCTGTGGAACGTCTTCAAGAGCTTCCGCTACGGCGAGGTGGTCACCGTGGACGACCCGTGGGGCTACGGCAACTCGCTGGAGTGGGCCACCACCTGCCCGCCGCCGCGGCACAACTTCTACGAGCTGCCGCGCATCCGCTCCGAGCGCCCCGCGTTCGAGCTGCACTACCCGCACATGATCGAACGCATGCGCGCCGAGGCCCACGTGGGCTGGGGCGCGGGCAAGCACGCCACCGAGGTGCACGAGCCGGCCGCGGTCACGAAGTAAGAGGCGGATTCACCGCGACGAGTGTGCACCTGCTGGCGACGGCGGGTGCACACTCTTTTGTGGAGAGCAACACGCACCGTTGGCGTTGCGACAACGATGTCCACCGGCAGCGACGGCGAACACCGAATTTGGAGCGCATCAATTGGCCGACACCACCGTTCTCGTCACCGTCACCGGGCCGGACCGCCCCGGAGTGACGTCCGTGCTGCTCGCGGCGATGTCCCGGCACCGGGTCAGCCTGCTGGACGTGGAGCAGGTCGTGATCCGGGGCAGGCTGACCCTGGGCGTCCTGGTCACCTGCCCGAACGACGCCGAGGCGTTGCAGGACGAGCTCGAAGAGGCCATGAACACCGTCGGCATGCACGTCGACGTGGAGGTGGACGCGGCGATCGGCAGGCAGCCGATGTCCACCCACGCGGTGGTCATCCTCGGCAGCCCGGTCACGGCGCGCGCGTTCAGCGCGGTGTCGCGGCAACTGGCCGTATTGGGCGCGAACATCGACACCATCCGCGGGATCGCCGACTACCCGGTGACCGGGATGGAGCTGATGGTCACCGCGATCGACTCCGGACCCGACACCGATTCGCGGCTGCGCACGGCGCTGGCCGAGGTGGCGGTGGCCGAGCAGGTGGACGTCGCGGTGGAGCGGGCGGGCCTGGCCCGCCGGGGCAAGCGGCTGATCGTGTTCGACGTCGACTCGACGTTGATCCAGGGCGAGGTCATCGAGATGCTCGCCGCGCACGCGGGCGTCGAGGACGAGGTGCGCAGGGTGACCGAGGCCGCCATGCGCGGGGAGATCGACTTCGCCGAATCGCTGCGACAGCGGGTCGCGACGCTGGCCGGTCTGGACGAGTCGGTGATCGAGGAGGTGGCCGACCGGATCGAGTTGACCCCCGGCGCGCGCACCACGATCCGCACGCTGCGCCGGATCGGTTTCCGCTGCGGTGTGGTGTCGGGCGGCTTCCGGCAGGTGATCGAACCGCTCGCGCACGAGCTGGAACTGGACTTCGTGCAGGCGAACACGCTGGAGGTCGTGGACGGCAAGCTGACCGGCCGGGTGGTCGGGGAGATCGTCGACCGGGCGGCCAAGGCGACCGCGCTGCGCAAGTTCGCGGCCGAGGCCGGGGTGCCGATGGAACAGACCGTCGCGGTGGGCGACGGCGCCAACGACATCGACATGCTCAACGCGGCCGGGCTCGGCGTCGCCTTCAACGCCAAGCCCGCGCTGCGTGAGATCGCCGACGCCGCGTTGTCGCATCCCTATCTGGACGCCGTGCTGTTCATCCTCGGGGTCACCCGGCACGAAGTGGAGGCCGCCGACGCCAGGGACGGTCTGCTGCGCCGCGTTCCGCTGGGCTGAGCATCCGGCCCGGTCGCGTCCGCCTCGGTAGGCTCGCTGCTGTTGATCATTCGGCGATCGGAGGACGGGTGCGCAAGTCCCTGCTTGTGCTGCTGGCCGGGTTGGCGGTGGCGGGGTGCGGCGGCAGTGACTCGCCGGACGGGACGACGACCGGGTCCGCGAATCCCGTTGTGCGCGTCGGCGTGGCCGACGACGGGCAACAGCAACGACTGCACGTCGGGCAGCGGCTGATCGTCGCGCTTCCGGCGAATCCGTCTACCGGTTACTCCTGGAGTATCGCGAAAGTGGATGCGGCCGTGGTGAAGCTGGACGGCGAGGCCGATTTCGAACCCGATCCGGCCGTGCCCGTCGCGCCGGGCGCGGGCGGAACGTCGGTGTGGACTTTCGTGGGCGCGGCGGCGGGTGCGACGGCGCTGACGATGGAGTACACGCGTCCGTGGGAACAGGGCCTGGAGCCGGCCAGGACGTTTTCGTTGACGATCGAGGTGGAGTGATGACGAGCATCCCGGAATGCGGCGCCGAAATCCGGGACGACGGCGAGACCCGCACGGGCCCGGCCGTATCGGACGTCGAAGGGTTCCGGGTCCGGCACGCGGAGCTGTCCGGTGGATACGGCACGGGCGATCCGGAGGACCCCGCCATGGTGCAGGCCATGCAGATGGTGCTGCATCTGCCGAAGACCGATCCGCCGCCGCGCGGTGCGCTGCTCGCCGCCGCCGCGTCGGCCGCGGTGGCGCTGTGCCTGGACGAGCGCGTCGGGCCCGGCGGTGAGTGGGAACAACCGTATCTGGGGTGGAAGCGCTCGCGGATCCGGAAGGTGGCGCGGCGCGCCCGCGGCGCCCAATGGCGTGCGACTTGTGCCGTCCCGGGCGTCACCGTCGAGATCGGTGGCGCGCAGGCGCGGGCGCTGGTCCCCGGCCCGGTGGGCGCGGTCGATCCGCGGATCAAGCGTCTGCAGATCGGCGGCACCGATCTCGAGCACGACGATCCCGGGCCGCCCGACGCGGACCTGCCGGTGCTGTGGGTGAACGGCGGGCTCGGGATGACGTTGGGCAAGTCGGCCGCGCAGGTGGGTCACGCGAGCATGCTGCTGGCCGGTGCGCTCCCGGTGGGTGACGCGCTGCGCTGGGCGGAACTCGGCTTCCACTGCGCGGTGCGCGAAGCCGACGCGCGGCGCTGGGCGTCGCTGGCCGAGCAGGTGGCCGAGGGCAGCGCGGTCGCCGTGCGCGACGCGGGGTTCACCGAGGTGGCGCCGGGCTCGATGACGGTGATCGCGGTGCCCGCCCGGTCCTGGTGAACGCTCCACGAGACCTTCGCGGTCGGCATGGGCGTGTCGGACGGTGCGGCGGATGCGGTCGTGACGGCGGTGATCCGGCATAGATCCAACCGACCGGATCGTTTTTCCCTCCCCGCGTTGGCGAGTGCCCCCTCAGGTGGGCCAAGATGGACCGCGTGCCGCAACCGGATCCCGATCTGCTCATCGACTTCACCGACGTAACCGTCCGCCGCTCGGGCCACACCCTGGTCGGTCCGGTCACCTGGCAGGTCGAGCTCGACGAACGCTGGGTGGTCCTCGGCCCCAACGGCGCGGGCAAAACCTCGCTGCTGCGGATGGCCGCCGCCGAGATGCACCCCACCGGGGGCATCGCCCATCTGCTCGGGGAGCGGATCGGGAAGGTCGACATCAACGAGTTGCGTCCGCGCATCGGGCTCTCGTCGGCCGCGGTGGCCAGCCGGGTGCCGGTCGACGAGAAGGTCAGCGACCTGGTGGTGTCCGCGGGCTACGCGGTGCTGGGCCGCTGGCGCGAGCGCTACGACGACGTGGACACCGACCGCGCCATCGACATGCTGGAAAGCTTGGGCGCCGAACACCTCTCCGACCGCACCTACGGCACGCTGTCGGAGGGTGAGCGCAAACGGGTGCTGATCGCCCGCGCGCTGATGACCGATCCCGAGCTGCTGCTGCTCGACGAGCCTGCCGCCGGCCTGGACCTGGGCGGCCGCGAGGAGCTGGTGGAGCGGCTCGGCGATCTCGCCGCCGACCCGGACGCACCCGCGATCGTGCTGGTCACCCACCACGTGGAGGAGATCCCGCCCGGGTTCACCCACGGCCTGCTGCTCAACGAGGGCGAAGTGGTCGCGCAGGGACTGCTCTCCGACGTGCTCACCGCCGAGAACCTCAGCGATGCCTTCCGCCAATCGATCGCGCTGGATCGAGTCGACGGCCGCTACTTCGCGCGGCGTTCACGGCGCGCGGGCAGGCACCGGACCCGCTGACTCGGACGGCGTGCCGTCGCCCACCAAGCACGCGTTAGGCGTACCTCCGCCGTCGCTCCGGCCGTGCGCGGGCTGAGGGACGGACTACGTCCGACCGCGCCCGTTAAGGTGCAAGGGTGAGTGAGAAAGAGGCGCAGGCAGACTCTCAGCAACCGGCACCGCCGCTGAAAGACGCGTCGACGGTGATGCTGGTGCGCGACGGCGCCGACGGGCCGGAGATCTTCCTGCAGCGCCGGGTCGGCGCCATGGCGTTCGCCGCGGGCATGACCGTGTTCCCCGGCGGCGGCGTCGATCCGTCCGACGGGACCGCGGACATCGCCTGGGCCGGACCCGAGCCCGCCTGGTGGGCCGAGCGATTCGCCACCACCGAGGCCACGGCCAAGGCGCTGGTCTGCGCGGCCGTGCGCGAGACGTTCGAGGAGTGCGGTGTGCTGCTGGCCGGTCCGGCCGCCGACAGCGTCGTCTCCGACACCACCGGGTACCGGGACGCGCGCGGCAGGTTGGAGCGCAGGGAACTGTCGCTGGCGTCGTTCCTCGCCGAAGAGCGGTTGGTGCTGCGCGCGGACCTGTTGCGGCCGTGGGCGAATTGGATCACCCCGGTGATCGAGCCGCGCCGCTACGACACCCGGTTCTTCGTCGCCGTGCTGCCGGACGGGCAGCTGGCCGACGGCGCCACGTCCGAGGCGGCGCAGGTGCAGTGGAGCACCCCGGCCGAGGCGCTGGAGCGCTGGCGTTCGGGCGCCGACGTGCTGCTGCCGCCGACCTGGTCGCAGCTGGTCGCGCTCGGTTCCTTCCGGTCCACCGCCGAAATCCTGGCCGCGCAACGGCCGATCGATCCGATCATGCCGGTGCTGGCCGATCTAGACGGCAAGCGGCTGCTGTCCTTCCCGGACAACCAGCGCTATTTCGCCGACCTCCCCGATCCCCGGCGGCTCAAGGGATCCGTGCGCCCGTGAGCGGCGCCGCCCGCCTCCGGGCCTGACCCGCTCATGCTGTGTCTGTTGTCGGCGTGCGCGGGGCCCTGCGTGGTGACGCTGCGCTACCGCCTCCGGGCCTGACCGCTCACGCTGTGTCTGTTGTCGGCGTGCGCGGGGCCCTGCGTGGTGACGCTGCGCTACCGCCTCCGGGCCTGACCGCTCACGCTGTGTCTGTTGTCGGCGTGCGCGGGGCCCTGCGTGGTGACGCTGCGCTACCGCCTCCGGGCCTGACCGCTCACGCCGGTGCGCACCCGGTAGCGTGGCCTCTCATGGCCGAATTCGTGACCCTGGAGCTGCCCGAGGGCGATGCCGCGCGGGGCGTGGCCGTCCTGCGGATCGCGCGCCCGCCGATGAACCTGCTGAACGTGCAGCTGGTGCGGGAGCTGGCCGAGGCGGCGGACGCCGTCGCCGTGCACCCGGGCGTCGCCGCGGTGGTCGTATACGGCGACGAACGAGTGTTCTCGGCGGGCGACGACGTGGCCGAACTGTTCGGTCTCGGAAGCGAGCAGGCCACCGCCATGGCGGCCGATCTCCAGCATGCTCTCGGCTGCCTGGCCAGGATTCCGCAGCCCACTGTCGCCGCGATCAGCGGTTACTGCCTCGGCGGCGGGCTGGAGCTGGCGCTGGGCGCCGACCGCCGCGTCATCGGGGACAACGTGAAGCTGGGTCTGCCGCAGATCAAGACGGGCCTGATCCCGCTCGCGGGCATCCGGCGGCTGGCCCTGCTGATCGGGCCGGGCCCGGCGAAAGACCTCGTCTACACCGGTCGCTTCGTCGAGCCGGAGGAGGCGAAGGCGCTCGGCCTGGTCGACGAGGTCGTCGCGCCGGACGACGTGTACACCGCCGCCATGCGGTGGGCGTGCCGGTTCGTCGACGGTCCGGCCCGCGCGCTGGCGGCCGCGAAGGCGGTCTTCGAAGCCGGTCCGCACGGCCTCGATCGGGCCCGCGGCGAGTGGTCCGGCCTGTTCACGACGCAAGATCGCCTGATCGGAACAGGTTCCTATTTGGCCGACGGTCCCGGGTCGGCGGAATTCGTGGGGCGATAGCAGGCGTCAACTGGGGATTTGGGTAGGCTTGCCGACCATGACGGTACGTCCCGACGACCCCGCGCCGAACCCGCACGCCACTGAGGCAGAGGTCGAAGCAGCGCTCAAGGATACGAAGCTGGCCCAGGTTCTCTACCACGACTGGGAGGCCGAGACCTATGACGACAAATGGTCCATCTCCTATGACGAGCGCTGTATCGAATACGCGCGCGGCCGGTTCGACCTGGCCGTCGGTCCCGCGCCGCTGCCCTACGGCAAGGCGCTCGAACTGGGCTGCGGTACCGGATTCTTCCTGCTGAACCTGATGCAGGCGGGCGTGGCGAAGTCCGGCTCGGTCACCGATCTGTCGCCGGGCATGGTGAAGGTCGCACTGCGCAACGCACAGCATCTCGGGCTGGACGTGGACGGCCGGGTAGCCGACGCGGAGACCATCCCCTACGACGACGACACCTTCGATCTGGTGGTCGGGCACGCCGTGCTGCACCACATCCCGGACGTCGAGCTGGCGCTCAAGGAGTGCCTGCGCGTGCTCAAGCCGGGCGGCCGCTTCGTGTTCGCCGGTGAGCCGACCACGGTCGGCAACTTCTACGCTCGCTGGCTGGGCCGGATCACCTGGAAGGCCACCACCACGGTCACCAAGCTGCCGATCCTGAGCGATTGGCGGCGCCCGCAGGAGGAACTGGACGAGTCCTCGCGCGCGGCGGCCCTGGAAGCGGTCGTCGACCTGCACACCTTCGACCCGCGCGCCCTGGAGTCGATGGCCCGCTCGGCGGGCGCCGTCGAGGTGGCCGCCAACACGGAGGAATTCGCGGCCGCGCTGTGGGGCTGGCCGGTGCGTACCTTCGAGGCGGCCGTGCCCGCCGAGAAGCTCACCTGGCGCTACCGGATGGCGATGTACCGCGCCTGGCTGGGACTGAGCTGGGTGGACGAGAACGTGATGCGCCGCGTGGTGCCGCGCCAGTTCTTCTACAACGCCATGATCACCGGCGTGAAGCCGAGCTCCGCCGGAAAGTAGTGGGCGGCGATACCCTTCGCGTCCATGTCGCCCCCCTCGACGGCACGGCCGGTGCCGGAGAGGTGGGCGGGCGCGAAGCGTTCCCGTGCCGGGATTCCGAGGCGGCACGTCGCGATTACGGCGGCGGGGCGGACGTCACAGGGGATCGGTAGTGGGCTATCGCATTTCCCGTGAGGATGTCCGGTACCTGGGTAGCGTGGCCGGTCGAGCCGCGCTGGCCGAGGTGGACCTGTTGGAGCTGACCCCGGCGACGCACCTGCGCGATCTGGAGCGGGTGCGTCGCGCGCACGGCGACCGGGCGGCCGCCCTGATCGAGACGGTGCGATTGCGGCGCAGAGCCGGCGCCAAACTCCTCGATGCCGGGCAGTGGCTGTTCACCGACGACGCGCTGCAGCAGGCCACCCCGACGCTCGTGGCGCGGCAGCGTGCCGCGCGGCTGGCCGGACGGATGGTGCACGACGTCACCTGCTCGATCGGAGCCGAACTCGTGGAGCTGGCCCGGGTGTGCCCGGCGGTGCTCGGCAGCGATCTGGACGAGGTGCGGCTGGCTATCGCCGCGCACAATCTGGGGCCGCACCGGCTCGGGGCGGGGGAGCCGGGTTCGCAAGCGCCCGCCACCGGTCCTTCGGCGCAGACCCGAAACGTGATGCTGGCCAGAGCCGATGCGTTGCGCCCGAGCAGTCGCGACACCGTGATCATCGCCGACCCGGCTCGGCGTGCCGACGGCCGGCGCACCCACGACCCGGCCAGATTGAGCCCACCGCTGCCGGATCTGCTCGCGGCCTATACGGACCGCGATCTCGCCGTGAAATGCGCTCCCGGTTTGGATTTCGACCGGCTGGCCTGGTCCGGTGAGGTGGAGGTGGTCTCGCTCGACGGCGCGGTGCGTGAGGCATGCCTGTGGTCTTCCGGACTCACCGAGCCCGGTGTCACCCGTCGCGCGACGGTGCTCTCGTCCGAGGGCGCCGCGTGGACCATCACCGATGCCGACCCCGACGACATCGATGAGCGCGGGCCGGGGCAATGGATCATCGACCCGGACGGCGCTGTCGTGCGCGCCGGTCTCGTCCGTCACTACGCCTCGAAACACGGCCTGTGGCAATTGGATCCGCGCATCGCCTATCTCACCGGCGACACCGTCCCCGACGGGGTACGTGGCTTCCGCATCCTCGATCGCCTGGACTTTCGCGAGAAATCCCTTCGCGCCGAACTCCATCGCCGCGACTGCGGCCCCCTCGAAGTCCTCGCCCGGGGCGTCGACGTCGACCCTGATGCTCTTCGTTCGCGCCTCAAACTCCGCGGCACCCGGCCGCACACGCTGGTGATCACTCGCGTCGGCCGCGCCGCGACGGTCTTCCTCTGTTCCACCCCGTGATCATCGGGTGTTCGCTCGAAGCGCTCCTACGCGGGAAGTTCGGCCACGACGAGTCGCGCAGCGGCCGCCCACCGCTGGTCGGTCGGCGGGGTGGCCAGATTGCCGCCGACGAGAAAGATGCGGACAGCGAACCGGTCGGTGAGGACCCATGCCTGCGGGAAGTCCGGCTTCGGGTCGATGAGGACCGATCGCCCGATCCCCGAGAGTTTGCGGGTGGTCGGATTCGTCAGCCGCGCGATGGTCGCGTCGGTCACCGAACCCTGTTGTGGCCGCATCACTTTGATGGATGCGGTGAAGGACAGGATGCCACCGGCTGTGAGGTAGTAGGTGCAGCTTCGACCATAGGAACCGTCGTCGCGTTTGGTGCTGGTGTCCCGCCCGTCGCCGAGGCTCACGCCCGCGAGCGCGCTGATCTCCGCACCGCTGAGCACGCACTCGTCGTCGACGGCGTGTTCGACGAACGGCTCGTCGGTCACCTTCGCCGGTGTGGTCGCGGCCGGGCTTCGCGGCACTGCCACCGGATGCCCGTCGACCGTGGCAGCGCACGCGGCGGTAGACGTGAGTAGAGCGATCGCGACTACGGTCGCCTTACCGAGCCGCGCGAGAATTCCGCCCCTGGCCATAGTTCCCCCCGCTCGAGCCAGAACACAACAAGATCGAGGTGACTCTACTCCGGTTCGAACGCGAAGATCTCGCCGATCCGGGTGGCGACCACGACCTCGCCCTTCGAGCCCACCGACGTGCCCGTGACGGTCCCCTTCGCGCCCGGCAGGACGTCGGAGTCGATGGTGGCCCCGGTGCGCGCGTCGAAGGTGACGAGGTTGAGGCCGTCACCGATCGCCGCGGCCGCGTATCCGGTGTCGCCCGCCGTCTGCGCCGCAGGGCCGCGCAGCGCGAGGTCCTTTCGCTCCCAGACGGTTTCGACCGCGTCACCGTTGTCGCGCAGCGCGAGCAGGTAGCCGTCGTCGCCGGACGGGATGATCAGGCCGTCGCCGGACACCGAGATTCCGCCGCGCGGCGACCACTCCAACTGGTGGACCCACTTGGTCCGCCCGTCGGCGGTATCGAGGGCGATCAGCCGATTGCTGTTGTCGCCGACGTAGAGGGTGCCGCCGTCGGCGGACAGGGCCGGGCTGGTCGCGCTGCCGCGCTGCAGCAGTTCGGCGCGCCACTGCTGCTCGACCTTGCCGTCGGCGTAGCGCAGCGCGACCAAGGCGGCGGCGGGCCGCCCCGGCTGCCACAACGTCACGTAGAAACGGCCGCTGGCGGTGTCGATCGGGGAGATGTTCGCGACGGGGCACTGCGGCCCACCGGCGGCGCAGTCGTCCAGTCCCTGACCCGCGGCAGGCCAGCTGAGGCCGGCGTGGGCGAGGAAGTCCGGCTCGCCGAGCAGTTGCACGGTCGGCACCATTCGATCGCCGGTCTGCCGCGACAGCACGTCGACCTGGCCGGATTGCGTGACCGTCAGCAGTTTTCCGTCGCCGGTGAACTGCACCGAGACCGGCGTCCCCGCGACGGGTGTGGCCCACCGCGGCTGCCCCAGGTAGTTGAACGAGATCACCCTGCTGTCGTCGCCGACGTAGACGTTGGTCATCCCGTCGACCGCCGACGGCGCGGCGATCGCGCTCGACCCCAAGGCATTGCAGAACCGTTTGCGGCCGGTGGCCATCTGGAAAGAGAAGATCGAGCAGTTCGGCAGCCGCGTGGTGACGAACAGCTGGCTGTCGGGCCCCAGCGTGACCGGCTGGGCGATAGGTCCGCCGACCGGGCGCGACCAGTTCAGCGCGACCTTCCGCGATCCGCTGACCGGGCTGGTGCCGCTGTTGCGGCCGTCGTGGTAGGCGGCGGTCCAGCCCTTGCCGGTGCCGACCGTGATGTCGTCGTAGTCGGTGCCGCAGCCGGTCAATGCCAGCGCGCCGCCCGTGACCAGCACGGCCAGTACGGCCGCGGCACGTTTCCGGGACGGTCGCCACATGGAAGTAGCCAGTACGCCGCCGCTTCGCACCTGCCGTACTCCTGTCGTAGTTGGCGTTCGCCGTCGCCGTCTCCGGCGCACGAGTCACTGTACGGGAGGCCCGTATGCGGGGTGAACGAGTCCCGGCGTTGTCGGCGCGGGTGCCCGTCGCGGCGCTCGTCCCGGGCGATAGGCTCTATCCGTCGCCGCCGAGGCGGACGACGGCCGGTAGGACCACGACAGGAGAGCCGTTCGTGACGAGCATGTGGGGCGCACCGTTGCGCTCGCGCTGGCGGGGATCGCGCCGCCGGGATCCGCAGCAGGCGCGTTTTCTGACGCCGGCGTCGCTGCGCTGGGTGCTCGCGAACCGGGCGTACACGCCCTGGTATCTGGTGCGTTACTACCGGCTGCTCAAGTTCCGCCTGGCCAACCCGCACATCGTCCTGCGCGGCATGGTCTTCCTCGGCCGGCGCGTGGAGATCCACGCGACGCCTGAACTGAGCCGGATGGAGATCGGCCGCTGGGTGCACATCGGCGACGGCAACGCGATCCGCTGCCACGAGGGCTCGCTGCGCATCGGCGACAAGGTGGTGTTCGGCAAGGACAACGTCGTCAACACCTACCTCGACATCGAGATCGGTGAATCGACCCTGGTCGCCGACTGGTGCTACATCTGCGACTTCGACCACAAGATGGACGACATCAACGTTCCGATCAAGGATCAGGGCATCGTGAAGAGCCCGGTCCGCATCGGCCCCGACACCTGGATCGCCGCCAAGGTGACCGTGCTGCGCGAGACCAGCGTCGGCCGCGGCTGCGTGCTCGGCGCGCACGCTGTCGTCAAGGGCGAGATCCCGGACTACAGCATCGCCGTCGGCGCACCGGCCAAGGTGGTCAAGAACCGCAAGGCGGCCTGGGAGGCCGGAGCCGAGCAGCGGGCCGAATACCTTGCGGCGCTGGAGGACATCGCGCGCAAGAAGAACGGGGCCACGCAGTCCGCCTGACCGGTGCGCTGCTCGGCTGGGTGGCCGCTCGGTGGACGCGCGGCTTCGTCGGTGCGGGCGAGTAGGTTCGCCGGTATGACTGCCTACGCCGCCCTGTTGCGCGGGATCGCGCCGAGCAATCCGAACATGAGCAACGAGAAGCTACGTGCGGTGTTCGAGTCGCTCGGTTTCGAGGGCGTCGGTTCGGTGCTGGCCAGCGGCAACATCGTGTTCCACAGCGCGGAGACCGACGTACCCGCGCTGGAGGAGCGCATCCAGCAGGCATTGGTCCGCGAACTCGGGATCGGCGGCGGCACGATCATCCGCAGCCACGACGAACTGCGCGCGCTGCTGGACAGCGACCCGTTCCCCGGCCTGACCCACGGGCGCGGGACGTACCTTATCGCGACGTTCCTCAAGGACGAAGCCAAGGCGCCGGCCACCCTGCCCGAGCAACCCGACCCGCTCACCCGGATCGTGGGCTACGACGAGGCCGCGCGCGCCTTCCTCGCCGTCATCGACAACAGCGAGCCGGGCAAGACGCCGGACTTCATGGCCTGGCTGGACAAGACGTACGGCAAAGACATCACCACCCGCACCTGGCTCACCGTCGAGCGCATCGTCAAGAAGCTCGCGGCCTGACCCCGGGCGGGGCTACTTCGGATCGCGTTCCGGCAGCGGACGTTCCACGATGGTCGGGCGGCCCAGCGGGTTGCGTACCCGCCGCTTGGCCGACTGGTACACCTGGGCGGTTTCCGCGGCCACCACGTCCCACGCGAAATCGGCGGTCAGCCGGTCCCGGGCGGCGTAGGCCCGCTGTTGCGCGGCGGGGGGGTCGTCGAGGGTGGCGCGGACCGCCTCGACCAAGCCGTCCACGTCCGCGGGCGCGAACGAGGCGCCGGTGACGCCGTCGATCACGGCCTCGCCCAGGCCACCGGCCGTCGAGGTGATCAGCGGGGTGCCCGCCGCGGCCGCCTCGAGGGCGACGATCCCGAAGGGCTCGTACCGGCTGGGCAGCACGATCGCGTCGGCGCCGTGCAGCCAGCCGAGCAGTTCCGCGTGGTCGAGCTGACCGGCGAAGGTCACCGCGCGGGCGACGCGGTGCACCCGGGCGCGCTCGCGCAACCACTCGAACTGGGTGCCGACGCCCGCCACGGTCAGCGTGGTGCCGGGGTGGGCCCGGCGGATGCGCGGCAACGCGGCGATCGCGTCCTGCACGCCCTTCTCGTACTCCAGCCTGCCCACGTACAGCAGCCGCGGCGGACCGCTGCGCGGCGAGCGCGGACGAAACGTCCACGCGCCCACGTCGATTCCGTTGCGGATCACCGTCATCGGGATCCGCTCCGGACCGTAGAGCCGCTCGACTTCGTCCTGCATGGACGAGGAGCAGGTGATCAGCGCGTCGGATTCGTTGGCGAGCCACCACTCCACCGAGTGCACCTGTTTGTTGACTTTGCCCGCGACCCAGCCGCTGTGCCGCCCGGCCTCGGTGGCGTGGATGGTCGACACCAGCGGCACGTCGTAGTACTCGGCCAGGGCGATGCCGGGGTGGGCGACCAGCCAGTCGTGCGCGTGCACCACGTCGGGCGTCCAGCCGTCGCCGATGCCCGGCTTGCCCAGGGCGACGCCCGCGCGCACCATGCCATGGCCCATGGCCAGCGTCCAGGCGAGCATGTCCTCGCCGAAGTCGAACAGCGGTGGGTCCTCCGCGACCGCCACCACCAGCACCCCGTCGGCGATGTAGGAGTGGGTGGGATGCGTCGAGGAGTCGGTGCCGGAGGGCCGGCGGGACAGGACGACCACCTCATGGCCCCCCGCGGCCAGTTCGACGGCGAGGTGATGCACGTGCCTGCCGAGCCCGCCCACCACGACCGGTGGGTACTCCCACGACACCATCAAAATCTTCATGCAAGTCCTTCTGCGGCCGAGCCCGGGTCCGCCGGTTCCGGTCCGTGGTCCGCGGTGGCGGGGCCCGGTCCTGGCGCGGCGGCGGATATCGCCCCGGTGACGCTGGGTACGGACCCCGCGGAGGTGAGTCGTCGCGCGTCCACGCCGGGGAAGAGTCCGTCAGCCGCCCCCCATCCTGCCGCCAACTGCCGTGCTTTGGCGACTTGGCCCGCCCCGACGGCCGCGGCGATTTCCCGCACCGCGTGCGCGTGGCGGTGCGCGCGGTCGCGCGCGTAGCCCGCGGCGGAGTCCTTGCTGACCATGAACGCCCAGTCGCTGGAGACGGTCAGGATCGCCTCGCGCAGCAGCTGATCGGCCACCTGGTCGCGCAGACCGGGGGCGCCGCCCTGCGCCGCGCGCATCTTGTCGACGGTGTCGAGAGTCAGCCGCACGATGTCGTCGTTCAGCTCGACCAGATCGCGGACCTGCTCGCCCGCCCACACCCGCCAGTCCTTGCCCGAACCCCAGGACGAGTCGGCCAGCGGCACCGGTTCGCCCAGGTAACCGCGGGTTCGCGCGTCGTCGAGGGTGCCCACGGTGACGCCTGCCTCGGGCAGCGCGCGCAGCACCTGCGCGAGCCATTGCGGCCCCTCGTGCCACCAGTGACCGAACAGTTCGGTGTCGAACGCCGCGACGACGAGGGCGGGCCGCCCGATCCGCTCGGACTCGGAGATCAACCGCTCTCGGACGGTCCGCACGAAGTCCTCCACGTCCCGGCTGACCGTGGCGGCGGCCAGTGCGGGATCGTAGGGAGCCTTGTCCGGGCCGGCGACGGTCTTGCCGGTGACCCGGGCGGGTTTGAGACCCGTCGCATGGTCATAGTGATGAAAGTCACGGTAGGCGGCGTGGCCGGGGTAGCCCGACTTGGGGGACCAGACCCGGTAGCTCACCTGCAGATCGCGGCCGAACGCGACCACATCGGAATCCCACACCGGACGGCCGAGCGTGGTGTCGCCGCGCAGCGCGGGACCGTCGACCATGAAATGTGTCACACCGGCGGCGGCGTAACCGGCCTCCATGCCCGGGGTGTATCCGCATTCCGGCGCCCAGATGCCGGTGGGTGTGCGGCCCCAGCGGTGTCGAGCGTCCGCCAGGCCCTCGGTGAGCTGGAACTGGCGCAGTCGCGGATCCAACAGCGGCTGGAACGGGTGGGCCAGCGGGCCGCCGAGCAGCTCGATGGTCTCCGCGTCGACGAGCGCGCGCCAGACCGGCGCCGCGCCGTGCCGCCAGTGCTGCTCGAACTCGGCCAGCGCCGCGGCGGCCAGGCGGTGTTCGTGCCTGCCCAGCGCGACATTGCCCGCCATGGCGGCCTCGTCGGCGCGCAGCTGCCAGTTGCCCAGCCAGTGGTGCATGCCCGCCAGGCAGTGCGGATCGTCCAGCTGCGCCGCGAGCACCGGAGTGATGCCGAGGCTGAGCAGATGCGAACGGCCCTCCGCGGCGAGCGTGCGCAGGACCTCCACCACGGGCAGGTAGGAGGCGGCCCAGGACTGGTAGAGCCATTCCTCGCCGACCGGCCAGCGGCCGTGATGGGCCAGCCAGGGCAGGTGGGAGTGCAAGACCAGGGTGAACTGGCCCGGCACGGGGCTTGCGGCGTGCCCGCCGGGCACGGTACTGCGATCGGTCAAGGCTTCACCGCGATGGCGACCAGATCCAAGCTCGCGTCGATGTCCGCCTCGACCAGCACGAAGTCCTCCACCGTGACGCGCGCGACGTCCTCGGTCAGTTCGGGCGGCCAGGGCTCTCCGGCCAGCGCCCGTTCGATCTGGGCGTCGATGAACGACCCGCCGTGCTTTGCGTCCAAGGCTTTCAGTCCGGGGCCGTGGTGCACGCCGACCATCCTGGAGACCTCGAAACCGGCGTCGACCAGCAGTTCGGTCAGCTCGGCCGCGTTCAGTTCCCTGGTGTGGAACGGGTTGAGCGGAGTGTCGCGGCCGGGGGAGAAGGTGATCCGGTTGGGCGTGCTGATCAGCAGTTCGCCGCCGGGCCGCAGCACGCGCAGGCATTCCCGCAGGAACTGGGACTGGTCCCAGAGATGCTCGATCACTTGGAAGTTCACCACGACGTCGACCGAGGCGTCCTCCAGCGGCAGTTCGGCGAGGTTGCCCTGGATCATCTCCACGCGCGGGTACCGTGCGCGCACGTGCTCGACGGCGCTGGTGTCGTAGTCGAGGCCGATCACCTTGCCGGCCACCTCGGCGATCATGTCCGCGCCGTAGCCCTCCCCGGACCCCGCCTCCAGCACGGTCTTCCCGGCGCAGCGGTCGAGCAGCCGGGCGTAGGCGATCTCGTGCCTGCGGAACCAGTAGTTCTCCTCGGCGATGCCGGGGACGGTGCGCTCGCCGGTCAGCGGCAGCGGTTCGACGGCGCCGGTGCTCGTCTCGGGGTCCGCGCTGATACCGGTCGGGTCGACCACTGCGGCAGGGATCACAGCCTCGCTCATCGTTCCGACGTTACTGGCACGGCATCCGCGCGGGACACCCCACCCGGTCGGCCCCGAAGCGCGGCTTCGGACGGCCCTGGAAGGGGTCGCCGAACCGGCGCACTGTATCGCGTGGTAACCACTTGTGAGAGAGAAGCCACTAAGTTACCCACGGGTAACTTAACGTAAGGTAATGTCACGGCCTGAGCCACCCACCCGGACGTACGGCGCAGCTCGTGCGACCACCACATACGCGTAACCAGAACAGGAGGTCGACGAAGACCGATGCCGAACATCGTCGTACTCATCAAGCAGGTTCCCGACACTTGGTCCGAGCGCAAGCTGACCGATGGTGACTACACCCTCGACCGCGAGGCCGCCGACGCCGTTCTCGACGAGATCAACGAGCGCGCCGTCGAAGAGGCGCTGCTGATCAAGGAGGCCCAGGGCGGCGAGGTCACCGTGCTGGCCGCCGGTCCGGACCGCGCCACCGAGGCCATCCGCAAGGCGCTGTCCATGGGCGCCGACAAGGCCATCCACATCAACGACCCGGCCATCCACGGCTCCGACGCCGTGCAGACGGCGTGGGTGCTGGCGAGTGCGCTCGGTCAGGTCGAAGGTGTCGAGCTGGTCATCGCGGGTAACGAGGCCACCGACGGGCGGGCGGGCGCCGTGCCCGCGATCATCGCCGAATACCTGGGCCTGCCGCAGCTGACGCACCTGCGCAAGCTGACCGTCGACGGCGAGAAGATCACCGGCGAGCGCGAGACCGACGACGGCGTGTTCAAGCTGGAGGCCACCCTGCCGGCGATCGTCAGCGTCACCGAGAAGATCAACGAGCCGCGTTTCCCGTCCTTCAAGGGCATCATGGCCGCGAAGAAGAAGGAAGTGCAGACCTTCACGCTGGCCGACCTGGGTGTCGACCCGACGACCGTGGGCGTCGCGAACGCGGGCACCACCGTCACCGCGGCCACGCCGAAGCCCCCGCGCACCGCGGGCGAGAAGATCGCGGACGAAGGCGACGGCGGCACCAAGATCGCCCAGTACCTGATCGGCCAGAAGATCATCTGATCTCGGCAGCGCTGCAGACTTCCTAGGAGAGAACACAAATGGCAGAAGTACTTGTGCTCGTCGAGCACGCCGAAGGTGCGATCAAGAAGGTCAGCACTGAACTGCTCACCGCGGCCCGCGCCCTCGGCGAGCCCGCCGCCGTCGTGCTCGGCACGGCGGGCACCGGCGAGAAGCTGGCCGAGGCGCTGGCCGCCGCGGGTGCCGAGAAGATCTACATCGCCGAGTCCGACGATGTGGAGAACTACCTGGTGACCCCGAAGGTCGACGTGCTGGCCGGGCTGACCGAGGCGGCCTCGCCCGCCGCGGTCATCGTCGCCGCCACCGCCGAGGGCAAGGAGGTGTCGGGCCGCCTCGCCGCCCGCATCGGTTCCGGCCTGCTGGTCGACGTGATCGACGTGAAGTCCGACGGCACCGCGGTGCACTCCATCTTCGGTGGCGCGTTCACCGTCGACGCCAAGGCCACCGGCGACGTGCCGGTGATCTCGGTCCGCCCGGGCGCCGTCGAGGCCTCGGCGCAGGCCGGTGCGGGCGAGAAGGTGACCGTCGAGGTGCCCGCGCAGGAAGAAGGCGTGGTCAAGGTGACCTCGCGCGAGCCGGTCGTGGCCGGTGACCGTCCGGAACTCACCGAGGCCGGCATCGTGGTCTCCGGTGGCCGCGGCGTCGGCTCGGCCGACAACTTCTCGGTCGTCGAGGCGCTGGCCGACTCGCTCGGCGCGGCCGTCGGCGCCTCGCGCGCCGCGGTGGACTCGGGCTACTACCCGGGCCAGTTCCAGGTCGGCCAGACCGGTAAGACGGTCTCCCCGCAGCTGTACATCGCCCTGGGCATCTCCGGCGCGATCCAGCACCGCGCGGGCATGCAGACCTCGAAGACCATCGTCGCGGTCAACAAGGACGAAGAGGCACCGATCTTCGAGATCGCCGACTACGGCATCGTGGGCGACCTGTTCAACGTCGCACCGCAGCTGACCGAAGCGGTCAAGTCGCACAAGGGCTGACACCCTTCGGCCGGTCGAAAGGCGGCCCCGATCTTCTGGCCGGGGCCGCCTTTTGCTGAGTTGGTCAGTCTGCGGTTCTGGTGCTCGATCCCGAACGCGCCCATGAGATCACCACTCGCTCCGGCTGCCGCACCACGAAAGTCAAGATCGCCGACCACCCCGAGTCGCTGTCCGAAGACCTCGCCCGCGTCGAAGCCGTCCGCGACCCACTCGGCCCCGACAGCGTGATCCGTGGTCGGCGCGGTTGTCGACTCCATCCGCCGATCTCATGCGTTGCTTGCTAGTTTGATTGGCGTCAAGTCCCCCGAAGGGGGGGAGTCATCGACACTAGGGGATCAGAAGTGAAAAAGACGGTTACGGGACTGCTGATGGGCGCGCTGGCCACGGGGGCCTTGATCGCCTTGGCACCTGCGGCGCAGGCAAAGGTGTATCCGAACGAAAAGGAATGCTTGGTCGCCGCTAAGCAGGAGGAGGCGCGGCGCGTTTCTGAGGGCGACATCAACGTCCCCCATTACAGCTGCAAGGCCGAAGGAAACGGCTGGCGAGTGGGCATCTTCCGCTGATCGAAGTGCTGAGGGCGGGCTGAGCTAGTCCGCACCACCCTTGCCGCATGATCTGCCGCACGACCCCAGGACCACCGCGTCGATTGCTGCGCGGTGGTCCTGTTCCGTTTTCGACCACCCCCGAAATACTCGCCTCCGACCGCCATTCGGCCTGGTCGGGCCGCCGGAACTCGAGTGTGAGACCGATGATGGCCTGTCGAAAAGCTGCGAGGCAGGCCGGTTCGGCGGCGGCCGACCGGCAACTCGAGTCCCGCGATCAGCGAGCGCTTGGTTTGTTGTGCTCGGTCAGGAAAAGGTCGGCGCGAAATTCGTGCGAACTCTCGAGGCCAGGTGAGCGAAAATCGTGGCCGAAGCGAAAGAAATTACGGTGCAGGTGATTTGGCGTCGGAGATGGAGGTGGCGGACTTACACTCGGCCGGTGAGCATCCCAACGGAACCGATCGGTAGCATCCCTCGACCTCACGACCTGTTGGCCGCCATGGCCGACGATTCCGGCGACGCCGCCGCGCTCGCCGAACTCCAGCGGAGCGCGGTCGCCGAGACCGTCCGCAAGCTGGAGGAACTCGGCTCTCCCGTTGTCACCGACGGCGAGCAGTCCAAGCCGAGCTTCGCCACCTATCCGATTGCCGGGCTGGAGAATCTGGCTCCGGACGGGGCGGTCATCCCGTTCGCCGACGGACATCAGAGACAGCTGCCACGGTTGGCCTCGGGCCCGTTCCGCTACGCCGCACACGCGGCGGACTACCTGCGCGCCGCCCAGCAGCACGCCACCGTGCCGGTGAAGCAGGCCGTCATCGCGCCGTCGGCGCTGAGCCTGCTGTATCCGGCCGACGGGATCGAGGGTTACCCCCGCGAGCAGTTCCTCGCCGACCTCGCGGACGCGGCCGAGGCCGACATCCGCGGCTGTTTGGAGGCGGGCGCGCACCTGGTGCAGCTCGACTTCACCGAGGGGCGGCTGTCGCTCAAGCTGGATCCGAGCGGCGGCGTGCTCGACCAGTTCATCGAACTGAACAACACGGTGCTCGACCGGTTCTCGGACGAGGAGCGGGCCAGGATCGGCGTGCACACCTGCCCGGGCGGCGACCAGGATTCCACGCACAGCCTGGACGTGGACTACGTCGAATTGCTGCCGAAGCTGCTGCAATTGCGGGTGGGCGCGTTCTACCTACAGTTCGCCAGCGAGCCGGACCCGGAGAAGGTGCTCGCCGTGGTGGCCGAGCACCTGCCCGCCGAGGCGCGGGTGTTCATCGGTGTCACCGACCCGATCGACCCGCAGGTCGAGACACCCGAACAGGTCCGCGACCGGGTGCTGCTCGCCGCTCGCTTCCTTCCCGTCCAACGGTTGGGCACCTGCGACGACTGCGGCTTCTCGCCGTTCGCCGACGACACCTCCACCTCTCGGGAGACCGCATTCGCCAAGATCCGGGCGCGCATCGAGGGTACGGCGCTGGCATCGACGGAATTGGGCGTCTGACCTGGGGTGAGTCATACGACCGGCCCCGGTTGGGCCGGGGCCGGTTTCGTCCGGCGAGGAGTCGGACTGCGGTTGACGGATGGTTCAGCTCAGATGCGCAGCATGGTTGTTGCGCTAGTGGGATTCGATGGACGCATGTGGAGCGGCCCCGCTCCGGCCATATGGTGGGCGGTGCGGGGCCGGTCGTTTCCGTTGGGTGTGTGCGAGTTCTCGTCAGGCGGGGCGGTTGAATTCTCCGCCCTGCACGCCTGTGGTGAAGGCGTCCCACTCGCCTGGTGCGAATACCAACGCGGGGCCGGTCGGGTTCTTGCTGTCCCGGACGCCGATCATGCCGCCGTGGAGCCATGCCACTTCGACGCATTGCGAACCGCTGGCGCTGCGGCTGCTCTTGAACCAATTCGCCCCGGATAGGTCATCGTTCACCGCTCGTAACTCCTTGCCACCCGCCGGAGCAGGTCTCGCGATTCCACTTCACCCAGGCACGTATCCCGGATGGCCGAGGCGAGCTCACTGTAGAGCCGAATTTCCTCGGCTTTCTCCAGGTATACATCCTGCGCCGGTCCTCCCTCCAAGTAGACGACCGGCGGTTCGACCGGCACGCCTTTGGCGTTCGAGTCGAACTCCATGATGATGAACAGGCCATGCGGCATCCCCCAGGCCAGCCCCGCGCTGAAGGGGTGTATCCGCAGCGTGACGTTCGGCAGCTTCGAGACTTCGGCCATGTGCCGGTGCTGGGTAGACATGATCTTCGGTCCGCCGATCATGCGGTGGAGCGCGGATTCGTGCAGCAGGACTTCTAAAGCGACCGGCTTGGTTTTGCGGGTGACGATGGCCTGCCGCCTCAGGCGGTGCTCCACACGCCGCTCGATATCCTCGCTGCTGAATCCCGGAGACGCCCCGATCACAGCGCGTGCATAGTCTGTGGTCTGCAACCAGCCAGGGACGTGTTCGTGGTACGTGGTCAGCCGCCGCGCGGCGGCTTCCAGCCCGACATACATGTTGAAAGCGCCGCTATACAGACCGCCATACGCGTGATACCAGCTCTTGGCCTTCGCTTGCACCGCGAGGTCGACCGCGGCCTTGGTGTCTGTGGCATCGACGCCGTACACCTCGCATAGCGCCTGTGCATCCTGTTTGCGGACTTTCTGAATCTGGCCGGTCTCCAGGCGCTGGAGGACGGCCCGGGACAGATCGACCAGTTTGGCGGCCTCGGCGATGGTGAAGCCCGCCGCTTCGCGGCGGTCACGCAGGAAGCGTCCGAGTTGGCGACGCGGCAGGGTGGACGAGGGGCCTTCTTCATCAGGGCTGGTCACGCAGGTCTCCTTGAAGTGAGTCGTGCGGGATTGCAAATCGAACTCGTTCTGCTCGAGAACCGAGCACCGTCCTGGGTAATTGAGCAGATCAGGAATGGGTACTCGTTTTCGAGCGTATCCGCTGGTCGCAGGTGGTGTGCTGGTTTCGGCGTTCGAGGTGGAACCCGCCGAGGGTGCCTTCTCAACCAAGCCGAAACCGCACGCCACCACCATGATCCGGGAGCAACGATGCACACCCAGAAGGTCCCCACGACCGGCCGGCGCGCCACACAGAAGATACGGAAACCGAATGCGGTAGGGCTGGTACGGATCGACATGTCCGGCCCGCACGCACCTCGGCACGCGACCGAGATATGCCGCCACGCCGAACAATTGGGATACCACTACCTCTACACCGTCCGACCCCCGGCAAGAGAAGTCGATCCGGTCGGATATGCGCTGGCCATCGCGGTCGGCGTGCACGCCGCCGCCCTCGTCGTCCACGACCTGACCACAGTGGACAACACCCCCGCCCGAGTCTGCGAGACATGCGACCTCGAGACGGTGTGCCCCGCGGTGACCTGGGCGCGTGCTCAGCCCGGTGCGATCGGTTCCGGCCACACCCACCCCGACCACGCCCTCACGATCGCCGAGTCGCATCGCATCATGCAGCAGCACAGGGGATGTCGTGCCGCCAATTGTCCACGGAAGGCATCGGCGCTCAGCTGTCTGGTGCGGGCGGGCAAGCTCGTTCCGCCGGTCTCCAGCCCACGCGAACGTGCCTCCGCCCGTGGCCTGGCGTTCGAACCGCCCGCCGATCGACTTGCCGTATCTCCCGGCCCCGACATGGAAACACTGCTGAATGTGCTGGACGCACTCACCTCCTCTGTCGCGGATTCCCGCAACCCGGCATCCGGACCATTCGACGTCATGCGGAGAGAGCGGGACTGATGCGGAATGCACGAGATCCATAACACCGAAGCCGAGGGCTTTCAAACGATCTGGCGGCTGGAAGGCCACCGCATCGCGATCATGGTGTGCGCGGCACTTCCGACGTGACGCCGATCGCCTCGTACGGCCCCGGTTCCTACCCCGACCTCGCGCAAGCCCGTGAACTGCTGCCGAAATTGACCGGACTGTGGGACGCGGTACGCCACGACTTCTGGTCACAACTGCGTCCGCGCCATCGACCTTCCTCGACCACTGGATCAATCTGAAAACGGAAGAAAACGGATCGAGATTTCTATTGCCCACGTACCGGTGTAGGCGCATTACTGAAGAGAGCCAGGACCCGAGCGGGTTCGCGACCCTGGCGCAGCGGAACCACCCCCGCCGGGGTCGAGGAGGTTGCACTATGTCTGCCAGTACTTCCCGGTCTACGGCTCTGACTCTGATCTCGGCGAGCCCAGGTTCGGGGCCGATCATCGGGGGAACCACGGTCATCTTGACCGGGACGAATCTGACCGGAGCTACCGCGGTCCGGTTCGGAACCATTCCGGCGACCTCATTCACGATCGACTCCGCAACGCAGATCACGGCTGTCTCTCCTGCCGCGACGGGAGTTGTGCACATCACCGTCACCGCGCCGAGCGGGCCGAGTAACGGCGTCTTGTTCACGTATGTCGGCACGCCCCCGTCATCCGGTGTGAATTTCGGTCCGGGAACGTCGATCGTCTCCGATGGCGGCCCGCCCTGCGGAAGCTGGGGCACCGTAGGGGCTGTCGGATATGACGGACTCGGCAACCTGGTGGCTATCACGGCCGGGCACATGATGACTCGGAGCACCAGAACTCAGGAAGTATTCCTCACGGGGAATCGCCGACTGGGTCCGATCGGGTACTACGCCACGTGGCCGACGAATTGGCCCGGCTTTCCGTCGATGCGGTTTCCGGCCGACTCTTCCAAAGATTACGCGGTCATCAAGCTGGACGAAACGAAGATCAATCCGGTCAATACGACGCCGAACGGGACCGTGATCAGCCGGATCGGAGTGCATCCGGTTCCGCTCTCGGACATCATGTGCAAGTACGGTCAGGTGTCCGGAACGACATGCGGGCTCGTGATCGAGTACCAGAACAATGTCATCAGTTCATGGGCTGCGGTCATTCCGGGCGATAGCGGTGGACCGGTGACCACGCGGAGCGGTCTGGTTGGGATCACCTCCGCAATCAATCCTCTCAAACCGTGGGCGCCATTCCAGTTCACCGGTATTCACGGAATTCTGGATGACATCGCAGCGCAAGGATCGGGCACGATCGGAATCGGATTCACTCCGCTTCCGTGATCGCCGGGGTCGACGGTGTCGAGCAAGATGCCGCGCTCGATCAACTCGGCAGCGATCGTTGCTGTGCACGGTCCAGCAGGTTCCGTGACCGGTGCTAGGCGACCGTCTACCGCCGTCGTCTCGCAGCGATGGACGGCCCGCTGACGAATGACCGTGCTCAGCAGCGGTGCAGCGCTTCGAGCAGGGTGTTCAGGATCGGCGAGCGCCGCGCGTCGGCGCGCAGTACCGCCGACACCGGGATGCGCAGCTGGTGCTCGGCCAATCGCAGGACCACCAGTCCCTCCGTGGTGCTCTCGGCGTAGAGCACGGTCCACGCGTCGGGCCGGTTGATCAGCTCCATCGTCGCGGTGTGGTCCGGGGGAATGGGCGGCCCGAAGGTGGGGCCCATGGGCAATTCGGCGAACGCGTTGCGAATCACGGTGTGCAGCAACACCTGTTCCTGCTCCGGCGGCAGCAGCAGGGGATACGAACTCAGGTCCGCCAGGGTCACCGTGTCCTTCGTCGCCAGCGGATGCGCGCTGGAGGTGGCGATCACGAGGTCCTCGACCCAGAGTGGTTCCACCACGAGGCCCGGCTGGTCGACGCGGCCGCGGATGAGCGCGAGATCACAGTCTCCGTCGGTGACCGCGGTGATGCGCTGACGGAAGGGCTTGATCACGAACTCGATCTCCGCCTCCGAGTGCGCGGCGCGCGCGCCCGCGATCGCCGACAGCGAGCGGGTGGCGAAGGACATGTTCGCGGCGAGTCGGATGCGCGGCCCCACCGTGCGCACGGCGGCGCGGATCGCCGACTCCAGGCTCAACATCTGTTTCGCGAGGGGAAGTAGCCGTGCGGTGGCGTCGGTGGGCACCACCGAGCGGGTCGAGCGCTCGAACAGTTGCACGCCGAGGTCGCGCTCGAGCCGGGAGATCTGATGGCTGATCGCCGACTGCGAGATGAAGCACCGCGCCGCGGCGCCGCTGAAGCTGAGCTCCTCGCACACCGCGACGAAGTAGGTGAGCTGCCGAAGTTCCACAGCGGCCTCCTATTAATTACGAATCGAGATAAGAGTCATCTAGATTATGCGCCCACACACCTGAAATATCCGCCCTCCGGATCGCGGTTGGTAATGAGAGAAGGAGGCTGTCATGCAGTACGTGGAAGCGGGAATCGAAACCGCGGGTGTCGTCATTGTCGGATCGGGGTTCGGCGGGCTCGCCGCCGCCAAGCAGCTGGCCAAGTCGGGGGTGGACTATGTGCTGATCTCCAGCACGCCCGAGCATCTGTTCCAACCGCTGTTGTACCAGGTAGCGACCGGTGTGCTCGCATCGGAGGAGATCGCGCCGCCGATCGCGGGCATCCTGCGCCGCCATCGGGAGGCCGACGTGCGCCTGGGCACGGTGGTCGACGTCGATCCCGACCGGGCCATCGTCACTTATGAGCACGAGGGTGTGCGCCACCGCATCCGCTACGGCTCGCTGATCGCGGCCACCGGCGCCAGCCAGTCCTATTTCGGCCGGGACGATTTCGCCGAGAAGACCTTCTCGCTCAAGACCATCGATGACGCGCGGCGGCTGCGCGCGCAGATCGAGCGCGTCTTCACCGAAGCCGCGCACGCCGACGAGCCGACCAGGCGCAGGCTGCTGAGCTTCGTGGTGGTCGGCGCGGGTGCGACCGGCGTCGAGGTGGCGGGCCAGCTGAAGGAACTCGCGAAACGGCACTACCACCAAGAGGTTTCGGTCACGCTCGTGGAGGGCGCGGGCGAGGTGCTCCCGCCGTTCGGCGGCGGGCTGTCGGAGTACGCGAAGAAGTCGCTGACCCGCATCGGCGTGGACGTGCTGCTCGGTACCTTCGTCACCGACATCGAGCACGGCAAGGTCACCGTCAAGGGGCGCGACGGCGTCGAACACGGCATCGCGGCCGAGACCGTGGTCTGGTCGGCGGGCGTGCAGGCCGGTGGATTCGCGAAGATCCTGGCCGAGGCCACGGGCGTGGCGACCGACCGGGCAGGCCGCTTGCTGATCAACCCCGACCTGACCGTCGGCGGCTACGCCGACATCTACGCCATCGGCGACATGACCTCGCTCAACGGCTACCCCGGGCAGTCGCCGGTGGCCATGCAGGAGGGCAGGCACGCCGCCGACATCATCCGTCGCAAGAAGCAGCCCGGCACCCCCTTCACCTACTGGGACAAGGGCAGCATGGCGGTGATCAGCCGATTCAGCGCGGTGGCGAAGCTCAACGAGCGCATCACCTTCCGCGGCGTGATCGCCTGGTTCATGTGGCTCGCGGTGCACCTGTTCTACCTGGTCGGCTTCCGTAACCGCTTCGCCGCGGTCGCCTCGTGGTTGGTCGCGTTCATCGGCACCGGACGCCCCGGCTTCGCCGAGGAGGCGACTTCGACGAACGTACTCGCCGAACACAGCCGCGCCGCCTGAGCTGTGTTTGTTTGTCCAGCGCCAACGGCGCATGCTCGGTCTCGCTTCGCTCGAAACCGGGAGCTGAGGTCAGCGGGGCGCGTGAGGTGGTAGTCGCACTATCCGGGGTTGCGGTGTTCTCGGGTCGTCAACGCGGAGTTCGTTCCGGATAACCTGGTGATCGTGAGGGTTGCCGGTCAATCCGGTAATTGCTCGATATCCCCACGTCGGAGGCGACTTCGAAGCCGATGGACGAACACGGTGGAACTGTTCGGTGAACGCTCGGTGTGACAGCCGTCTCGTTAACCGAACCGGCATCGTCGCGACACTTCGAGGTTGCTGCGGCGCATTGTCGGACTGGCTTCATCATGGATATGACTATTTCGTCCGTGTTGACAGCCCCGGCTCGAGCGACGGACTCCGGGGAGGAACGGTCGCGCTACTCGCTGGTGGTCTCCTCCGACCTCGACCACCGCGTCGCCGCGCAGCGCCTGCGCTACAACGTGTTCGCCAACGAGCCCGGCTTCCGGATCCCGGATGACGGCACCGGCCTGGACGCCGATCACTTCGACGAGCACTGCGACCACCTGCTGGTGCGTGACGAGGCGACCGGTGAGTTCGTCGGCTGCTACCGGATGCTGCCGCCGGACAAGGTCGCCGCGGCGGGCGGGTACTACACGGCAACGGAATTCGATCTGGCCCAGCTGGATCCCGGGGGCATGCGCATCGTGGAGATGGGGCGCGCGTGCGTCGTCCCCGACCACCGCAACGGCTCGGTGCTCACCCTCATGTGGGCGGGCATTTTGCACTACATCCAGCTCACCGGCTACGAGTGGGTGATGGGCTGCGTGTCGGTGCCGATGCAGGACACCGCGGCCGACGCGCCCGGAGTGAACGTGCGCGGGGTGCGCGACATGCTGCTCGGCCGCCACGCATCCGACCCGGAGCGCCGGGTGCACCCGTACAACCCGGTGGTCGTCGACGGCAAGACCCTGGACGAACTGACGCCGCCCTCGCGGCCGAAACTGCCGCCGCTGGTGCGCGGCTACCTGCGACTGGGCGCGGAGATCTGCGGCGAGCCCGCGCACGATCCCGCGTTCGCGGTCGCCGACTTCGTCGCGCTGCTCGGGCTGGACACCATCAACACCCGGTATCTCGATCGACTACAGGAAGCCGCCGCGACCCTCGACGGGGGACGGTGAGGACCGTGGTTTTCGACGCGCCGCCCGCAATGTCCACCGCGCACGCATGGATGCCGTCGAGCCCCTGTGGACCCGGCTGCCTGGATTCGATCGATGAAGTCGGGCCGGGACGGGTGGCCGCCCGGCTGGCCGGGGTCGCCGGACTGCTGCTCAGCTTCCCGGTGGCGAACGCGGTGACGCCGCGTGGCAGGCGCGTGCCCTTGCAGCGCGGCTACGCGCGCCTCTTGCTCGGTTGTCTGGGCATGCGGCTGCGCATAGTCGACAACCGGGGGGCCGCGGAGGAGCGGGGGGTCGTCGATGAGGGCGGCCCCGCGCTCGCACCGGCCGGGTTCGGCGCGCCGGACCGTGGCGTACTGGTTGTCACCGGGCATATCGGCTGGACCGACATCGTCGCGCTGGCCTCGGTGCAGCCGCTGGGCTTCGTGGCGCGCGCGGACATGGTGGAGTGGCCGCTGATCGGCAGACTCGCCGAGCTGATGCGGGTGATCCCGATCGAGCGCGAAAGCCTGCGACAGCTGCCCGGCGTGGTGGCCGCGGTGGGGGCGCGGCTGGCGGCGGGCGAGCGGATCGGCGTCTTCCCCGAAGGCACCACCTGGTGTGGCCGCGCCTACGGCACCATGCGACCCGCGTTGTTCCAAGCGGCCGTGGACACCGGCACTCCGGTCCAGCCGGTGCGGCTGCGCTACCTCGACCGGCACGGCGTGCCGTGCACGGTGCCCGGGTTCGTCGGCGTCGACACCTTCGGCTCCTCCGCGCGGCGGGTGCTGCGCTCGCGCGGGATGATCGCCGAAGTGGTGCTGGAACCGGTGCAGGAGCCCGGCAGCGACCGGCGCGAACTGGCCCGGCGCTGTGAGGCCGCGGTCCGTGGAACCGCCTTGCCGCGGCACGGCGCGCTGGACTCCACAGAGTGGATCGAGGCGGGGCACACCCGGGTGCAGGACCCGTCGGTCGCCGCTGGCGCCCCGGAGGTGCGCAGGCCGCGCCGCCGCACGATGTTGCGCGGCCGCCGGAGCGCCGCCGCGCAGTAGGCGACGAATGCGCAGTCGGGCTTTGTGGCGCGGCATACCGCGCGATAGTGGTTCGTATGCTCGCAGTTCTCGATCTCGCCGCCGCCGACTGCGATCCGGAGCGGTTCCGCTCGATCTTTTGTCGGCCACGCACGAAACCGGATTCTTCTATTTGATCGGTCATGGCGTCGCCGCTGACCGGTCGAACGAGGTGGTGGCGGTCGCGCGGCACTTCTTCGCGTTGCCTCCGCCGCGAAGGAGCAGATCAGTCAGCTGAAGCGCACGACTGTCTAGTCCCCGCTGAACCACAGATATCCGCGCTGGCGGATCGCGGTTTCCGCAGCGTTGCGCAACACGGAGAACAGCTCCTGTTCCCTGTCATCCCTCGGCGATAGTCCCGCGATTTCATCCAGAAAGGCATTCAACTGAGTCGTATTGAACATCGTATCTGCGTGCCCGTGAATAGCCCAAATCATCGACCCTGTCGGCGCCTCCCAGATCATCTTCTCGAGAGTTTCCGACGGCCGTCCGGTAATTGTCTCGATCTTCTGGTGAACTTGATTTTGGATAACTATCGCGATTCCCAATTTTTCACCTCATAATTCTATGGGATTGGATACATGGTAATGACGCCGCCAAACCGATCGGTAACCACCTTGTACCGGCTGGTTACGTGACCGCCCAACTGCTCTGACACACTGCCGATTGCTTTTCCGGCATCTACTTCCCGTTCATAATTTCCGTCCTTATTCGGCCCTCGCGCAGGGGAGCTTTCGGCGGCATCGGCTAGATCGTCGAGTTCTTTGCCTGTAGTACCGTCAGGCCAAGTACCCTTCGATTGGTCATAATTTGCAGCATCTTTGATGTGCTTCCCGAGTATGTAATCCTCTGCCCCCTGAGTCATGCCCGGCGCGGGATTGTTCGGCGCTGCCGGCAGGTCCCAAAAGGGGTCGACGCCGTCGATAAATACTTTCATGAGGATGATGGCGCCGAGTTTTCCGCCTTCGGTCACGAGATCATCGAGTCCGGGGACTTTGTCGAAATGGGTGAGGACTACGCTAGCGCCGGCAGCGGCAGCCGTGAGTCCTACAACCTTGATGAGGTTGCTGGCTTGGTAGGCGGTGCGTATCGCGTTGATGCAGTTGAGGACGATGGTGCCGACTGCTCCCGCTCCGGCAAGGAGTGAGCCACCGAAGCTGATGGCCGCGAACACCAAAGCGCCGGCCACGGCTATTCCTGCGGCCGCGACCGCGACGTTGATCTCCTTCTCGAAGCTGCTGCGCGCAGCGACGGTGCTGGTGTGGTAGTCGCCGACGAGACCGGCGAGGATCGTTGAGCCGCCGGCGACTTGTTTCGCGCTGAAGCCGAGTGTGTCCAGATTTTCGTAGACCGGGGGTAGATTAGTTTTGTCTTGAATTTTGTCGAAGAGGGACTTGATCGTTGCGATCTGCCGCTCGGCATCTAGCACGGTGCTATTTTCGGCAAACTTCTTCCACTCGTCGGCTGCTTTCTTCAGTTTGCCGACGTCTCCGTTGGGTAGTTTGCCGAATTCCTCGGCGATCTTGTCGACGAGTTCGTTGTAGAATTCGGCGATGCCGTCGTCGTGCTTGTCGACGCCGTTTCCGTTGCTACCGATCGAGGATGGGATCGTCACCTTGTGCATCGATATCGCCTGAACGGTGGGCCGATCAGGCGCTGGATCGGTTTTGCCACGGGTCCCGTAGTTATATCCAGCGGCGTAGAGGACGTACCCAAAATTCGTCAAAGCGTCGGCGAGGTTGGTGCAGGCCTGCATGGTGTCACGTGCCACCTGGTCATACTTCTCGCCCCATTGCCTGCAGCCGTTGGCATCGCCCGCCATGCCCACGCATTCGTTCTTCATGTCGTGCAGCGGCTTGTCGGCGGTGCGCAGCGCACTGGCCAAGTCGTGACATTTCTTGGCGGCTTCGTAGTACACCTGCCAGTCGACGGCCAGCGCCATGATTATCCCCCGTTGAGCATTTTACTGTTGAGATCGACCGCGTGCGTGAAGTTCTCATGCGCCTTCTTGGCTGCATCGCTCATATCCTTGAGCCCTTCAACGAACTCGCGCGCACCGGTGACCCATTCGCGGTGCGCCTCTGTATAAGCTTGCGCGGCAACACCTTCCCAGCCGGTGTCGGTCAATGTGGCAACCCGGTCATCGATCCCATCGAGGCGCTCACCGATGAACCCCGCAAGGGCGGACAACTTGGTGACGATCTCATCGAGGTGGTCCAAATCCACCGAGAATTCTGAGCTCACGGCAGATCCAAACTAGAGGTGTTCAGCGGTGCGGCGTTGCTCTCGTCACGCGCCTGATAGGCATCCGCCGTGACGCCGAGTTTCTCCGCGATCTCGGCCAACGCGGCTATGATCTTGCCGCCGCCCTCGCGGACATCAGTCCACCCGTTGGCGAACTCCGTAGCGTAGTCGCCGGTCCAAGAACCATCCGTCAGCGAGCTGACGTCCTTCGCAGCCGAATCCAACGCCGTGCGCAACGCCTCCGCCAACTCATAGACATATATGCCGACTTCGCGCACCTTCTCCGGCACGACAGAGAGGTTCGTGATCGAGGCTGGTGTCCCCCCATCGCTCATGGAGCGGACGTTACCAGGAGGATCTCGACCGGTGGAGCCGGTAACGATTCTGCGTGAGGACCCCGCGTCGAGTGGAGACGCGCTGCATACGAGTCCGGGGCGAGCCGATGTCGGCTCGCCCCGAAAAACGGTAGGGACTCAGAAACCGCTGCCCGTGGGCGGCCGGAATCCGTGGTGCCAGCCCGGCCTGCCGTGATCCCAGTCGTCGTGGCGGTTGCGGCCCCGGAACCAGTCGTCGTGCCGGCCCCGATTCCAGTCGTTGTGCCGCCCGTGGTTCCACCCGTCGTGGCCGTGCCTGCCGTGGCCGTGGCCGTGGCGGCCGTGTGCCGGGTCGATCTGGTCGATCGGGGCGGCGGGCTCGAGCACGATCGGTGCGGCGAGCGCGGGCACCGCGACGGCGGTGATCGGCATCAGGGCCAGTACGGACGCGGCGGCGGCGCGCGCCAGCACACGTCGCGTACGTCCATGGGTGCGTGGGTCCATCGGAACTTCCTCACTGATCGATTCGTCCGGTAGTCGACCGCTCGGCGTGCCCTCGATCCGCTCCGCGGAACGGGCGTCTCGCGATCAATACATCAAACAACGTACCGCTATTTAGCGGTACATTCAATAGGTAGAAATCACCGGATTCGCCCGCTCACAGGGCCGCGCACGCCGCCGAACGTGGCCCGCGCGGGCGCGCGGGAGGGGGGAATAACCGGCTGACCGTGACGGCTATCCTTAACTGGTCATGAAGTCGGCTTTTTCGGGTCCGGTCAACGGTGCTGCGCCCCAGACGGTCTACCTCGATCACGCGGCCACCACACCGATGCTGCCCGCGGCCATCGAGGTGATGACGGCTGCCCTGCGCACCACGGGCAACGCCTCGTCGCTGCACGGTTCGGGGCGTGCCGCCCGGCGGCTGCTGGAGGAGGCGCGCGAGTCGATCGCCGCCGACCTGGGCGCCCGGCCCTCGGAGGTCATCTTCACCTCCGGTGGCACCGAGAGCGACAACCTGGCGGTGAAGGGCATCTTCTGGGCGCGCCGCGACGCCGATCCGCGCCGGAACCGGATCGTCGCCAGTTCGATCGAGCACCACGCGGTGATCGATGCGGTGGAGTGGCTGCAGCGGCACGAGGGCGCGGAGGTGACCTGGCTCCCCGTGGACGCCGAGGGCGTGGTCGCGCCCGGCGCGCTGCGGGCGGCGCTCGCCGCCGATCCCGACGACGTCGCGCTGGTCACCGTCATGTGGGCGAACAACGAGGTCGGCGCCATTCAGCCGATCGGCGAACTGGCTTCGGTGGCACAGGAATTCGGCGTGCCGATGCACAGCGACGCGGTACAGGCGGCCGCTCAGCTGCCCATGGATTTCGGCGCGAGCGGCCTGGCCGCGGCGAGCTTCGCCGGCCACAAGGTCGGCGGTCCGCACGGCGTCGGGGTGCTGCTGCTGGGCAGGCAGGTGCCGTGCGTGCCGCTGCTGCACGGCGGCGGGCACGAGCGTGACCTGCGATCGGGAACCTCGGATACGGCGGCGGCCATGGGGCTCGCCGCTGCGCTGCGCCAAACGGCGGTCGAACTCCCCGCTCGCACCGCCGAACTGGTCACGTTGCGAGACGCGCTGATCGACGGCATCCGCGCGACCGCGCCGGACGCGGTGCTCAACGGGCCGGTCGGCGAGCGGCGTCTGCCCGGCAACGCGCACATCACTTTCCCGGGCTGCGAAGGGGATTCGCTGCTGATGCTGCTGGACGCGGCGGGGATCGAATGCTCGACCGGCTCGGCGTGCACGGCGGGTGTCGCCACACCCAGTCACGTGCTGATCGCGATGGGCGTCGAGCCGTGGCAGGCGCGCGGATCGCTGCGCTTCTCGTTGGGGCACACCTCGACGCGCGCCGACGTCGATGCCGTGCTGGAAGTATTGCCGCAGGTAGTGGAACGGGCCAAGGCCGCGGGTCTGGCCGGTGCGAAAGGAGGTGTCTGATGCGGGTACTCGCCGCGATGAGCGGTGGTGTGGATTCGGCCGTGGCGGCGGCGCGTGCCGTCGACGCCGGTCACGAGGTGGTCGGCGTGCATCTGGCGCTGTCCGCGACGCCGGGCACGCTGCGCACCGGGTCGCGCGGCTGCTGCTCGAAGGAGGACGCCGGTGACGCCCGGCGCGCCGCCGACGTGCTCGGCATCCCGTTCTACGTCTGGGATTTCGCCGATCGCTTCAAGGAAGACGTCATCGACGATTTCGTCGCGGCCTACGCGGCGGGCGAGACGCCGAATCCGTGCCTGCGCTGCAACGAGAAGATCAAGTTCTCGGCGCTGGCCGACCGCGCGGTGGCGCTCGGCTTCGACGCGGTGGTCACCGGCCACTACGCGCGGCTGGCGGACGGCGTGCTGCGCCGTGCCGTCGACGCCGACAAGGACCAGTCCTACGTGCTGGCGGTGCTGACCGCGCGGCAGCTTTCGCGCGCGATGTTCCCGGTGGGTGACACCCCCAAGCCGCAGATCCGCGCCGAGGCCGCCGAGCGCGGCCTCGCCGTCGCGAACAAGCCGGACAGCCACGACATCTGTTTCATCCCCTCCGGTGACACCCGAGCCTTCCTCGGCGCGAAGATCGGCGTCCGGCCCGGTGCGGTCGTCGACTCCGACGGCCAGGTGCTCGCGCGGCACGAGGGCGTGCACGGTTTCACCATCGGCCAGCGCAAGGGGCTCGGGTTGCCGGGCCCGGCCGCCGACGGCAAGCCGCGGTACGTCACCGGCATCGATCCCGATTCCGGCACCGTCCGCGTCGGTTCGGCCGAGGACCTGGAGGTCTGGACGATCGAGGCGGAGAGTGCGATCTGGACCTCCGGTTCCGCGCCCGCGGGCCCCATCGAGTGCGTGGTGCAGGTGCGCGCACACGGCGGCACCGCGCCCGCGGTCGCCGAGACGGTGGGCGACGGGCTGGTCGCGCGACTGCGCGAGCCGTTGACCGGTGTGGCGCGCGGTCAGGCCGTGGTGCTCTACCGTCCGGATCCCGAGGGCGACGAGGTGATCGGCAGCGGGACCATCTCCGGCACCGCGCGCGAGTCCGGCGCGAGTGAAGCGAGGGCCGACGCGAGCCGGTGATCCGGACCTGCCTGCGCGGTGCGGCCTCCGGCGCTCTTGTCCCTCACGGCCTGTGCGCTGTGGAGGCACCGAAAGACGGGTCCGGCCGCTGACGGCTGCGGGATCGCGTGACGGCGGAATCGAACGGACGGAGTACGGCGCGGTGGACGAGATCGGCACGGATGACGTGGCGCAAGACAGTGGGACCGATGTGGCGACCGAGCCGGTGCGCCTTCCAGGCGGAATCGCCACCGGCGTCGGCTCCTGGCCGGGCCTCGACCCGCGCGAGGCCGCCGCGACCATCGTGGGTGAACTCGGCGACCTGCCGCACCTGGTGGAATTGCCGGGACGCGGCGCGGGCGCCGACCTGATCGGCCGGGCCTCCGCCCTGCTGGTCGACCTGCGCTTCGACACCACGCCGCGCGGCTACCGGCTCGCGCAGCGCCCGGGTTCGGTCTCCCGGCGGGCCCATGACCTGCTGCGGACCGATCTGGACGCGCTCGAGGAAGCGTGGGAGAACGCCGGTCTGTCCGATGGCGGCCGTGTGGTGAAGCTGCAATCGGCGGGCCCGCTGACCTTGGCCGCGCAGGTCGAGTTGCCCGGTGGTCACCGCGTGCTCACCGATCCCGGTGCGGTGCGCGACCTTTCCGCCTCCCTGGCCGAGGGGCTGGCCCAGCACGTCGCCGAGGTGCGCAAGCGCCTCGGCGCGCACGTCGTGCTGCAGCTGGACGAACCGTCGCTGACCGCGGTGCTCGACGGCGCTCTGCGCGGTGCGAGCGTGTTGAACACGGTGCGCGCGCTGCCCGAGCCGGAAGCGCTGGCCCTGCTGGACACGGTGATCGCCGCCCAGT
>NZ_BAFP01000107.1 GCF_000308455.1 Nocardia abscessus NBRC 100374 | reverse complement strand
AGCGGGCGCCGGTGGCCGTCGGCGTCGGCTAGAGCACCGCTTGGGTCTGGGTGACCTTCGCGACCAGCTTGTCCGCGTCGTCCCGGATCACCGTCTCGACCACGATGAACGAGCGTCCGGCATGCAGCGGCGCCGCCGAGGCGATGGCATACCCCGAGCGGACCGCGCGCAGGAAATTGGTCTTCGACTCCACCGTGGTGGTGCCCTGCTTGCCTTCGGGCAGATTCAGGAACGCGCAGACCGCGCCGGTGGCGTCGGCGAGCGACATCAGCACCCCGCCGTGCAGCATGCCGCCGAGCGTGCACAGCGATTCGTCCCAGGCCAGGCGGCTGCGCACCAGTTCAGGTCCGTGCGCGAGGACTTCGACGCCGAGGCGTTCGGTGAACGGCATGGTTCGGTGGAACAGCGCCGTGCCCATCTCATCGATCATGGCCGCGATGTTGCCTCCCGCGAGTCGTCGAGTCGATTACCTGGCGGGTAATCGACGGCTGCCCGCCCCTGTTGCGCAACGGTGCCCGCCACAGGGAGGCGGCGGCCGGTTCAGCTCATCCGCGCCACGAGGGCGTCGGGTAGGTGGGGGAGGACGACATCGATCAGGCGCCACGGCCATCCGGGCACGCAGGCCCGGCGGCGCTCTTTCTCGATGGCGGCGACCATCGCCGCCACACCCTTGTCCAGGGGTGCCACCATCCGCGCGTCACCCGCTTTGGCCGCCATGTCGGTGGCGATGAATCCCGGCAGCAGCGTGGTCACCGCGATCGGCGTGCCTGCCAACTCGGTGGCGAGTCCCTCGCCGAGCGCGGCGAGGCCCGCCTTGCTCGCCGAGTAGGCCGCCTTCTTGCCCGGGAGCCCGCGCACCGCGCTCATCGAGGAGACGAGGACGAGATGTCCGGCGTCGCGGGCGCGGAAGATCTCCAGCGCCGCTTCCGCCTGCGCGAGTGCGCTGACGAAGTTGGTCGTCGCCGTCGCGATGTTCGCGTCGGCCCGGCCGCTGCCGATGCGCGCCCCCTTGCCGATCCCGGCGTTGACGATCACGCGGTCCAGTCCGCAGAGTTCGTCGTGCAATTCGCCGAACACGAGCGGCACCGCCGCGTGATCGTCCACGTCGAGTGCGCGGATCGCCACGGTGACGCCGGGATGGGCGGCCGCCAGCTCGTCGCGCAGCGCCGTGAGCGCGTCCAGCCTGCGGGCACACAGCGCGAGATCACGGCCCTTGGCCGCGAAGTTGCGCGCCATAGCGGCCCCGAGGCCCGCGCTCGCGCCGGTGATCAGAATCTTGCTCCTCGTCATGCGGCCGACCCTAGCGCCTGTTGAACGCCAGTCAATAGGCCGCCGCTCGGCGCTGCCCGGTTCAGCCGCCGAACGATCCGGTCGGCGGCGGCGTCGGCAGCAATCGCCACGGGCCGCAATTCTCGGTCTTGAATCCGACGTCGGTCGGCTCGATCACCACCCGAACCGGGCTCAGCCGCGTGTAGTTGTTCGCGATGATGTTCTGCATATTCGTGTTGTCGCCCTCGACCTTCCACAGCCTGGCCCAATCGCAGGCGTAGGCGGGGTCGGGCGTGCCGGGCGCCTCCCAGACGCCGGGGAGGATGTCGACGCCGACCAAGTAGACGCCGTCGTGTGACATGGTGTTCGACGGTTCGGCCGCCGCCGTACCCGTGGCGAGCAGGGTTACCGCGGCGGTCATGGCCCCAGCGAGCAGAAGCGTGCTTGCACGCATACCGGTTCTCCTTGACTTGTACTATCGCCGCGTACGGTCGTCCATCCGTGGTCGCGGCCGACTCGGGAGATCCCCGCATCTCCGCGGCCAGAAATACCAGAACCGACCGAGTGGTGTGCCGAAAATCCGTGATCCGGCGGTCGATGCCGACGGGCCGAGGGCGGCGCCCCGGCCGAGTCCCACTCCGCGCACCCGGATTTCGCGGACGGTCGGCCGAGAGATTTCTGGCGGCCCAGCTACTCGCTTTGCTCCCGTTGTTGCCGCGTGCCGTGTTTACCGGGGTACTCTTGCGCGACCACGCCTATCAGGAAGTTGACAACTTCCCGACGAATTCGGCGTGCCGATCGGCATGGCGCCGGTTCGGGTGCATTACGCTCTGCTATCTCTGCGCAAACTGCCGCGGCTGATCCGACAGCCGGGCGCTGGACCTGCGGTAACACTTCGATAACGCTCCTTGATTTGCTGATACGCACGTTGCCAGAGTTAACCACTGGGTTTGGTGTTACAAGTGGGAAGGGAGGGGCGCCCCATCCCGGGGCGCCGACCGCACTATGAAGCCAAGCATCGTCAAAGCGGGTATCTGTACCGCCGTCACGGCTGCGGTGACGGTGACGTTGTCCGGATTGCTTCCGGTCAGCGCACATGCGGCGCCGTCGGCGCTGGACATGTCGAAAAAGCTCGCAGGCAAGACCGTGTTCCTCGACCCCGGACATCAGGGGTCCAATCACTCGCAAGATCTGGCCAGACAGGTCAGCGATGGTCGCGGCGGCACCAAGGACTGCCAGACCACCGGAATGACCACGATGAACGGCGTTCCCGAGCACACCATCACCTGGAACGTCGCCCAGATCGTCAAGACGTCGCTGGAGACGCTCGGCGCACACGTGGTGCTGAGCCGTCAGGACGACTTGAACTGGGGCGGCTGCGTCGACGACCGGGCCCGCGCGGCGAGCCAGTCCGGCGCCGACGTCGCCGTGAGCATTCACGCCGACAGCGCGCCCGCGCAGTATCGCGGGTTCCACCTGATCGTTCCGGAGCTGCCCATCCCGAATCTGATCATCGATCAGGCCCAGTCGGGAGCGGGTCTGGCCGCGTCGAAGTCGGTGCGCGACGCTTATCGCGAGGCGGGATTCCCGCCCGCGAACTACGGCGGCGTGGTGGACGGACTGCAGACCCGCAAGGACATCGCCGGGCCCGCGCTGACCACCGTTCCGGTCGTCTTCCTCGAGATGGGCAACGGCGCCAATCCCGAGGACGCGGCGCTGCTGGAAGCACCCGATGGGCAGCTCAAGCACGCGATCGCGCTCACCACGGGCGTGGTCGGCCACCTGCTCGGCGCACAGCCGGGTACGTCGTCGGATCAGCAGGCGGCGCAGTCCGTTCCGCAGGGCACGTCGTTCGACCGCCCCGCGGTGAATCCGGACGCTCCACAGGGTCAGCCGAACCCGGCGGCACCGCAGGCGCAGACGAGCCCGGGTACTCCACAAGCGCAGACCAGCCCGGGTACTCCACAAGCGCAGACGAACCCGGTGGTCCCGCAGGCCCAGACGATTCCGGCGGTGCCGCAGAGCCCTGGAGCTCCCGCTGTGCCGCAGGCGCAGCCCGCGCCGGGCACCTCGACGCCGAAGCCGGCGCCGGGTACGGCCACACCGCAGTCGCCGGGTACCTCGGCGGCGCCGAAATCGCCCGGCACCTCCGGTAACCAGTCACCGGGGACGCCGAACGCCCAGCAGTCACCCGGGACCGCGGGCGGTGACGCGTCGATCATGGAGTTGCTGATGCCGTTGGCGAAGATGCTCGGCCTGGACGACAACGCCATCGCCACGGAGTTGATCAACCTCGGCTACAGCCTGGCGGGCATGCTGCTGGGGCCCTCGAAATAGTCCGTACACCGAACCCGCCGGACGCCATCCCCGTCGGCGCGAGGGTGGCGTCCGGCTTTTTCCGCGGGCCGCGCGGCGCACTAGGGTGAACGGAATGGCTGACCGGATTCCTGTTGTGCTGGTCGCGGGGTTTCTCGGTTCCGGGAAGACCACGCTGCTCAATCACTTGCTCCGGGACAACCGGGGGACGCGGATCGGCGTGGTGGTCAATGATTTCGGGGCGATCAACATCGATTCGATGCTGGTCGCCGGGCAGGTCGACGCCATGGTCTCGCTCGGCAACGGCTGTGTGTGTTGCGCGGTCGACGTCACCGAGCTGGACGAACTGTTCACCCGGCTGACCCAGCCGCGCGCCGGGATCGACGTGATCGTGGTGGAGGCCAGCGGCTTGGCCGAGCCGCGCAACCTCATCCGGATGGTGGTCGGCAGCGACAACCCGCGACTGCGCTACGGCGGCCTGGTCGAAGTGGTCGACGCCGAACAGTTCCCGCGCAGCAGCGCCCGTCATCCCGAGCTGCGCACCCATCTGCGGCTGGCCGACCTGGTGGTGGTGAACAAGGCCGATCGGGTTCCGTCCGAGCAGCTCGCGCGGCTGCGTGCGGACCTGGCGGAACTCGTCGGTTCGGTTCCGGTGTACGCGACCACGTACGGCCGGATCGATCCCGGGCTGCTGTTCGACGAGCCGTCACGCGAACGCCCGCTGGTGGCCGAGCAGCTGAGCTTCGACGAACTCCTCGCCGAGCACGACCACGATGACCACGCCGGGCACCGCCATCTGCACGACGATTACACCAGCGTCTCCTTCGCCAGCGGCCGAGCGCTGGATCCGCGCAAGCTGATCGGTTTCCTGGAGGACCCGCCACCGGGACTGTTCCGGGCCAAGGGCTTCGCCGCCTTCGGGGTGGCGGAGGAACGCAGGAAGTTCGTTCTGCACGTGGTCGGCCGCCACATCGTCTTCGAGCCGGGCCACTGGTCGCGGGGCGAAGCGCGGGGCGCGCGGCTGGTGCTCATCGGGGCGGGCCTGCACACCGATGCGGCGCTGGCCCGGCTGCGTGACACGGTGCACGAGGGTGCCGATCCGCTCGATCCGCAGAGCATGCTCGGCGTGTGGCGCTATACACCGCACTGAGACACACCAGATTGGCGCGTTCGGTAGCGACCTGTCGCGTTCGGTGCTGGTGACAGAGCGGTCTTTTCATGAGACTGAATGCGGTGTCCGCCGGTCCGCGGGCGCCGGGAGCGAACTGCCGCGAACGGCGCCGCTCGGCAGCCGATCCGTGACCGACCGAATCGTTCTGCGACCGATGGGAGTTTCCCGTGTCAGATTCCATGGAGAGCGCCACCGCGTACGTCATCGAGGCGTTGGAGGCCAAAGGCACCGCCACCCGCGACGACTTCGACGTACCCGCGATCGTCGCCGAGACGCACGCCCTCACCAACAGCTGGGATTTTCGTGCGATCGAGGACGCGACGTTCTGGTCGATCGCCGCGCGTTTCCTCAGGCCGTGAACGTGCGCTCGACCCGCTCGGCGCGGTGTGCGGAGGTGGCCGGCGACCACCGCCGTGCGGCTCGGCGCATCGAACCCGGGTCGGAGTAGCCGAGGATCTCGGCCTGGCGCGAGGGACTCAGCGGCCCGGCGGCGCTGGCGGCGACCAGCCGGGCGCTGCGGGCCCGATCCAGTTCCGCGCGCCAGGTGGTACCCGCCTCCCGTAACCGGCGCTGGAGCGTGCGCGGACTGGTGGCCAGCCTGCGCGCCACCCGCTCCAGGGACGCGTCACCGTCGTTCAGGCAGTCCGCCAGGGCCGCCGCGACGCGCTCCGGCCAGGCGTCGGCCAGCGGCGGCGGTGGCGGAAGGGCGGCGGCCAAGGGCTGGAGTATGCCGGCCAGCACCGGATCGCTGGTGGTCAGCGGCAAATCCATGTCCGAGGCGCGGAAGGTCATGGCGTCCACCGGCGCGTCGAACTCGATCGCGGCGGTGCCGAACACCTCGATGAAGGCGCCGGCCCTGGCGGGCGCGCGCTGGCGCAGCGAGACCCGCAGCGGGGCCAGCGGTTCGCGTACCACGCGCCGGGCCCGGCTGAGCACCGCGCTCAGGCCCCACAACTGGGTCAGGTCGCGGCCGCGGCCCGCCCCCTCGATCATGTCCAGGTACAGCGTCACCTCGTCGTCGTTCTCCGCGACCAGATCGAAGCGGTGATTGGTGGTCACCGCGGTGACGTATGGTCCGCAGGTCGCCAGTCCGGCGCCCAGCGTCGGAGCCGAGGAGAACAAATAGTCGTACAGACCGAGGCAGGTGAGTCGATAGCGGCTCGCCACGTTCAGTGCGACGTCCGGGTCGCCCAGCGCGTGTTCGCCGATCTCCCACAACCGGGAGAACGTCTGGCTGGGCAGGTGCACGTCGTCGCCCGCCATGGTCCACTCCGGCAAACCGGATTCCCGCAGCAGCCGGTCGCGGTCCACGCCGGCCGCGGTGAGCTGCGAGACGACGAATCGGTGGAGCAGAACCTGGTCGGTTCCCATCGCGCGCTCCCTTCTGCCACAGCAACTGAGCGGCCGTACCAGCCTAGGAGATCACCCGCAGGCGTTCACCCATTCGGACAGGCCGTCGGCGAACAATTGGCGCTTCCAGATGGGGACTTCGTGTTTGATCCGGTCCACCAGTTCGGCGCAGGCCGCGAACGCCTCGCCGCGATGCGCCGCCGCGACCGCGACGACGATCGCGCGGTCACCGACGCCGAGCGATCCGACGCGGTGCACGGCGGCGACCGGTAAGCCGTGCGCGGCGGCGAGTTCCGCGCAGACCGTGTGCAAGAAGCGCTCCGCCTGCGGATGTGCGGAGTACTCCAGGGCCGAAACGGACTGTCCGCCATCGTGGTCGCGGACCTTCCCGGTGAACACCACGACCGCACCGTAGTGCGGCCCGGTGACCGCCGCCTCGACCTCCGCCGCGTCGAGCGGCTGGTCGCTGATCCGAGCGAGCCGGACCGTGGCCTCAGCCGTTGTCATGACTTCCACCTCCGGCAACTTGTGCGAGCAGATGATCGAGCAGCGGTTCCAGCACCGCGATGCCGTCTCGAACGCCGCCCGGCGAGCCGGGCAGGTTCACGACCACCGAGTGCCCCGCGAGCCCGGCCACGCCGCGACTGAGTGCGGCGAGCGGGAATTTCGCGGTGCCGCGTTGGCGGATCGCCTCCGCCACACCCGGCAGTTCGCGGTCGAGCACGGCGAGGGTGGCTTCGGGAGTCGCGTCGGTGGGGGAGGCGCCGGTGCCGCCGGTGCTGATGACGAGGGCGGGTTCGAAGCGCAACGCGTCGGACAGTCCGTACTCGATCTCGGCGTCGGCGTAGACCAGCGGACCGCGCACCGAGAATCCGAGACCGGCCAGCCAGTCCACGAGTACCGGGCCGGTGGTGTCGACGCGAGTGCCCGCCGCGACGCCGGTCGAGGCGACCAGTACCACGGCCGAGCGTTCCCCCTCGTCGAATGCCGGTTCGATGGCCTCGGCGGTTTCCTCCGCGGCGTCCGGACCAGTGGAAAGGTCTTCTTCAGCGGAACGCACGCTCGTGCCCTCGTCGGCCGGACGCTGCCAATGTCCGTGCTTGCCGCCTTCTTTGGTGAGCAGCCGCACGTCGGTGAGGGTGGCCGCGGGATCGACCGCCTTCACCATGTCGTGCAGGGTGAGCCCGGCGACCGCGACCGCGGTGAGCGCCTCCATCTCGACACCCGTGGGGCCCTTGGTCTTCGCGGTGGCCTCGATGGTGATGGCGGTGTCGGTGAAACCGAACTCCACCCGCACCGACGAGAGCGCCAGCTGATGGCACAGCGGAATCAGCTCGGAGGTCTTCTTCGCCCCCGCGATGCCCGCGATGCGGGCGGTGGACAGCACGTCCGCCTTCGGCAGGTCGTCGGCCCGGACCAGCGCGACCACCTCGGCCGTGGTGCGCAACTCGCCTGCCGCGACGGCGATCCGGCTGGTTTCGCTCTTCGCGCTCACATCGACCATGCGGGCGCGACCTTCCTGGTCGACATGGGACAGCTCGCTCATAGTGACCACACTCGCACAAGCGCTCCCGCGGGCAGCGCGGTGACCTCGGCGGGCACGTCGATCAGCACGTCTGCCCAGGCCATGGCCGCCACGAGATGCGAGCCCGCGCCGGATACGACCTCCACCGCCTCCGGCTGCCAGGGCGCCTGCCCCGGCCGCCCGCGGACGAGCTTGCCGCGCAAAAATTGACGCTTTCCCTCCGGCGATCGCGCGATGGCGGTGCGCAGCGGAAGCTCGTAGGCGTCCACCTCGGGCAGCCCGGCGAGGTGGCGCAGCATCGGGCGGGCGAACACCTCGAACGACACCATCGTGCTGACCGGGTTGCCGGGGAAGCTGAGCACCGGCACGCCGTCGACGACGGTCAGTCCCTGCGGGCCGCCCGGTTGCATCGCGACCGCGCCGAACTGCCCGCCCATCGGCTCGAGCACGTCCTTGACCACCTCGAAATCGCCCTTGGACACCCCGCCGGAGGTGAACACCACATCGGCGCCCTCGGTCGCGGCCGACAGCAGCGCGCGGAAGCGCGCCGGATCGTCGGTGCTGTGCGCGACCGAGACGACGTCGACGCCGTTCGCCGTGAGCGCCGCGGCGAGGGCGACGCCGTTGGAGTTGTAGATCTGCCCGGGGCGCAGGGTTTTTCCGGCCGCCACCAGCTCGTCGCCGGTGGTGATCACGGCACCGCGTACCGCGCGGAAGACCGTCACCGCGGGCAGGCCGACCGCGGCGAGCGCGGCGACGTGCCGGGGCGCGAGCACCGTTCCCGCCCGCACGAGCAAGTCCCCGCTCCGGACGTCGGTGCCCGGTTCCCGCACGAATTCGCCCGCGCTGCGGCCGCGTTCGATGGTCACCGTGCCGTCGCCCGCGCTGGTGTCCTCCACCGGCACGACGCAGTCCGCGCCGGGCGGGATCGGTGCGCCGGTCATCACCTTCATCGCCGCACCCTCCGGCAGCGGCGCGCGGCCC
>NZ_BAFP01000108.1 GCF_000308455.1 Nocardia abscessus NBRC 100374 | reverse complement strand
CCGGACGGATGTGGTGGAGTTCTTTCGGGACAAGCAGGTCAATGTGGTGGTTCCGTTCGGGGGTGCCAGTTCGTATTTCACGGATTGGCGTGCGGATGATCCGGTGTTGGGGCGGCAGCGTTGGGCGACGTTCCTGACGCGGGAGTTGCCTCCGATCGTTGATGCGGCGTTCGGGGGGAACGGGGCGAACGCGATCGCGGGTATCTCGATGGCGGGTACGTCGGTGTTCCAGTTGGCGTTGGCCGCGCCGGGGTTGTATCGGGCTATCGGGTCGTATTCCGGGTGTGTGCGCACCAGTGATCCGCAGGGTCAGGTGATCGTGAGCGCGGTGGTGGGTGGTCGCCGGGGCAATGTGGTGAACATGTGGGGTCCGCCGACGGATCCGGCGTGGGCGGCCAACGACCCGTATCTGCACGCGGACAAATTGCGCGGTACCGCGATCTACGTCTCGACCGGTAGCGGGGCACCGGGACCACACGACACCCTCCACGG